>JAFTYW010000013.1 GCA_017461245.1 Oscillospiraceae bacterium
CCGGGTTTACCGAGAAGGGCAAACATATTCTTTTTATAAGCCTCAACTCCGGGCTGGTTAAAGGGGTTGATGCCCAGCATATAACCCGAAATTGCGCAAGCCTTTTCGTAGAAATAAACCATATAACCAAACTCAAACTCGTTTGCCTCGGGAATTTCTAAGATAAGGTTGGGAACGCCGCCCTCATTGTGAGCTAAGATAGTTCCCTCAAAAGCCTTGGCATTTACCTGCGACATCGTTTTACCTGCAAGGAAGTTGAGTCCGTCAAAGTTCTCAGCCTCTGCCTCGATCACGATATCTCTGTTAGGCTTTTTGATATTAACAACGGTTTCAAAGAGATTTCTTGTACCGTCTTGAATGAACTGACCCATAGAGTGAAGGTCTGTCGAGAAGACTACGGATGCGGGGAAAATACCCTTCTGATCCTTGCCCTCACTCTCGCCGTAGAGCTGCTTATACCACTCGTTCATCATGGTAAATCTCGGCTCGTAGCTGACCATGATCTCGATTGCCTTGCCCTTGCGGTAAAGGATGTTACGCATAGCGGCATATCTGTAACAATCGTTATTTTCAAAGTCCTCGGTTGCAAAGTCCTTCATTGCGGCCTGTGCGCCCTGCATAACCTTATCAAGATCAATGCCGGCAACTGCCATGGGAAGAAGACCAACTGCGGTAAGTACCGAATATCTGCCGCCGACATCATCGGGCACTACAAAGGTCTGATAGCCCTCGCGGTCAGCAAGCTCTTTAAGGGTTCCTCTTGCCTTATCGGTGGTACAGAAGATGCGCTCGCGCGCTCCCTCTCTGCCATACTTTTCTTCAAGAAGCTTTTTGAAGATACGAAATGCGACTGCAGGCTCGGTCGTTGTTCCCGACTTAGAGATAACGTTGACCGAAACATCTCTGCCCTCGCAGATATTGAGGATCTCGTTCATATAATCAGCGCTGATGCTGTTGCCCACGAAGTAGATATCTGGGGTATCCTTTTTAAGCTGATTATACATAGGAGAGCGGATAAACTCTATCGCGGCTCTGGCTCCTAAGTAAGAGCCTCCTATGCCGATAACGATGAAAACATCTGTGTTTTTCTTGATTTTTTCAGCCGCGGATTTGATAGCAGCAAATTCTGCCTTATCGTAATTCTCGGGAAGATCGAGCCAGCCGAGAAAATCTGCACCGAGGCCGGATTTTTCATGCACAGTTTTGTGAGCGGCGAGAACCTGAGGTTTTATAGCCTCAACCTCGTGCTCTGCGACAAAGCCCTGCGCATATTTGTCAATAAATTTAAGCGCCATTTTTGTTTCCCCTTTGAAACTTTGTATTTCTTTACTATATTTTACTATACTCCTGTAAATTTTTCAAGACAAACATACAAACAAAATGAAAAAAATTTGTGTTTTTATTCACATTTAAAAGATAGCGGCAAGAATTTTGCCCAAAGCATACAAAAAGGTAAGTTTCGGAGCGTTCTCTGCGGCGTTTATCTCATAGGTCGCGTAGGGCTTGCCGTCTACAAAAATTTGAGCCGTTCCCACGCTCTGCCCGCTTTTTACAGGGGCGGTCAGACTTTCGGGCAACTTGATTTCGGTCGTAATATTGCCCTCGCTTTTTCTCTCGACCAGCACCGAGGGACTCTGACCTGCCGCGATTTTAACGCTATCCACTATTCCCTTTTTAACCTCTAAGCTTTCGGGAATATCGGCGCTTACCTCAGGAGTGATAATTTTCCAGTTTGCAAAGCCAAAGTCTAAAAGCTTTTTGGCGGCGGCGTTTCTGGTTTTACTGTCGGGAAAGCCCATTACAACGCCGATAAGGGAAAGTCCGTCGCGCTCAGCGGTTGCCGAAAGGCAGCTACCCGCTCCGTCGGTCGTTCCCGTTTTAAGTCCTGTTGCGCCCTTATAAAAGCGGATAAGCTTATTGGTGTTTACAAGCTCGGTTTCGCCGCCGCGCAGGGTGTCCATCCATATCTTTGTGTACTCGAAAATCTTATCGTGGCGCATAAGCGCTCGCGACATTATAGCTATATCGCGGGCGGTCGAAAGATGACCCTCGGCATCAAGTCCCGATGCGTTTTTAAAGGTGGTGCCCGTCATTTTAAGAGAGGCGGCGCGCTCATTCATCATAACAACAAAGCCGTCCTCGCTTCCGCCGACAAGTTCCGCAAGCAATACGGCGGCATCGTTTGCAGACTTTATGCAGACGGCTTTAAGAAGATCGTCAACGGTCATTTTTTCGCCCTCTTCGAGCCATATCTGAGCGCCGCCCATTGAGGCGGCGTGCGCCGAGCAGGTGACAACTGTATCAAGCGAAAACGCTCCGCTTTCCATCGCCTCCATAGTTAAAAGCAATGTCATAATTTTGGTAATCGAGGCGGGCGGCATTTTAATATCTGCGTCCCGCTCATACAGCACCTTGCCAGTTGTTTCTTCCATTAAAAGAATTGATTTTCCGCCGAGGTTTAGGGCAGATGCGTCTGCAATTACCGCGCTATCGCCTACCGCCCAGTCGGGCGCGGTTACATAGTCAGACACCGAAAGGGCATCGTTTGCAGACGCGCAGACGGTAAGCGAAACTATGAGCGCCAGCAAAATCGCTAAATATTTCAAGCTTTTTCTAAACATAAAAAATCCTCCTCACATACAGTACTAAATTGTATGTGAGGAGGGTTTAATAAATTCATTTATCCTAATATACCAGGACTTCCCGTCATAAAAAGAACAGTCCATACAGAAATCATATACAAAACGCCCAGAGTTATTATAACTGCGCGATTAACTCCGCCCTTTTTATTAGCCGCTTCTACAAATTCTTCGCGGCTATTTGCAGTTTTGTCTATCGAGGCGGCGATCTTTTTGCATTTCTTAAAATACAGCCAGTTTGAATACAGTCCGCAGACAAAGCGGGTTGCAGTCAAAAGCAGCGAGCATATATAGGTTGCATACATAAGAATAGTTATGCTGTCTTTGGAAAGGCTGAGCCCATAGGTAACGGTCGTGCCCGCAATCTTGGAAAGGTATTCATTGGTGAGACTCACAATAATGCTGGGAATATTAAGGGCGAGCATAAGCGCCATAACAGCTATTCCCAAGCCGTACATCTTTCTGTAAAGGAAATAGAAAGGGCCGAACAGAAACGCGCCAAAGTTAAAGCTTGTTTTGCTCTTTCTGCTGCTCAAGGTTTTGAAGAACAGGAGAAATCTCATCTTATTTTCTTTTACCACCGAGGTAAGCTTCCAAGCCTCTACCCCATCGATCTGCTCGTTTTCATGCTGAGCGGCAAAGGGAGCGCCAAAGGGCATCGAGCCGTAAAAATGTCCCTGCGAGAAGTGAGGTTCGCCCTCTCTCCTGCAAAAGCCCTGAGAAATGGGGGCGCCGCAGCGGTTACAGAAAATGGCCTGCGAGTCGTTATGGGCCGCGCATCTGGGACAGACCACGGTTTTCTTTTCCTCGCGCTCTGCGTCGGATTTACTTTGCTCCTCGTCTATTCTACTGCGCTCTTCTTCTATATTATATGTCTTATTTTCCTTATGCCAAGCGGTGTTTGCGCATTTACCCTCTTTTGCCCAGCAGGCTCTATGGTGAGGTGTGCCGCAAATTGGGCAGACAACGATATCGTCCTCTACCGCAAATTTTTCTTTACACACGGGGCATACAAGATTAGTATAATCAGCCATACTCTTCCTCCGAGTTTTTTATATCCTTAAAATAATTATAACGACTTTATTTATAAAAATCAAATAATAATATGTAAATTTTCCGTGTACTGCTATTGCAATCTAAAAAAAACAGTTTTATAATATAATAAATTATTTTAGAGAAGGTTTTTAAATGAAGCTACCCGTTAAAAAATGTGCAGTTATAAACGACTTTTCCGGTTTCGGAAGATGTTCAATAGCCGTCGCATTGCCTGTTCTTTCGGCAATGCGTGTTCAGTGCTGCGCTCTGCCCACTGCAATTTTATCCAACCACACGGGTTACCCCAACTATCATTTTGACAGCTACACCGACAAAATGGCGGCCTACGCGGCACAGTGGAAAAAGCTTTCTCTACAGTTTGACACTATTTTTTCGGGATTCTTAGGCTGCAGCGAGCAGATAGACATTGTTCTTAAATTCTTTGACGATTTTAAGACCGACAATAATATCATAATTGTTGATCCCGTTATGGGCGACAACGGCAAGATCTACTCTACATATTCAAAAGAGCTTTGCGAGAAAATGAAGCACCTTGCAGAGCGTGCCGATATTATTACCCCTAACATCACCGAGGCCTGCATTTTGGCGGGTGAAAAATACATTGGCGAGGATATTTCAGAGGATTTTGCAAAAAGGCTTGCATACAAGCTAAGCGGCAATGGTGCGCGTTCAGTCGTTATTACCGGAATTACAAGAGGCGACAAAATAATCACCTTTGTTTTTGACAGGGAAAGCGGCAACTACCACAGCGTTGAGACCCGCAGAATAAAGGAATCTTATCCCGGAACGGGGGATCTGTTCGCATCGGTTTTATGCGGCGCGGTTACCAACGGAATCCCGCTTTTAGAGGCTACCGAGTTTGCATCAAAATTCGTTGAGGAGACTACCGAATACACCTCCCGCTTTGACACAGACCACAACGACGGTATTGCATTTGAGCCGTTTCTTAATAAACTTTGCAAATTTAACAAGGACTGATTTTATGACAAACACAAGCAAAAAGATCTTAAACCTTTCACTTGCGGCAGTTTTTGCCGCAATCATTTTTTTAGCGACGATGATCCACATAGGAATCGGCTTTAACGGCGGTTACATACACTTAGGCGACGCGCTCATTTATCTCTGTGCCGCTTTTCTGCCCGCTCCTTATGCCGCTTCTGCCGCGGCTATCGGCGCAGGTCTTGCAGATGTCGCAAGCGGCGCTCCCGCATGGGTTCCTGCGACCGTTTTAATTAAGGCGTTATCCACTCTGTTTTTCACGAGCAAAAAGGAGACTGTTCTCTGCACACGCAACGTTATTGCCTGCATTATAGGCGCGGTAATCTGCTGCGGCGGATATTACGTTGCCGAGGTTATTATTTATGGATGCGGTTGGGTCGTTCCTCTTGCGTCTGTTCCCTTTAACCTTATCCAGACAGGTGCCAGTGCAATTCTCTTTATCTCGACTGCGGTTATTTTTGACCGAACGGGGCTTAAGAAAAAACTTTCTTCTATGTAAATTAAAATCTCCGATGCTAAAGGGCATCGGAGATTTTTTTGCCTTGAAGTATATCGTTTTCTTCTAAGTAACGATTTAATGAATTAAGAACATCCTTTTTATCGGCGCTCCAGAGGGGCGCTATGAGTATTTTTTTGGCGCCGTCGCCTGTAAGGCGGTGTATAACCATATCGGGCGGCAAAATTTCCAGCGCCTTTGCTACGAGAGTAAAATACTCCTCTTTTGAAAAGACCTTAAATTCCCCTCTGTTAAACATTTTTTCAAGTTCGGTGCCCTTTAAAATGTGAAGAAGCTGAATTTTTATTCCATCAGCGCCGCTTTTTCCTACATAGCGCACGGTTTCCAAAAACTCCTCCTCGGTTTCAAACGGCAGACCCGCTATGATATGATAGACCACCTCTATCCCCAGCGCTTTAAGCTTTTCAAGCGAGGCTTCATATTCGTTTAAATCACAACATCTATTTATAAGCCTAGCAGTCTTATCGTGAATGGTCTGCAGACCCATTTCGACAGTAATCGGAATTTTGTAAGAGAACTCGGAAAGCACCGCCAAAATCTCATCGCCGAGGCAGTCGGCGCGGGTCGCAATAGAAACGGCGCAGATGTCCTTATCCTTCAGCACTTCGTTTAAGGCATCGCGCAGCTTTTGCGGGGCAATATACGTGCTGGTAAAGCTCTGAAAATAGGCTATATATTTTCCGCCGCGGTTTTTGCGGCTCACAAGTTTTTTAGCATCCTCTATCTGCTCAGTAATACTTTTGCAGTAAGCCGCGGCAAAATCGCCCGAGCCGCCCTCACTACAGAAAATGCAACCGCCCGCTCCCTTAGTGCCGTCGCGGTTTGGGCAGGTGTTTGAAATGCTGAGGCTCAGTTTATACATTTTACAGCCGAACTTTTCCCTCATATACTGATTGTACGAATAAAATCTTTGCATTTTCTCCCCTGCCTTTCTTATTTAAGTATAGCATAGTTTGAAAAAATATGCTATACTGTCTTTGGAGGTTTTCTGTATGGTTATTTTAGACAAAACTTACATAAAAGAGCTGCTCCCCAAAAGAGAGCGCAACTGCAACAAGGGAAGCTTTGGAAAGACCCTTATAGTAGCATCCTGCCGCTCTATGAGCGGAGCCTGCGTTTTAGCTACAAGAGCGGCCTTAAGAAGCGGCTCGGGGCTGACCTATACTGCAAGTGCAGAAAGTGCGCTGTTGCCGCTTAAAATCTCAACACCCGAGGCAATTACCCTGTCGATTTGCGAAACTGAGGATGGCTCAATTTCCTTTGAAAGCACAGATTTTCTTATAGAAAAGGCTAACTCTATGACCGCAGTTGTTTTAGGCTGCGGACTCTCGGTATGCAAAGATACAAAAAAGCTTGTTAAAAAGCTTTTGAGCCACATAAATGTTCCTGTGGTTTTAGACGCTGACGGAATAAACATACTCGCGCAAGACATAAATATATTAAAGAACACCTCTGCCCCGCTTATTTTAACGCCGCACATAAAAGAGTTTTCCCGCCTTAGCGGCTTGGATGTTTCTTATATCAAAGAAAATCGTGAGAAGGTCGCGAGCGAGTTTGCCGAAAAGCACGGTGTTACTCTTGTTCTTAAGGATTTCGAAACGGTTATTGCCGATAGTGGCGGAGAGCTTTACAAGAGTATCGGCGGGCATCCCTGCATGGCAAAGGGCGGCAGCGGAGATATGCTCGCAGGAATGCTAGGTGCGCTTATCTCTCAAGGGTTATCCGCTGAGAATGCCGCCTGCGCCGCCGTTTTTCTGCACGCGCGAGCGGGAGAAATTTGCGGTGAGAGAATGGGAGAGCGCTCTGTTATCACCACCGACCTTATAGAAACTCTGCCCGAGGTGTTCAAAGAATTTGAGTAGGCGCACGCCTTTGACACGGAGGAGTTTTTTTGAAAAGATCAATAACCGCGCTCTTTACTATTTTGGTTTTATTGTTTAGTGTTTCCTGCGGCAAAAAAGAGGAAGAGCCTCAGAGCATACAGACCAACGTTCCTTTTACCTGCACGGCACAGATAAACTACGACACACTTTCTCTTGAAGCGAAGCTTACCTACAGAAATGCTGCGGGCGCAACGCTTGAGGTCTTATCGCCCGACACGCTCAAAGGTTTGATTTTTGAATACAACGGCGAAAACACGACCGCAAGCTACAAGGGGCTATCATTTTCGCTTGCAGAGCTCAATTCTGCTCTGCCCTCTGCCGCAAGGCTGATATTCTCTTCCCTCGCTTCTGCCTCGAGTGAGAAGAACACCGAGGACGCGGGCGACAGCTTTAAAATAAGCGGCAATCTTGACTCGTCGCCTTACACCCTTTATTTTGACAAAAAAAGCGGTTATTTAGAGAAATTTTCTTGTCCGTCGCTAAAATTTACGGCAGACTTTAAAGATTTTAAATTTTTAGACTGATTTTTGCAAAAAATGTTTGACAGCACAAGCGGTTTTTGCTATAATAATTATCGTAATTTTGTTTGTAGCTTAAAAACCGTTTATACGGGCCTGTAGCGCAGCTGGGAGCGCACCACACTGGCAGTGTGGGGGTCGTGGGTTCGAATCCCATCAGGTCCACCAACCAATGCCCTTTGTCGAGCTAACTCGGCTATGGGCATTCTCTTTTCGGGCTTGTAGCTCAGCTGGGAGAGCGCCGCGTTCGCAACGCGGAGGTCGAGGGTTCGATCCCCTTCAAGTCCACCAGCCGAGAGGCAACTCTCAACTTAATTTTTAGCAGGATTTACCTGCAAAGGAGCAAAAATATGAAAAAAGTTTATCAGGGCAAAACAAAGGATGTTTATTCACTTGACAACGGCAACGTTCTCCTTAAATTCAAGGACGATTGCACAGGCAAAGACGGCGTTTTCGATCCCGGTGAGAACACTGTAGGTCTTACCATTGAGGGTATCGGCAAGGCTAACCTTGAAACCTCTATTCATTATTTCGAGCTTCTTAAAAAAGCAGGCATCAAGACCCACTACGTTAGTGCTAACATTGACGAGGCTACCATGGAGGTTCTTCCCGCAACTGTTTTTGGCAAGGGCCTTGAGGTTATCTGCCGCCTTGTTGCAACAGGCAGCTTTATCCGCAGATACGGCGAGTACATAGCTGACGGCACAGTTTTAGAGGGCGGATATGTTGAGTGCACCTTAAAGGACGATGCAAAGGGCGATCCCCTTGTTACCTGCGAAGGACTGGCCGCGCTTAATATTATGACCCCCGAAATGTTTGAGAGCATGAAGGAGCAGACCTTAAAGATTACCAAAATCGTTGCAGATGACTTAAAGTCGATTGGCCTTGACCTTTGGGATATCAAGTTTGAGTTTGGCTACAACAACGGCGAGGTTATCCTCATTGACGAGATTGCTTCGGGCAATATGAGAGTTTACAAGGGAAGCGAAATTGTTGAGCCCGTTGAGCTCACAAAGCTTATTCTTAACAGATAAACAAATCTAAATAAAATGTAAAGAGCCTGCCGTGCGGCAGGCTCTTTTGATTTTAGTTATCGCGGGAGCATTTTTCGGCATCGATTGCGATGACGAGCATAAGGGCGCAGAGGGCGTCTCTGGGGTCAAGCACCTCGATTTCGTATGTATCGGTCCAGTTCCAAATCTTTTTGGAAACGCTTGCGACCTGCTGTCCCGAGTGGTTTACAATGCTGTAATCCCACTCAAACCAGTCGCCCTCAACATGCCAGCCGTTGCAGTCAATATTATATTTAGGCTTAAAAAATGTAAATTCCCTGCTGATACAGCCGACATACTGGTCTCCGAAGTACATTTCAAACTTGGGCATCCATGTAAATATCTTTTGCTTTACAGTTGCGATCTCGTTTCCCGAGGCGTCGTAGATCTTAAGGCAATGGCCCCAAGAGAGCTGTCCCTTTACTTTATAAAGGGTTTCGCCTGCCTCACTGAAAATATCATAGCTATCAAACCAGGAAAACATTTTCTGTTTAAAAAGAAGCTTCATATCATTACCCTCTTTTTTTAAAATTTAAACCGTTTCAACCTTTATCATATTGGTGTTGCCCGAGGAGCCGTTTATCATTCCGCCGGTTATAACTATTCTATCGCCTTTTTTGAGGCTATATGTTGAAACGGCAAGCTTTTTAGCGGTGTAGAACAGAACATCGGTCGAATCGTAAAGCTCGCACTTAACGGGAGTTACCGCCCAGGAAAGCGAAAGCTGGCGCCAGGTCTTTTCGTCGGTGGTAAGGCCGAGAATATCGGCAGGAGAACGGAAACGCGAAACCATTCGCACAGTCGAGCCGGAAAGCGAGCAGACGGCAATTATCTGCGCGTCAATGTCTATCGCCATATTGCAGGTTGCGTGGGAAATGGCGTCAACTGTGTTTCTTATATTAAACTCGGAATTTAGGAACATCTTTTTATAGGAAATGCTGTTTTCAGCCTGCTCGACAATTTTTGCCATTGTCTGCACGGTAAGCACAGGATATTTACCTGCGGCGGTCTCGCCCGAGAGCATTACAGCGCTTGTTCCGTCAAAAACGGCGTTTGCAACGTCAGAAATTTCAGCTCTGGTGGGGCGGGCGTTGTGAATCATCGATTCAAGCATTTCGGTTGCGGTAATTACTCGTTTGCCTAAAAGGCGGCATTCCGAGATAAGCTCCTTCTGAATAGCGGGAACCTCTTCAAAGGGAATCTCAACACCGAGGTCACCGCGGGCGACCATAATTCCGTCGCACTCCTCACAGATATCTTCAATATTATTTACGCCCGAGCGGTTCTCTATCTTTGCGATAAGGTCAATATTCTCGCCGCCGTTTTCAGAGAGGATCTTCTTTATATCAAGCAGATCCTGCTTACAGGAAACAAAGGAGCAGGCGATAAAATCAACATCATTCTGTATGCCGAAGATTATATCCTTTTCATCTTCCTCGCTTACATATTTCTGCCCTAAGACCTTATTGGGAAAGCTCATACTCTTTTTATCGCGAAGCTCGCCGCCGACTATTGTTTTACAGATAACGTCGGTTTCGGTAGTATCAACGACCTCAAAAACCAAAAGACCGTTATTGACCTTTATAATGTCAGAGCGCTTCATCTCAGAAGCGATGCCCTTATAGCTTACCGAAACACGCTTATTGCTACCGACAACCTCTTTTGTTGTAAAGGTAAACTCAGCGCCGTCCTCTATCATAACGCTACCGTTTTCAAAGGTTCCTATTCTATACTCGGGGCCCTTGGTGTCAAGCATAATGGCGATGGGCAGATTAAGGTCTGTTCGCACCTTTTTGATTGTTTCGATCACCTTAAGATGCTGCTCGTGCGTGCCGTGCGAAAAGTTAAGGCGCGCAACGTTCATTCCCGCCATACAGAGCTCTGCAAGCGTTTTTTCATCGCTGCAGGCAGGGCCTATTGTGCAGATAATTTTTGTTTTTCTCATACTATGCCTCCGAGGAAAAATTTTTGCTCATTATATAGTATATCACCTCTTTTTCCCCATTTCAAGCAATTTTTATAAGTTACGTAAAACAAAAGAGGACCGTTTTCACGGTCCTCCTCTGCCCTCTCTTACAACATACAGATGGCATAGTATGAATTTGTAAAAGCGGAAAGTAATTTATGTAAAAATTACTTTGCTGTATTTATATATCCGATTGACATAATTGATCGGTTTTTGTATAATTAATTATACACTATCAATCAAATATGTCAATGTATGGCTCTAAAATTTATAAATGCTCAATTTCGTGCAATCAGAAGGGAGCGAATTTAATCGTGATTCGTGAAGAGCGCTTAAGCAGAATTTTAGAAATTCTTACCAAAAACAAGTTTGCAAGCGTTGAGGACCTAAGCAAGACCCTTTATGTAAGCGAGCCGACCATAAGGCGAGATCTTGCCGAGCTTACTCGCCGCAAGGCTATAATAAGGAGTCACGGCGGCGCCATGCCCATCCCCGAGAACAACACAGTTATTCCCATTGACTTTCGCAACGGCATTGACCCTAAGGGCAAACTACTTTTGGCAAGAGAGGCCGCCAAGATGGTAAAAGACGGCGACGTTATCTACATAGACGCCTCCACCACCACCCTTAGAATCGTTGACTTTGTGAGGGAGCGCAAAAACATTATTGTTATAACAAACAGTATGCAGGTGGCGCACCTACTTAGAAAGTACAACATCACGGGCTACTGCACCGGCGGAATGCTTATTGAAAATTCCCTTGCATTTGCGGGCTCTTATGCCGAGGCGACCGTTTCAAACTTTAACATAGATATTATGTTTTTCTCAACCTCGGCGGTCACTCATACAGGCTATATTGCGGACTATTCTGAGATGGAAACAAATTTGAGGCGGGTTGCTATGAAAAATGCTTGCAAGAAGGTCTATTTATGCGACAAGGAAAAGTTTGAGAAAAGCTCGGTTTTCCACGTGGCGCACCTTAACGATATGGACTGCATTATCACAAACGACAATCTGCCCAAATACCCCTGCAATATCACGGCAAACGTTATAATAGTTAAAGAGTAGCAAAAAAGGCTTCAGCGAACGCTGAAGCCTTTTTAATGCAAATAAGAATATTAACCGCCGAGGTAAGCTTTCTTAATCTCATCACTACCGAGAAGTTCTTTACCCGTTCCCGAAAGGACAAGCCTGCCCGACTCAAGAACGTAAGCTCTGTCAGCAATTTCAAGCGCCATACCAGCGTTCTGCTCAACTAAGAGCACGGTTGTGCCCATTTCATTCATTTCCTTAATGATGCTGAAAATCTGCTCAACCAGGATAGGCGCAAGACCCATTGAAGGCTCGTCAAGCATCATAAGCTTGGGGCGGCTCATAAGAGCTCTACCCATTGCAAGCATCTGCTGCTCGCCGCCCGAAAGGGTTCCTGCTATCTGATTTTTACGGTGTTTAAGGCGGGGGAAACGCTCAAAAACATCCTCAATTCCTGCCTTGACGTTTGAGGGGTCGGTGTAGGCGCCCATCTCAAGATTTTCCATAACGGTCATCTGAAGGAAACAGCGTCTACCCTCGGGAACGTGAGCAAGGCCCTTAGCAACAAGCTTATGAGCCTCGGTGTGAGAAATATCTTCATCAAGGAAGCTGATGCTGCCCGTTTTTGTTCTGAGCATTCCCGAAATAGTTTTAAGGGTCGTTGACTTACCTGCGCCGTTTGCGCCGATGAGAGCAACTATCTCTCCCTGCTTAACATCGAGGGAGATTCCCTTAAGGGCGTGGATCTTGCCGTAATATACATTTATATCGTTTACCTTAAGCATTTCTTAGCCCTCCCTCTTCTTTCCGAGGTAAGCTTCGATTACCTTGGGATTTTGTTTGATCTCATCGGGAGTTCCCTTTGCGATAACTTTACCGTGGTCAAGAACGCAAATTCCCTCGCAGATATTCATAACAAGATTCATATCGTGCTCGATAAGAAGAACAGCGATATTAAAGGTGTCACGAATTTTGCGGATATTGTTCATAAGCTCTGCAGTTTCAGAGGGGTTCATACCCGCTGCAGGCTCGTCAAGCAGAACGATTCCTGGGTTTGTTGCAAGAGCGCGCACTATCTCGAGGCGGCGCTGAGCTCCGTAAGGCAGGCTTCCTGCCTCCTCGTAAGCTAGGTCTGCCATCTTAAAGAAATCAAGCAGTTCTAGGGCACGGCTCGTATATTCCTTTTCAGACTTTTTAAAGCCAAAGCTATGGGTAAAGTTTGAGATAAGGGACTCCTTAACCGAATTGTGAAGGCCGACCTTTACATTGTCGATAACCGACATATCAGAGAAAAGGCGGATATTCTGGAAAGTTCTGGCGATGCCCATACGGTTGACCTGCGCGGTGCTTTTGCCTGCGGTTGATTTTCCGTCAAGGAGAATTGTTCCGCGAGTGGGGCTGTAAACGTTGGTGAGCAGATTAAATACTGTTGTTTTACCCGCTCCGTTAGGGCCGATAAGACCTGCAATTTCGGTTCTTCCGACCGCCAAGGTCAAGTCGTCAACGGCGGTAAGTCCGCCAAAGTCAATACCGAGGTGGTGGGTCTCCAAGATAGGAGTTTTATCAACATCGCGCTCAGGCACGATGCTTTTACTCGGCACCTGTACCATTTTACTCACTGTCAGCACCTCCCGCCTCTACTTTTTTGTTCTTTGATCTAGCAAAGAGGTTTTTAACAAAATCAACGATTTTATCCTTAAGCATTTTTGCACCCGAGCTATTGGTTGCAAGCATAACAACGATAAGAACGACTGCATAGATAAGCATTCTGTACTCGCCGAACTCACGGAAGATCTCGGGGAGCATATAAAGAACCGTTGTTGCAACTATAGTGCCGAAGAATTTGCCCATTCCGCCGAGAACGACGAAAACGAGGATCAAGATCGAGGTGTTGAAATCGAATTTCTTTGCAACGATGCTGGAATAGTTCATAGCGTACATTGCGCCTGCCATTCCTGCTAAAGCAGCCGAGGTTATAAAAGCGATCATCTTATACTTAGTGATGCTGATACCGACAGACTCGGCGGCGATCTGGTTATTTCTGATAGCCTTTATTGCACGGCCTGTGCGGCTGTGAACCAAGTTGATTACAACAAAGAGTGTTATCAGAATAAGAATGATTCCCGAAAGGAAGCTTGCGACCTTGGGGATACCGACAGCACCCTGAGGTCCTTTCAAAATAACTGTTCCGTTGGTCATATGAAGCGATGCAACGTCGGTCATCGAGAAGTGAAGACCTGCCGCATCAACGCCAACGTAAAGGCAGTTTACAATATTTTTGATGATCTCGCCGAAGGCAAGGGTTACTATAGCAAGATAGTCGCCCTTAAGACGAAGAACGGGGATGCCGATTAAAAGGCCCGAAATTCCCGCAAGAACGCCGCCGATGAGAACTCCGAGAACAAGGCGGAGAACATCGGGAGTGCCATTGCCGAGAGAAACTGCGGCAATTGCTCCGCTGAAAGCGCCGATGCTCATAAAGCCTGCATGACCAAGGCTGAGCTCGCCGAGAACGCCGACGGTAAGGTTTAATGAAATTGCCATAACGATATAGGCGCAGATGGGAACCAACATTCCGCTGAAGGAATAGCTAAGAGCGCCTGCCTGCTGAAGCGGGAACAGGATCACAAATGCAAGCAGAATGATACCGTACGTGCTTATAGAGGTGCGGGCATAGTTACTTAAGTTTTTATATTTTTTAAGCATATTCTCACCTCACACCTTCTCATTGATCTTTTTGCCGAGAAGACCTGTAGGCTTAACCAGCAAAACAACAATGAGCACTGCAAAAACGATAGCGTCTGCAAGCTCGCTCGAAATATAGGCTCGTCCGAAAATCTCGATAATTCCGAGCAGAATACCGCCGAGCATAGCGCCGGGGATAGAGCCTATTCCTCCGAAAACGGCCGCAGTAAACGCCTTGATACCGGGCATTGAGCCTGTTGTGGGAATCAAAATGGGGTAAGCCGAGCAAAGCAGAACGCCCGCAACAGCGGCAAGCGCACTACCGATCGCAAAGGTTACCGAAATGGTTAAATTAACATTTATACCCATAAGCTCGGCAGCGCCCTTATCCTCAGAAACGGCGCGCATTGCTTTACCCATTTTGCTCTTTTTGATAAATAACGTGAGCGCAATCATTATTACGATACAAGCAATAACGGTTACGATAGACTCACTTGTAATGATCAGCTTGCCGCCCGCAAGAGATATAGAATCAAAGCTTACTATCGAGCTGAAATTCTTAGGAGCGCTTCCCCAGATGAGCAGAGCTGAGTTCTGGAGGAAATAGCTGACGCCGATAGCGGTTATAAGAACTGCAAGCGCAGGGGCTTTTCTCAAGGGCTTATAAGCAAGTCCCTCGATAATAATACCCAGCGCTGTACAAACGACCATTGCAATTACCACAGAAAGAAGCGGGTTAAGACCCATATATGTAGTAGCGCAGTAGGATACGTATGCTCCGATCATAATAACATCGCCGTGGGCGAAGTTAAGCATCTTTGCAATACCGTAAACCATTGTGTATCCAAGCGCGATAATGGCATAAACGCTACCGAGACTGATTCCATTGATCAGGTTAAAAATAAAAGTCACGGTTACACCTCAGTTTTCTAAAAACGCCGAAATCAGAAGGCAGGTTTCCCTACCTTCTGGTTTCGGATTAGTTTTTTATTCTTTTGTTAAGGCAGAAATTACATACCTACGTATTCGCCGTTTTCAATTACAACAGCCATAGGAGCCTTGGAAACCTCGCCGCTCTCGCTCCACTTCATACCTGTACCGGTAAGACCGTCAAAGGTGAAATCGTCAGCGGTGATCTGAGCGCAAAGCTTGTCATTAATTTCCTCTGCAGTCATATCCATGGTGATACCCTGAGCCTTGCAAAGCTCATAGAGAGCATACATACAGTCATAAGCATCAGCAGCAAACTGGTTGGGAACATCGCCGTATTTCTCTTTGTAGTTCTTTACAAAGTTCTGAGTTTTCTCGTCCTCAGCGTCAGCCGAGAAGGGAGTGAGGAGCATAACGCCCTCTGCAAGAGAGGTGTCAAAGTTCTCAACGGTGAGGATTCCGTCCATACCGTCAACTCCGAAGAACTTGGGAGCATAGTCGATATCCTTAGCCTGCTTTAAGATAAGGGAAGCAGGGGTATAATAGATGGGAAGGAATACGAGGTCAGCACCAGCCTGCTTTGCAGCGTTAAGCTGGGTCTTGAAATCGGTTGTTTCATCGGTGCAGGTTCCTACGCTGACGATCTCGAGGTTACGAGCCTTTGCCTCAGCGTCAAACTTCTGATAGATACCGGTTGAATAGTTATCAGCGTTATTGTAGATAACAGCAACCTTGGTTGCAAGCTTCTGCTCGCTGATGTACTGTGCCGAAGCAGTTCCCTGGTTAGGATCAGAGAAGCACATCTGGAATACATTGTCCTTACGCTCGATAGTGTTACCATCCTCGTCCTTATAACCGCCGATTACGTCGGTAGAAGAAGCAGAAGGAGTGAGAGTAAAGATGTTGTCAGCATTGGTTTCGGTAGAAACAGCTGTGCAGGGACCCGAAGTAACGGTTCCCATAAGGATCTGCATACCCCAGTCCTTAAGAGTGTTATAAGCGTTGACTGATTTCTCAGCGTCGTGCTCATCGTCTTCCATCTTGAAGTCAAACTTAATGTCAGAATCAAGAGCGTTAATTTCCTCTACAGCCATCTCTGCTGCATTCTTAACAGCCTGACCGTAAATTGCAGCGCCACCGGTGATAGGTCCGATTCCGCCTACTCTGATACCTGTCTGCTTCTCTCCGTTACACGAAGCAAAGCAAGCAGCCATCATAACTGCAGCAACTGCTACTGCGAGAACTTTTTTAAAGTTTTTCATAAGTTTTCTCCTTTGTATAGTTTTTTATCGAATCCGAATTTTCGGATAGGTTTACAAAAACAGTTTCTTCATTAAATAAATATACTATTTTTGAATAATATATATTATACTTGACTAATACTTGTTTTGTCAATGCTTTTTTGAAACTTTTTATTCATAAAATATGCAAAATATTCACCCTTTTAATGAATAAAAATTCATCATATTTAACAAATACTTAATTTTTAATCACTTGCGCATTGCTAAAAAAAGGTATATAATTACATTATACTTTGTCAGGGAGATTTATTATGTCAGAAAAATTTTGGGACAAGCACAAGAAATTACTTGGCAGCATGCTTATTGCTTTTGCGGTTATTTTTTGTGCTGTAATAACCATTTTTATAGGCAAGCCGCTTATCGAGTTTGCCAAGGAGCCCGAGAAGTTTCAGGCCTGGATCGACTCGTTTGGCATCTGGGGACGGCTTGTATTTATCGGAATAATCGTTTTGCAGGTCATCATTGCGCTTATACCCGGCGAGCCGTTTGAAATTGCGGCGGGATACGCCTTCGGAAGCATTGAGGGAACGCTTTTATGCCTTGCGGGAATAGTTATAGGGAGCATTATAATCTTTTTGCTTGTAAGAAAATTCGGCGTAAAGCTCCTTGAGCTATTCTTCCCCATGGAAAAGATAAACTCGCTTAAGTTTTTGCAGAACAAGCGAAGACTTAACACCATTTACTTTATTGTTATGTGTCTGCCGGGAACGCCTAAAGACCTGCTTTCCTACTTTGCGGGGCTTACCGATATGAAAATAACCACCTGGCTTTTGATTGCAACGGTAGCAAGAATACCATCTGTTATTACCTCGACCATAGGCGGAAGCGCATTGGGAAGCGAGCAGTATCTTTTTGCAGGTATTGCTTTTGCCGCCACATTAGCTTTAAGCGGTGCGGGGCTGCTTATATACAGAAAAATTCAAAAAGTTCGCTCGAAAAACAATTCTGACAACTAAAATCCGCTATTGACAGAAAAAGACAAATAGATTATAATTGATGTTGTAAAATATTCCATGAGGGAGTAGTTAGCGCGAAAGCGTTTTCAAGTTCAACATACATGACGGAATTTCGTCTGGCTTGAATTTATAACAAGACTCATGTATGGGCAAACTCCATACATGAGTCTTTTTTTACACAATAATAAAAAAGGAGAAACGCAAATGAAATTTTACACCGAGGACATTGCTGCTGTTTTTGATGACATCGGCTCGAACGCCGAGGGACTATCCTCGCAAGAGGCTGCAGAGCGTCTTGAAAAGAACGGCAAAAACCAGCTGAAACAAGCAAAAAAAGATTCTCTTTTAAAGAGGTTCTTAAATCAGCTTAAAGACCCGATGATAATAATCCTCTTGATTGCGGCATTTGTTTCTGCCGCAACAGAGATGGCTGAAGCCGCCGCAAACGGTCACGCTATCCCCTTCCCGACCGACGCGCTTATAATTTTGGCGGTTGTTATCATTAACTCCGTTCTGGGCGTTTACCAGGAGAGCAAGGCTGAAAAGGCCATCGAAGCACTTCAGGAAATTTCAGCCGCAACCTCACGCGTTCTGCGCGACGGAAAGATCAGCTCTGTAAGGAGCGAAGAGCTGGTTGTTGGCGACGTTGTTTTGCTTGAGGCGGGAGATGCAGTTCCTGCAGACTGCCGAATTTTTGAAAGCGCAAGCCTCAAAATTGAAGAAGCGGCTCTTACCGGTGAGAGCGTTCCCGTTAACAAATACATTGACGTTATTACCCCGAGCGGTGACGACGTTCCTCTCGGCGACCGCAAGAATATGGGTTACATGGGAAGCACCGTTGTTTACGGACGCGGCAAGGCAGTCGTTACAGGCACGGGTATGGACACCGAGATGGGCAAGATCGCAGACGCTATTGCCACCGCCGAGGAAGGACAGACTCCTCTGCAGATAAAGCTTGCACAGCTTAGCAAGATACTCAGCCTGCTCGTTATCGGAATCTGCGTATTTATCTTTGGATTTAACATTGTTGAGCACCTTGTTTTAAACAAGCCTATCGACCTTACCTTTGGTCTTTCGAGCTTTATGACCGCAGTAAGCCTTGCGGTTGCCGCAATTCCTGAGGGGCTTGTTGCAGTTGTTACAATCGTTCTTTCGATCGGCGTTACAAATATGTCAGCCAAGAAGGCTATTATCAGAAAGCTTACCGCAGTTGAAACACTCGGCTGCGCTCAGATAATCTGCTCCGACAAGACGGGTACTCTCACCCAGAACAAAATGACGGTTGTTGAGAGCTACGGTGCTAACAGCGATCTTGTTGCAATAGCATCTGCACTCTGCTCTGATGCAGAAGTTAACAAAGATGAGGCACAGGAAGTAGTCGGCGAGCCTACCGAGGCGGCGCTTGTTGCATTTGCTCTTTCCAAAGGCTTTAACAAAAATAACCTCAAAGAGAAAAATCCCAGAGTTGCAGAGGCCCCCTTTGACTCAAACCGCAAGATGATGTCAACTGTTCACAACACAGAAAACGGCATCGTTCAGTACACCAAGGGCGCTCCCGACGAGGTTCTTCGCCGCTGCACAAAGATACTCACTGAAAACGGAATCGTTGACCTCACCGACGAGGCTCGAGGCGAGATCTTAAACGCCAACAAGGCTATGGCTGACAAGGCGCTTCGTGTTCTCGCAGTTACCGAGCGCTTCCACGATGACGTTCCTACCGACTGCAGCCCCGCGGCTCTTGAAAACGACCTTGTTTTCATCGGTCTTACCGGAATGATCGACCCCGTTCGTCCCGAAGTCAAGGCGGCTATCGCAGAGTGCCGCGAGGCAGGAATTACACCCATTATGATTACTGGCGACCACTACGACACCGCCGTCGCGATAGCCAAGGAGCTTGGAATTGCAACAGACTCTTCACAGGCTATAACCGGCGCACAGCTCTCTGCTATGAGCGACGAGGAGTTTAGCCAGAAGGTTAAGGAAATCTATGTTTACGCCCGAGTTCAGCCCGAGCACAAGACCAGAATAGTCAACGCTTGGCACGATCTTGGAATGGTTACTGCTATGACGGGTGACGGAGTTAACGATGCTCCCTCCATTAAGAGTGCCGACATCGGCGTTGGAATGGGAATCACAGGAACAGACGTTACCAAGAACGTTGCAGATATGGTTCTTGCAGACGACAACTTTGCAACAATTGTTGCCGCAGTTGCCGAGGGCAGACGAATTTACGACAACATCAAAAAGGCAATTCAGTTCCTTTTAAGTTCCAATCTCTCAGAGGTTTTTGCAATCTTCTTCTCCACCCTCTGCGGATTTACCATCTTAAAACCCACCCATCTGTTATTTATCAACCTTATTACCGACAGCCTGCCCGCCCTTGCGCTAGGCGTTGAGCCTCCCGAGGGCGACATTATGAGCCGCAAGCCCAGAAAAGCAAACGAAGGCGTTTTCGCAAACGGAATGGGCTTTGACGTTGTTTACCAGGGCGTTTTGGTTGCAGTTCTTACCGTTATTTCCTACTTTATCGGAAGATTCTTAGATCCCCACGTTGTTGAAGAAGCAGGAATGATTATGAGCGGCCACGGAATTACAATGGCCTTCCTCACCCTTTCAATGTGTGAGATATTCCATTCGTTTAATATGCGTTCGCAGAGAAAGTCAATTTTCAGCCTCGGCAAAAAGCAGAACATGCTGCTGCTCGGTGCAATGCTTCTCTCCTTCGTTCTCACAACCGCAATCATTGAAATTCCTGTTCTTGCAAGCATTTTTGATTTCACCACCATCGGTATTCTCGAATACGCTATTTCAATAGGCCTTGCCCTTATGGTTATCCCCGTTGTTGAAATTGTGAAATTTATTCAGAGAAAGCTCGGTAAATAAAAAACAAAAAGGCTCCCTTGTTAAAGGGAGCTGGATTTTGCGAAGCAAAAGACTGAGGGATTGTAATTTTAAACAGATTACAATCCTCCCGTCATCCTTCGGATGCCACCCTCCTTTACACAAGGAGGGCTTTTTTAATTTTACCTTCGATTATGCGATTGCGACAACGCCGCCGTCAGCACGGATATTAAGCACCTTGCAGGCGCCCTCTCCAAAAACGCTGTCCATAGTTTCCTTATATGTAGAAAGCAGGTCTGCGGGAACAAATGCCTGAATTGTTCCGCCAAAGCCGCCGCCGTGAACTCTGTAAGCTCCGCGCTCGCCGAGCACTCCGTCGCTGATGCAGAGAGCAAGCGAAAGGCCCTGCTCTGCGGTGTTAAGGCTTGTGTAAACATTCTGCAGATACATAAACGAGGATCTGCCCGAAGCCTTGATAAGCTTTAAGAAGGTATCAAAATCACCCGACTTTAGAGCCGCCGCTTGAGCGTCTACCCTATCGTTTTCTTGGGCAAAGTGAAGCGCACGAAGAACTGCTCTGTCGCCGAATTTTTCTCTCAAAACTGCGGCATTCTTAACAATTTCCGCTCTGTTAAGACCTCTTAAGGTTTCTTTTCCAAAGAAGCCCGCAACAGCCTTCATTTCGCTGGGTATCGCGGCATATTCGTGTGTAAGATCGGAGTGGTTTCCACCTGTATCAACAATGCAGAGAGCGTGCCCTGCTGATGCGAAATCAAAATCAATCTTTTCAATAGCGGGCATCTTAGGATCGGCAAAATCAATGGTGATAAAGCCGCCGACCGAGCTTGCGGTCTGATCAAGAAGTCCGCAGGGTTTGCCGAAATACTTGTTCTCGGCAAACTGCGAGATCTGTGCAACTGTAACAGCATCGACCTTGCCGTCGTTATACAGATGATTTAAAATTGTGCAGAGAAGCACCTCAAAGGCTGCCGAGCTTGAAACGCCCGAACCCTTTAAAACATTAGAAGTAGTGTAAGCGACAAAGCCGCCAAAGCTTAAGCCGCGCTCCTTAAAGCCGTTACAAACGCCCTTGACAAGCGCCTTAGCGGTGTTGAGCTCGCTCTCGCAAAACTCAACATTATCGGTTGTGAGAATGTCGGGTTTAAAGCCCTTGGACTGCACCTCAAGCCTTTTTTCGCATTTAGCAACAACGCCTATAACGTCAAGGTCGATACCTGCGGCGAGGGTCTTGCCGTTATTGTGGTCGGTATGATTTCCGCAAACCTCTGTTCTGCCGGGCGCAGAAAAGATGCTGACCTCGGTGTATTCGGGGTAAAGCGCCGCGAAAGCTTCGAGCGCCTCAATATATCTTGTTCTCTGATACGAGATGATATCGTCTGTGTTTCCGTACAGCCTTACAAAAGCGCTATCGTGCGCACCGCTTGCAATCTGCTCTTTAAGTGTTAAAAGCTGACTCATTTTACAAAACCTCCGAAAGTTTTTGTCGTTCTTTTTAAAGTATAGCATATAGTTTTCGATTTGTCTATAAGTCCAAATTGTTAATTTTTATGGATTATTGTTGCTTTGATGGAAATAATATGGTATACTAAAATAAATTTGGGGGTGCAGAAGATGAAACAATACTTCAAATATTCCTTATATTCTCCTATGCTCGAAAACGTCGGGCTTAATGTTTACAACTGCGGATACCAGCAATGCAGCGGCGGTCACAGCTGGGGTCCTGCCGTTCGCGACCATTATCTTATCCACCTCGTTGTGTCGGGCAAGGGAGCTTACACAGTCGACGGGCAGGAATACGCTCTAAGTAAGGGTAGCGCATTTATAATCCGTCCGCAGTCGCTGGTTTCGTATTCTGCCGACGAAAATGACCCTTGGGAATACTGCTGGGTAGGCTTTAACGGCGCTGACGCTTCCCGCCTTGTTGAGCTTACCGCTTTTGAGGACGATACCCCCGTTATTACAATTGGCGACGACTCGCTCAGTGCGCTTCACGAGGCGTTTATCAGCATATATTCAAGCTTTGGCACCGCTGCCGAGCAGGAGACCCTTACCGTTTCAAAGCTTTTCGAGGTCTTCTCCCTGCTTATCAAGGCGGCTCCCAACAAAAAGCCCGATTCGTCTTCGGGCAGGCTTTACATTAAAAATGCCGTTAAATTTATTCAACGAAATTTCTCCGACAGCATCGACATTTCGGACATTGCGGGGCACGTTGGACTTAGCCGAAGCCATCTTTACAGAATTTTTGTAAAGCATCTTTCGCTTTCTCCCAACGAGTATTTAACGCAGTACCGAATAAATCAAGCCTGTGTTCTCTTGCGAACCTCGGGGCTTTCGGTCGGCGAGATCGCAAGCTCTGTCGGCTTTGACGACCAGCTTTATTTTTCGAGGGTATTTAAAAAAGTCAAGGGCGTTCCGCCCTCTCAATATTTAAAAGAAATTGCTGACACCAAGCAGCACGGCGACAATAGTGAGTTATGAAGGTGAAACAATGAATTTTGGCGATAAGCTCTATAGTTTCTACAAGCGGCACGACACGGCAATCTTGCGAGTTCTTGCTATGACGGTCTACTGCTTGTGCCTGCCGATACTTACCGAATGGGTGGTGCGAGGCAGCTTTACCGAGGCGCTCGGCTGGGTCTCTGACAGGCCTGCTGCCTACCTTTTTACCTCGGTTTTCTTTTACTTTTTAACATTCTTTTTCTTTACGCTGATGCGCAGGATAGATTTCCCTATTCTGATAGTTTCGGTCATCGCATTCGGCTTGGGCGCAGCTTCGTATTTTAAGAGCAGTTACCGAAGCGAGCCGCTCTATCCCTGGGACCTTGGAATTGTTTCTGAGGCGGCGGACATTTCGTCAGAAATGGACCTTACCCCGACCACTGCGATGCTTACGGCAGGAGCAATAATTTTAGCGGTCTTTGCCCTGCTTTTAGCCTTACACATTGTATTTTTCAAAAAGCAGATATTCAGAAAACACCCGCGCACCAAAAAGCGCAACATTCAGCTCGCGACGCAGATCTTTGTTTCGCTTTCAGTTTTAGTTTGCTACACCTTGTTTGTTCTTAACAACACCGCTATAATGACGGCTTTCGGCATTACCGAAAGCGCATTTCGTCAGCCGCAGGCTTATAGACGCAACGGCTTTGTGCAGTCCTTTATAATGAACACAAAATACATTCTGCCCGAAAAGCCCGACGAATACAGCAGCAATTCTGTAAGCGAGGCCGTCTCCTCTGTTAAGGATTACAGCAACAGCGAAACGGGCAACGTAAAGCCTAACATTATTTATCTTATGAGCGAGTCGTATGCCGACATCTCGCTCTGCGAGAACGTAACCTATCACGATAACATTTTTGTTGCTACCGACCATTTGAAGAAACACTACGTTTCGGGAACGCTCTTAGGGGCGCAGTTTGGCGGCGGCACCTGCAACAGCGAGTTTGAGGTGCTGACAGGCTTTTCGATGAGCTATCTGCCCGCGGGCTGCACGCCGTATCAGCAGTATTTTAATACCGAAACAGTCAGCTACCCGCGTTTTCTTAAAGAGCTGGGTTACACAACGGTTGCGATCCACTCTTACGGCAGACAATTCTGGAACAGAGACGTTGCCTATCCCAACATGGGCTTTGACAAGTTCCTCGCCGAAGAAAGCTTTGTTGACCCGCTCCGCCGCCGCGGTCTTATAAAGGACGACGAGCTGGTGGCAAAAATAATTGAGGAGTACGAGGCAAATCTCCCGAGCGGTAAGCCTTTCTTCAACTTCTCGGTTTCGATGCAAAATCACGGCTCGTTTACCGACGGGCAGTATTTAGAAAACTACCGTGTAAATCTTTCCTGCGATGAGCTTACAGACGAGCAGGAGGGCATCCTTATCACCTACGCAACTGGAATAAGGGATGCCAACATTGCGCTCGACAAGCTTATAAATTATTTCTCGAGCGTCAGCGAGCCGACTATAATCTGTATGTTCGGCGACCACTTAGGCTCGCTTGGCGGAAGCGATGAGATCTACATCAAGAGCGGATATATGGGCGACCCCGAAGAGAGCGCCGAGGAAGCGTCAAAGAAATACACAACACCCTTCTTTATCTGGGACAATTTCACGACGCTTAATTTCACCGCAGATAAAATGAGCTTTTATCAGCTTATACCCTCGATATGCAACTGGTACAATCTTGATAGGCCTGCATTTTTCGATTACCTCTTGGAACAGCAGGACTATTTCCGCGGCGCCGCTCTCGGCACCTATCTTGACGCTGACGGTAACGCAAGTTATGAACTACCCGCCGCGGCGCAGGAATACTATGACAAGCACAAGCTGCTGCAGTACGACCTTATGTTCGGCAAGGGCTATAGCGAAAAAGAGCTTTACACCCACACCGCACAAACAACGTCGGTCAAAACAGAATAAAAAAACCAAAACCCCTCTAACGAGGGGTTTTCTTGTAGGGGCGGGTCTCTGCGCCCGCCCGTTTTTTGCGGGACGATGTGGCATCGTCCCCTACAAAATATCTGATACAGGCATAAAAAAGCCCTCCTTATGCAAAGGAGGGTGGCAGCCGAAGGCTGACAGGAGGATTGCTAATTAACCTGCAATCCCTCAGTCTTTTGCTTCGCAAAATCCAGCTCCCTTTACACAAGGGAGCCTTTTTGTTAGTCGATTTTCTTAAAGGCGGCGGCGGTTCTTGAGGGCAGGTAGCATTTAAAACCTATCTTGCCGTCGGGGGCTTTTTCGGCGGTGTAGACGTACTCGGTGTCTATTCTGTCAAAGCCGCCGAAGGCGGCATCGTCAGTCGACAAAACGGCTTTGTACTGCCCTATTTCGCCCGTCGGGACAAAATAGCCCTCAAAGGACTTTTCGGGGTGAAAATTAAATGCAAAAACGGTTTTGCCCTTTGAAAAAATGAGCACCTTATCGTCCTGATGAAGCCAGCGGTTTACCGCTTTCTTAGTCATAATGCGCTCTTTCTTTAAAAGGGTGAGCATCGCCTTATCAAACGCCTCGAGGTCGCCATAACGCAACTTCTTATTATCAGCGAGGCTCCATTGGCGGCGGCAGTAGTGGTAGCTCCAGCCGTTGCCCTCACGGGGAAAATCTATCCACTCGGGGTGGCCAAACTCATTGCCCATAAAGTTAAGGTAACCCTCGCCTGCAAGGCTCGACGTTACAAGCCGCAGCATCTTGTGCAGGGCAATTCCCCTATCAATAACGGCGCTGTGACTGTCTTTATTCATAGCGCCGTACATCTCGGCATCGCAAAGGCGAAACATTATGGTCTTATCGCCGACAAGTGCCTGATCGTGCGACTCGCAGTAGCCAATATTTTTTTCAAGGGGGCGGCGGGTCGTAAGCTCGTAGTAAAGCTTGCCCATATCCCAATCCCAGTCGGAATATTCCTTTAAAAGCTTGATCCAGAGGTCAGGAACGCCCATTGAAAGCCTAAAGTCGAAGCCTATTCCGCCCGCTTCTATCGGCAGAGCCATTCCAGGCATACCCGACATATCCTCGGCAACGGTAAGCGCATCGGGTTTAATAGAGTGAACAAGCTCGTTTGCAAGCTGGAGATAGGTCACCGCCTCGGTATCGGTATTGAGCGAGAAATACATATCGTAATTGCAGAACGCACTGCCGAGGCCATGATTGTGATACAGCATTGAAGTTACGCCGTCAAAGCGGAAGCCGTCAAAGTGATATATCTCAAGCCAGAATTTTAAGTTTGAGAGCAGAAAATGCAGCACTTCGTTTTTGCCGTAGTTAAATAGCTTGGTGTCCCAGGCGCTGTGGTTACCCCGCTCCCCAGCGTGAAAATACTGATACTCTGTGCCGTCAAACATATTCAGACCGTCGCCTGTGTTTTTAACAGCGTGGGAATGAACAACGTCAAGCAGCACCGCGATGCCCATTTTATGAGCGGTGTTTATAAGCCTTTTAAGTTCCTTTCCCCTGCCAAAGCGTGAGGAAACGGCAAAAAAGTTTGAAACCTGGTAGCCAAACGAAGCATAAAAAGGATGCTCCATAATTGCCATTATCTGAATGGTGTTGTAACCGAGCTTTTTAATTCGGGGCAGGATTTTATCGGTAAACTCGTCAAAAGAGCCGACCTTATAATCCTCCTGAGCCATTCCTATATGGCACTCATAGATATAAGGCGTCTTTTGAGGCTTGAAAGCGGCGTCGGTCCACTCAAAATTGTCGAAAAGAACGTCGTCAACCTCGGCGCACCAGATATACGTATCCTTATCCTGCACGACTCTTGTGGCATAAGACGGGATACGGAGCAGAGTTTCGCCGTTATGGATAACTATTGCCTGCACCTTTTGACCGACCTTAAGGGCGTCCTTGCCCACAAGTTCAATTTCAAAAACGCCGTTATCGAGACGGCGCATCTCGTTGGCATAAATATCCCAATTATTAAAATCGCCTGCAAAGAACATTTTTTCAGCGGCGGGCGCCCATTCTCTGTAGACCCAGCCGTTCTTGGTTTTATGAACACCGAAATACTCATAGCCGTTTGCAAAATCGCATAGCGAAGCTGCCCCACTCAAAAGCTCATTCTTCTTTTGAGCAAAGCTTTCCATTCTTAAGTCAATATCTTTTTTAAACGGCTTTAAATAGGGGTCAATTTTAAAAATTTTGTAGTTCATAGCATTTCTCCTTGCTTGTCCTTACCCTTTTATTTTAGCAGATTATTTTACCTTTCGCAACCGCAACTTTTTGTCGAAAACCGTGCTATATAATTATTTGTAGTTTTTGATTGAAAAATGAAAAATAATTTAGTATAATAAAGTTTAAAGAAAATTTTATTTGGAGATAGGCTTATGCGAATTGTAGTTAAAGTCGGAACGTCTACACTTGCCCACCCGACAGGCAGAATGAATATTTTTTTGGTTGAGGAACTTTGCAAAGTTTTAAGCGACCTTAAAAACATCGGTCACGAGGTTATTTTAGTTTCCTCGGGCGCAATCGGAATGGGAATGGGAAAATTAAACTTTAAAGAGCGCCCCTCCGACATACCTACAAAGCAGGCGGCCGCCGCAGTTGGTCAATGCGAGCTTATGTATACATACGACAGGCTTTTCTCGCAGTACAACCACACCACCGCGCAGGTTCTCATAACGGGTTCTGACCTTAAAAACGAGCAGCGCCACCAAAACTTTGAGAACACCCTAAACCGCCTTTTAGAGCTTGACGCTCTGCCTATCATAAACGAGAACGACACCGTTGCCACCGAGGAGATAGTTATCGGCGACAATGACACGCTCGCCGCAATTGTTTCGGTAAGCGTTAAGGCAGATCTTTTGGTTCTGCTCTCGGATATTGATGGGCTTTACACCGCTGACCCAAGGCGCGACAAAAATGCAAAGCTGCTCTCTGTAGTTGAGGAACTTACGCCCGAAATTATGGTTCTCGGTGAGGGCAAAGGCTCGTCACTTGGCACGGGCGGAATGAAGACAAAACTGCACGCCGCCGAGATTGCCACAAGTGAAGGCATTGATATGGTTATTGCAAACGGCTCCGACCCCTTAAAGCTTTACGACATTATTAAGGGCGAGGGTGTTGGAACCCGTTTTATTGGAAAGAAGTGATCTTATGCTGACAACACAGCAGATTCTTATAAATGCAAAAAGCGCAAAGAACGCCGTTTGCGCCCTCTCTGACGAGGTGCGCTCAAAGGCAGTCTGCGCCATGGCAGACGCTCTTTTAGAGGATGCCGAAACTATTTTTAGCGAAAACGCCAAAGATTTAGAGGCGGCGCGCGGCAAAATATCTGACGTTATGCTCGACCGACTTCGCTTAACGGAGCAAAGAATAGCCGATATGGCGGCATCTATGAAAAAGGTTGCCACGCTTTCCGACCCTCTTAGCAAAACTTTAATTGAATACCGCAGAGATGACGGCCTATTGATCAAAAAGGTTTCTGTTCCCATCGGCGTTGTGGCTATCATTTACGAAAGCCGCCCCAATGTTACCGCAGATGTTGCGGCGCTCTGCCTTAAAAGCGGAAACGTAAGTGTTCTGCGAGGCGGAAAAGAGGCTTTCCGCTCGGCTAATGCTATCGTTACTGCTATGAGAAAGGGGCTCGCCTTACTTAATTTGCCCGAAACGCTTATTAACTTGATCGAGGATACCTCAAGAGACAGCGCAAACGAACTTATGCGCGCAAACGGCTATGTTGACCTTCTTATTCCCCGAGGCGGAAAAGGGCTTATTGACGCCTGCGTTCAGAACGCGACCGTTCCCTGCATCCAGACAGGAACGGGAATATGCCACATTTACGTTGACAAGGCCGCAAACTTTACAAAAGCGCTTGACATTATTGACAACGCCAAGACCTCGCGTCCCTCTGTTTGCAATGCGGCTGAGGTATGCCTTGTTCACAAGGAGATAGCAAACGAGTTTTTGCCTCTGCTTTCTGAAAGGCTAAGTGGCAGAGTTGAACTTCGCCTTTGCCCCGAATCCATCAAAATTATAGACGGAACACCTGCATCAGACACCGATTTTGACACAGAGTTTCTTGATTACATTCTCGCCGTCAAGGTGGTCGACGATGTAAAGGCGGCGACCTTGCATATCTCAACTCACTCGACAGGACACAGCGAGGCAATCGTTTCTGAGGACACAGCGGCGCAGGAGTATTTTACTCGGTTTGTTGACAGCGCGGCGGTCTACGTTAACGCATCGACAAGGTTTACCGACGGCGGCGAGTTTGGTCTCGGCTGTGAGATGGGCATCTCGACACAGAAGATGCACGCAAGAGGCCCTATGGGAATAGCTGAGCTTACCGCGTACAAATACATTATCGAAGGAAACGGACACACAAGATAGGAAGTGTTTATATGAAAAGTGCCGGATTTATAGGCACGGGAAAAATGGGCGGTGCGCTTGCATCTACCGTTATCAAAAATCTTGGCGGCGAGAACGTTTTACTTGCTGACAATTTTATAGAAAAGGCAAAAGAAGTTGCAGGCGAGAGCGGCGCTGAGTGTACCGATGCCGCCACATTATGCCAAAACTGCAAATTCATCTTTATCGGGGTAAAGCCACAGGTAATCGGCGAAACGTTTGAACAAATCAAGTCCACCCTACTCTCGCGAGAGGACAGATTTATAATAGTTTCAATGGCGGCGGGGGTTACCACCGAGCGAATTTCTGCGATGCTTAGAAAAGACGTTCCCGTTATCAGAATTATGCCCAACACCTCGGTTTCAGTCGGCGCAGGAATGACTCTCTACTGCCCCAACACCCTTGTAACAGACGAGGAGGTCGCCGAGTTTACCTCTATGCTCTCGCTTTCGGGAGAACTTGAGCGCATTGACGAAGGTCTTATCGATGCGGGAATGGCAGTTTCAGGCTGCGGACCTGCATTTATCTATCTTATTATGCAGGCGCTCGCCGACGGAGGCGAAAAGCTTGGCTTAGAGGTCGACACCGCGCTAAAGCTCGCGCGGCAGACGGTTTTGGGAGCGGCGAGCCTTGCTATAGAGAGCGGCATATTGCCCGAACAGCTTAAAAAAGATGTTTGCAGCCCCGGCGGCGCTACCATTGAGGGAATTTACGTTCTTGAGGATGCGGGCGTACCCAATGCGTTTATCGACGCCGTAAAAGCCGCCTACGATAAGGCAAAAAAGCTATAAAAAATAAAAAAGCGGTAGCCAATCGGCTGCCGCTTTTAACTTTTAATATTTAATTAGTCGATAATTTCGCCCTTTGAGCCTGCGCAAGCTGCATTAGACTCGTCGGTGTCGATGTGCATTGCGGTTGCAAACTTTTCAGAAACGCGGACAACAACATCATCAAAAATGGTTGAACGCTGTTCAGAAACGATCTTAACCTTTATATTCTGCTTATCGCAAACGCCGAACTTTGCGGCATCCTCAGGGGTGATGTGCAGGTGGCGCTTTGCAACGATAACGCCCTCGGAAATCTCAACCTCGCCGCAGGGACCAACAAGCTTACAGCCTGCGCTACCCTTGGTATCGCCCGACTCTCTGATGGGAGCGGCAACGCCGATGCTGCGAGCATCGGTAAGCGAGATCTCAACCTGAGTTGCGGGGCGGACAGGGCCTAAAATAGAAACGCCTGCAAGCTCTCTCTTGGGGCCGACAACGGTTACACGCTCGTTACAAGCGTACTGACCGGGCTGAGAAAGATCCTTTTTAACTGTGAGCTTAGCATCCTTACCGAAAAGGATCTCAAGGTCTGCCTGCGAAAGATGAACATGACGGGCAGAGGTTTCAACTAAAATTTCCTTAGACATAGTATTATCTCCATTCTTCTGCAAAAGCAGTTATTATTAACATCTTCATTTTACGACTTTTACTGCTGTTTTTCAAGGGTTTTATAGAAAAAATCGGTAATTTTAATCGAAAAAGAGCCTTTTTGTAACAAAACTTAAAAAAGACGAATATTTTAAACTATATCGCATCAAAATTTTGTGCGGAGGTTTACTATGTTACATAACAGTCAGGTCTACCACTTTTTTATGAGCGCCTCTACCCCAAATGGCTTTATTTCTCATTTTCCGTCAATAGACTGTACCCAGCGCCACCTTTTAAAAGGCCCGTCGGGCTCGGGAAAATCCACACTTATAAAACGCGCGATTTCCACCATCTCATCAGACGGCGTCTGCGAGCTTATCCACTGCTCTGCCGACAAGGACTCGCTTGATGCGGCCATTTTAGATAAAAAAGGTATCTGTTTCATTGATGCCACACCGCCGCACAGCCTTGAGCCTGTTCTGCCGCAAGTTAAAGACAAGGTCATCTCATTATATGATTTTTTTGACAGCGAAATTCTATCCTCGAAAAAGGATGAGATATTAAAGGCGGCAGATGAAGAGGAGCTTCTTTTGCAGAAATACACGGCGTTTATAAAAGCGGCGGGAATGCTTTTATCCTCTAACGAGCGCCTTTGCTCACGCTTTATAAACAAAGAAAAACTTTCAAACTTTCTCTCCCGCCTATGCTCTCGGGAGATCAAAAAGCGCGGCGGCAAAGGCAAACTTAAACTAAGGTATCTTAGCACCATTTCTGAAAACGGCGTTTTTATGTTCACCGACACCGCCAAAAAAATGTGCTCCCGCCTTTATGCCATAGACGACGCAAGCGGCGCAGTTTCGGGAATTATCTTAGAGGGGCTTTGCGAGTTTGCCCTCTCGGCCGGCTACACAGTCTACTGCTGCCTATGCCCGCTTTCTGACAGCGGCAGAATCGACCACATTTTAATTCCCGAGCTATCTCTCGGTTTTATGACCTCAAACAAGTTTCACCCAATAACCGACAAGGAGATAAAGAAAATTCACACCTCGCGTTTTTACGACAGGGAAAAGCTATACGACTACTCTACCCGCACCTCGTTTCAGCTAAAGGCAGCGCGGGAGATGCTCAAAGAGGCAGCAGCATTTAACGCCGAAAAACTAAGGGCTCATCAGAGGGTTGAGAGCTGTTACACCGCCGCCTGCGACTTTAAAGCACGCGACAAATATTTTGACGGTTTTACAGAAAAACTCAAATAAAAACAAGGGGTTTTGTTTTTTGACAAAACCCCTTGTTTTCTTTGACATATCAGCAAAAAAATACTATAATATAAGCAGAATGCATTAATGTAAGATGTGTGTAAAGCGTTATGCCTTTATAAAGCAAATATGCTTTACAGGCTATGTAGAAGTACAAAAGGGAGGAAAACGGCGTGTTTGAGCCAATTTTTGCAAGAGCGGCAAGCGCTAAGGGCGACTACATATTAAATAAAATAACCTCTTTACTCAGCAGCAGTACTAAAAAGGTTATGCTGCTTGTTCCCGAGCAGTCCTCGTTTGAAACCGAAAAGGCGCTTTACTTATCCTTAGGTGACAAGAATTTTTCTCGCCTTGAAGTCGTTTCCTTTACCCGCCTCTGCTCTCTTATAAAGGCGAGGTACGGTTCTGATAGCGGCGAGAGGCTCTCTGCCGCCGGAAAGATCATACTCACTTCCTGCGCCGCGAAAAACGCCGCCCCCTCTCTTAAAATTTACACCTCGCAGTCTAAAAGCACCGCCTTTGCAGGCGAGGTTTCCTCGCTTATCGACGAGCTTAAAGTTGCGGGTGTTTCCCCAGAGCAGTTTGAAAAAAGTTTAGAGAGCTTTATCGACGAGCCTATTCTTTACGGCAAGCTTTCCGACATCTCTGTCATTTATCATTGGTACAGCGCCCTTTTAGAAAAGGGATATCTCGACCCGAGCAGCGAGCTTGCATCTGCCGCCGCGCGCCTTGGGGACGGAGAGTTTTTCAAGGATTACAACATTATAATAGACGAGTTTGCCTCCTTTAACGGCGCACAGCTTTCCATTATCGAAAAGATGTTTATGCGTTCACCGTCGGTTTCGGTTATTCTCTGCTCTGATGCACCGAACGGCAAAATACCCGCATCAGTTTTCCGTACCCCGCTTGACACCTACGCAAAGCTTTTGCGCCTTTGCAGTAAAGTCGGCTGTGAGGTTGCGGCACCTATTGTTTTAAAGGCGGGGGAGCTATTTAAAAGCGAGTCCTTGATTGCGCTTGAACAACTGCTTTCTGCAAAAATGCCCGAAAAACCCGAAAAGCCCACCGACATTACGATCAGTGCCGCTCTCTCTATAAAGCTCGAGTGCAGAAGCGTTGCCGCTCAGATAAGAAAATTGATCAGCGAGGGAAGTCTGCGCTACCGCGATATTGCGATCATAGGAAGAGATATGGACAGCTACCTCTCTCATTTAGAGGACAGTCTGCATTTATACGATATTCCCTTTTTCAGCGACCAGAGAAGCTCGCTTACCAGCAGACCTGCCGTTGTTTTTATTATTAACCTTATCGAAACCATAATCAGCGACATTGAGCCTTCTACGCTTATAAAATATCTAAAATGCCCCATCTCCCCCATCAGCGCTGACGAAGCCGCCGAGCTTGAAAACTACATTGACCTCTGGCGCCTTAGCAAGAAAGAAATTCTCTCACCCTTTGTCAAAAACCCCAACGGTCTTGACGGAGAGATTGACGAAAAGGGGCTTATTCGCTTATCCAAGCTTAATGAGATAAGAGAAACTGCAGTTTCGCCGCTTTTAGAGCTTAAAGGGCAAATTCTAAGAGCAGACGGAGCCACTATTACCCGCGCCATTTACAATTTTATGAAGCAAAGCGGTGTTATCAAAAAGCTCTCTGAGCTAACTGCCGCTCTCTCTGAAACCGACAGCGCTCTTGCAGGTGAGCAGCACAGAGCATATCAGGTTTGTTTGGGCGTTCTCTCACAGCTTGCGGCGCTTTTAAAGGGTGAAAACGTTTCGCTCAAATACTACCTTGAGCTTTTCAAGGCCGCAATAAACGCCGAGGACGTCGGCTCTATCCCCCACCATCTTGACGAGGTACAGATTGGCGACGCCGTAAGAATGAGAGCGAGCGGTGCAAAGGTCGCATTCCTTGTTGGAATGAACGAGGGCGTATTCCCCAAAAGGCATAGTGACAGCGGTCTTTTCTCTGACCGCGACCGCAAAAACGTGAGAGCGTCAGGAATTGACATTTTAACACCTTCTGCCGTTATGAATCAGAACGAGGATTACTACCTCTACTGCGCTCTTACCTCGGCGAGCGAAAAGCTTTACATAAGCTACTCCAAAAACACCCTGCAGGGCGAGCCTATTTTTGAATCTAAGATTGTAAACAAAATTAAAAAGTTCTTTGATATCAATATAAAAAATCTATCTGATCAGCCCTTAAACGAGCTTTTTGGAACAGATGCGGCAAACTTTGAACTTTTATGCCGCCAGTACCACTCAGACAACGAGTTTTCAAGCAGCCTTAAAAAGTACTTCTCAGATTTTGCCGATGATATTTACCGCATAAAGCTTATGGGCATAGACAAGAGTCTTTCATCAAAGACGCAGACTCTCTCGGCCGAGCAGGCGTCATCGCTTTACGGCAGTCCTATGATGGTTTCGCCGTCGCAGATAGAAAAATATCATCTATGCCAGTTTGCGCATTTCTGCCGTTACGGACTTAGACTTAATCCCCTTAAAGTTGCAGAGGTTACTGCTATTGACACCGGAAACGCAATTCACGAGGTTATGGAGCGTCTGCTCAGCAGCTACAGCGTTTCTGAGCTTGCACAGCTTGGCGACAGCGAGCTTTCCTCACTTTGCGATGCCTATCTTAAAGAGTTTTTAAGCCTGCGACTTGGCAGCAGCGTTTTTGACGACAACAGAATCGTTTACAGCATCACAAGGCTTAAATCCACCATTGTTCCCGTTATTAAGTATGTCATAAGAGAGCTTGAGGCCAGCGGATTTGTACCGCAGGACTTTGAGCTTGAGATTCGCCGCGGGCGCGACATTGAGCCTTATATGCTCAGCTCCGACTCTGGAAAACAGATCGGTGTCTACGGAAAGGTCGACAGGGTCGACACACTTAAGACCGACAGCTCCACCTATGTGCGAGTTATCGACTACAAGAGCGGCGGCAAGGCCTTCAGCCGCGCCGAGCTTGATTACGGATTAAATCTTCAGATGTTTTTATACCTTTTCTCTATACTTAAAAACGGCGGCAGTCGATACAGCGACACTCTTACCCCGTCGGGCGTGCTTTATATGCCCGCAAAGCGCAGTGAGGTTACAAAAAAAGACGGTGCTGACGACGCGAGTGTCAGCAAGGATATAGAAAAAGGCTACAGAATGAACGGCTTACTGCTTGACGACGAGCAAAACAAAAAGGGCGCGCCGTTTTTCAGCGCGTCTTACGAGAGCAGCTTAGAGTTTTCGCTTATACAAAACAAAATTGAGGAGCTTATAAAGAAAATGGCGGATGAGCTTATCGGCGGCAAGCTGTCGGTAAATCCGCTTTACGTAGGGCGTGAAAACAAGGCCTGCAAATACTGCGATTTCCATAAAATCTGCGGCTTTGAGGACGGAGATGCCTGCAGAATGATAACCAAAGGCGAGGAGGTAAAGAGCGATGGCTGAAAGAAAATGGACTAGCGCCCAAAGCGATTTTATCTCTGCACCCCGCGGCCCGATACTTGTTTCGGCGGCGGCAGGCTCTGGAAAAACCTCTGCCATAGTTGAGAGGGTCAGTCGCAGGCTTTGCGATGCTGACAATCCGCTATCTGCCGACAAACTGCTTATGACCACCTTCTCGAATGCCGCGGCGGCAGAAATGCTCTCGCGCATCGAAACCAAGCTCTACGAGCTTTCTGAATTAGACCCCGACAGCGCCGCACTCAGCGCCCAGCTTGAGCGCCTGTCGGAAGCACAGATTGGGACTATTCACAGCTTTTGCCTTAAGATAATCAGAGAAAACTTTTCTCTTTTAGAACTTTCCTGCGATTTTCGCATTGCTGACGGCGCCGAGAACGAGATTTTGATGTATTCGGCAGTCGACAGGGTTATCAAAAAGGCTTATGCCGAAAACGACGAGGTATTCTACAAGCTGATCGAAAATGTTTGCAGCAGCCGAAACGACGCCGAGCTGACACAAATTATTTTAAAGCTCTACAGAACACTTATCGCTATGCCCTTCCCCATTGATGTTCTGGACGGGTGGTACAACAGCTTTTTACCGAGCGAGGAGAACTACAAAAAGCTCACTGCTCCTATCATAGAAAGGGCAAAAAAGACCATAAATCAAGCCATTTTAATCTGTCAAAAGCACATTGACGCTATTGCAGACGAAAAGATGTACGCCTTTATCCTTGACGACCTTGTAGAGCTGAAGAACGCCGAAAAGGCACTCTCTAACGGCGACATTCCCGCCGCCTGCGAGGCTGCTCATGCCGTTAAGATGAGCAACCGCTCGCTTAGTCGCAAAATGGAGCCGTGCCTTAGAGAGCAGGTGAAACTCGGGCGAGAAAATGTGCGCAAAAGCGTTGCCGAAACATACGGTCTGCTTTGCGATGTTTCATACGAGCTTTACTGCTCGCAGCAGGAATATCTACTGCCATTGGTTCACAAGCTTTTCGAGCTTGTGCGCGCATTTTTAGAGGAATTTGCGGCGGCAAAAAGGAACAAAAATCTTGTTGATTTTAACGATGCCGAGCAGTTTATGCTCTCTCTTCTTTGGGAAAAGCGTGACGGCGAGTATACAAAAACCGCGCTTGCAAAGGCCCTGAGCCGCCGATATGACGAGATATACATCGACGAATATCAAGACGTTAACGCTGCGCAGGAAATGATCTTCAAGGCAATCGAGCCGGAAAGTCACAATATCTTTATGGTTGGCGACGTTAAGCAGAGCATTTACGGTTTCAGACAGGCAGATGCCGACATTTTTGAGGACAAAAAGCAGGCTTTCTTTGACTACGATGAAAAGAACTTCCCCGCCAAGATATTCTTTGACAACAATTTCAGAAGCCGCGCGGGAGTAACCGATTTTATCAACGAGGTATTCTTTAAAATAATGATTGAGGGCGTTGGCGCAGGGCTTTACACCGACGGCGACAGCTTAAAGGCTTCCGGAACCTTTCCCGAGAGCCAAAACGAGTCGGTCACTCTGCTTTTCCATAGCGCGCCCAAAGGCAGCCGCGGAAACACCTGGGTTGAGATCGAGGCAAAAATTATAGCCGAGCAGATTGACCAAATGGTAAAAAGCGGCTACAAGGTTGCAGATGGCGACGCAATGCGCCCCTGCCGTTACAGCGATTTTTGCATCTTATCGCGTGCTGACTCGGGCAGATTTTCCGCCTACAGCGACGCGCTTAAAGAGATAGGAATTGACGTAGTTGTTGACAAGAGCGGCGCCGACTTTTTGGAGAGCCGCGAGCTGCTGATGACCCTTTCTATCCTAAAAGCCATCGATAATCCCTACGATGACGTTGCCCTTTGCAGTGCAATGATGTCCCCTGTTTTTCTGTTCACCCCGTCTGATCTGGCGGAAATTAGGTCAAACAAGTACGCCAGAAACACCGAGCTTTACACCTCGGTTAAAAATGCTGCCGAAGCGGGAAACCAAAAATGTAAGGAATTTCTAGACAAGCTTGCACAGCTTAGGCGTCTGTCGGCAGGACAAAGCGTTGACAGTCTGCTCTCTGTTTTGTATGATAGGTACGGCATTTACTGGCTTGTCGGCGCATTAAGCGGCGGCGATGAGCGAATGAACAACCTCGATATGTTCCGATATTATGCAAGGCATTTTGAGAGCAGCGGCTACAGAGGTTTGGGTCAGTTTTTGCGCTTTCTCGACAAGACTAAGAACAACAAGGACAAGCTCAAAGGCTCGCAGGGGCTTTCAGAAAATCACAACGCCGTTAAAATTATGACGGCGCACAAATCAAAGGGACTTGAGTTCCCTATCTGTATACTTGCGAATACCGTTAAGCCTTTCTATCAGCGTGACACCATTTCAAACACTCTGCTTTGCAAAGAAATTGGCTTTGCCTGCAGGATAAACGACACAGAAAGGTCTGTAAGATACTCTACCGTGGCGCACAAGGTTGCTCGTCTTTTGATCGAGGAGCGCCAGCTTGCTGAGGAAATGCGGCTTTTGTATGTTTCGATGACGCGAGCCAAGGAAAAGTTGATCTTGCCCATCGTTCACTCAAACATAGAAAAGCTTTTAAACGACGCGCTTATTTCGCGCGAGATCGACAACGACCCCGCCGCAGTTTTGGACTGCAGCAGTTGGGCGCAGTGGTTTATATACGCCTGTGTTAAGTCGCCCGCTATGAGAGATGCCCTGCTTGAATTTGCCGTAAACGGCGAATACACCGACTGTGCAAAATTTGAGATAAAGTTCGCTGATATTGCGGGCGAGCATCAAGCGAGCGAGGAAAGAGCAAAGACGGCGGCAAATGACGAGATTATTTCGCTTATTCGCGACGCCGCAAGCTTTAAATATCCATACGCCGAGCAGACAAGCATAGCAAGCAAGCTTTCGGTCAGCGAGATTTCAAAATCAGCGGGCGAGGTTTACGACTTCGAGTCTACCCCCGACTTTATGCTTGAAAACTCTATGACGGGCGCCCAGAGAGGAACTGCCCTGCATACATTTATGCAGTTTGCAGATTACGAAAAGGCGCGCGAGGATATAAAAGCGGAGCTTGAGCGCATTGAGAGCTTGGGGCACATTACCAAGAGGCAGCGCGCAGTTATCGACGAGAAAAAGCTCGGAGCCTTTTTCAGTTCCAAACTTTGCGACAGAATACTTAATTGCGACGCGGCCTTGAGAGAATACAAGTTTATGACAGGGCTTGATTCAGCACAGTTTGGCGGAACAGAGGGCGCAGGAGACACCGTTATACTGCAGGGCGTTGCCGACTGTATTATTATCGAGGGCGGCAAGGCATCTATTATCGACTACAAGACAGATTATGTCAAAACAGAATCAGAACTTATTGAGCGATATGCCATGCAGCTTGCGCTGTATAAGGGCGCAATAGAGAAGCTGCTTGATATGCCTGTAAAGGAATGTCTTATCTATTCCTTCTGCCTTGGCAAAGAGATTTCAGTCAGCACCGAGAGCATGTTTTAATCGCTTCGCAATTTATAATTTGTAGGGAACGACCTATGTGTCGTTCCTTTTTTATTGAGGTTTTTCGGCAGGACACGCAGGTCGTGCCCTACAATACAAGACATACGTTCTATATAATTTAGGGGCGCCTCACGAAGCGCCCTACTTTTTTATAATAATTTAATTTGCAATTTAAAATTCTCAGTTAAAAAGGCTCCCTCGTAAGAGGGAGCCTTTTTGTTTTGATTTTTTCAGAACTTAGATATTAACAAGGTTATCGTAGTTCTGAGTGTCGTCCTCGTCTAATCCGGGGAGATTGGTGTCGGGATCACCCGAAGCGGTGATTACGTCAACTGACTCAAAAAGGGTTATGTTCATTTCAGGATCTAAATACTTTTTGTTCATTTGGTTCACCCCTTTTTCGCATCGTTAAGCGGTTTGAATTCGACCGCTGCGTCACCGTATTTCATCATTGCGAGAACAACATTTGAAAGGTTGTCGTTGGGATCCTCAGGTCTGTATTTCTCTCTTGCATAAGCCGAGATGGTGTATGCGAGAATATCACTAACCTGTGTATCGCCATTGTAAACGGTTACATATACTGTCTTGTTCATTTCAACTGAGGTAAGCTCATTGAAGTAAACAGCATATTCAGTCTTGCCCTTTACAAATTCATCGTTTGTAATTGTAGCAAGTACGTTTTCTCCCGCCTTATCAGACGAAATAACAACCTTATAATCTGCAACATCTTCCTCTGTTGCGAAGTTGAACTTCAAGCGAACATTGTTATGGAAGTTGAGGTTTGCAGAAACCCAAGTTGCCTTATCGTCTGCGCAGGACTTGGTGTAGATACCCTTAAGTCCCTTCATCTCAGGAATCTCTGCAGAAGCAAGTGCCTTCTGATCTCTTGTAAGATCGTCTTTTACAAGCTTATCTGTGTTAGTTCCTGTAAGGGTCTGAACATAAGAACCGTAGTAGAGAAGATCAACGATAACCTTCTTGAATGCGTCTGCATACTCGGTGTCTTCCTCGTAATCAGTTGTACCCACTTCATATTTTTCGAGTATATTGTAGCAGTACTCTTTTACGCTATACTCAATTGTGTTGCTGCACTCATTACCATTAGCATCGTTTGCTTTGAGTGTAGCGGTAATGGTGTTAGACATCATTTCAGCAGGAACATCATCAAAGGTAAACACAAGGTTATTCTCTTCGTCTAACTCAAGGTCTCCGTTTTCATCAAGAGGAGCGTCAATTACAACTGTTCCCTCTACACCCTCGATAGTAAACTCTGCTTTAACATCAGTGTATCCGCCCTCAGTAAGTGCGGTACCATCTGCTTTGAAGTTAACAGCAGTGTTGGCGTCAAGGGTGAGCGATGCGTTCTGGAATGTTACGTCTGCATACTCGCTTACGATTGTAGCAAGCTCGTTGCCCTCTGCATCGAAGTTCTTTCCGCAAACTGAGCAGTGCTTATGTTCAACGGTTCCGTTTACATCAGCGGTTGCTTCAACAGCGGCAACATCTTCGAGGTTGTGGAGACCGTTAGCGCAGTAACGAGTCTTTACAAAGAGATCGTCATCTTCGAGAACGAGCATATCTCCGATATAGAGAATCTTGTCGTCCCAACCCTCTAAAGCATACTGGTCTCCGCCGGTTCCGACGTCGTGACCGGTTTCGTCACCTACTTCACTATGAACATAGGCAGTAATGCTAAGACTGCCAGCATCGCTACCATTGGTAATCTTATCCTTGCCATAAATGTCAAGGGGAATGACTACCCATCCGTCAAAAGCGCCCTCAAAGATGTAGCTCTTGCAGTTCCATCTCTTCCAGGTGTTAGGAGTGCTGATAGCGCCTGTTGCGTTGTCGATCATATAAGCGGTTCCCAATGTAGAGGACATCTGTCTTCCATTGATATAGAGATAGAAGCCGCTTGTTTTATTGTTCTCGTCCTCAATCTTAATTCTGATTGCCATATACTTAAGATTGGTCTTGTCAATAGAGCTGTGAAGTCCTGAGGTGCTAACAGAACCATATGTAATAGTATCAGCTAAAACAGTCTGGTTTACACAACCTGAAACCTCTTCATTTCTGTCTAACTCAATAAAGGTTTCTTTGTTGCCTCTTGCATCGGTAAACTCTCTTAAGAATAAGCGGGCGCCGTTTGCAGAGGCATCTCTGGTAGCTGTATGCGTGCCTTCGGCATTCTTACAGAATGTTGCAGAACCTGAAGGCCAACCAATTTCCTGTTTACCGGTAAGTCCTACTGCATATCCAAGATAGGGATGAGCGGTACTGTCATCATAGACATTCATAAAGTAGCTTGCGCCGTCCTCAAGGCCGGAGCTGTAGTAAGAGGTCTTGACTTCTTTGGATACAACATCATCAGACCAAGGATACTTAGCCTTAATGGTGTAGATGTAATCCTTCTCTAAGGTGATAGCGTTGATGTAATCAATACCATACCAGTTTGTATTGTCGATCGAGTAAACTGTTCTATTAGCGGTATCAGCCTCATTTGTAAGAACAAATTTGGTGCTGTCTTCGTTAACAGTTACATCAAACTCGGGAGGAAGGAGAGTTGACACAAAGTCATTAACATCTTTGAGGATCTTCATATCGCCTTGATAGAAGGTCTTGCCGTTGGTGTTAGAAAGGTATCTAAAGCCAACATTTGTAACATTTTCCATAGCGATAGAGCTATAGAACTGCGACTCGGGAACTATGATCCAACCATCAAAGTTTGCAGGAAGTGAATAGGTTGTTCCTGACTCTGCTATGGTTGTGCAAGAAGAATCGGTAAAGTTGATTAAAACAACATTCTGCCAATCACATTTTGCGCCATTAGCATGTGATGTACCAATATGGAGATAGGTAGGAGTTTCTGTGTCTCCAACGATCTTCTGGCGGATCGCAATATAGTTGTAATCAGCAGCGTCAGAGTAAAGTGCGCTTATAGGCTGAATTCCGTAAAGCTCGCCTTCCTTGGTGCCGCCTGCAGCGGTATTATCTGCTGTAGCATCATAGCAAACGTTAAGCTCATAGGTTACAGGAAGATATGTCGGCTGACACTCTTGTTCTGCAGTAACCTCGGTCTTAAACATATACTCGCCGTTAACATCTACGCTGGATTGACCATGGAACTTAGCGGTAGTTGTGTCGGTGGTATTCCATCTGGCAAGGCCCCAATAATAGCCTGTTCCTTCAGGTTTATCCCAACCGGCGTTGTTATAGTAAATATAGTTATTGCTGGGAACGGTAAAGATATTCTTGCTGTCCTCAAGAGTCCAAACGGTCTTGCTGACAATGTTCTTAGCCTGTGCGTTGGGATATTTTGCATATACAGTGTAATTTGTGAAGAACTCACGAGTTACCTTGTTGAATGCATCAATACCAAGCCAGTTTTTGCCGTCTACAGAGTAGAGAACTGATTTAACAGCATCGGTTTCGTTAGAAACGATGACTTTATTGTAGTCATCAGTTACATCAAACTCGGGATAGAAGTGAACACGCTTAAAGGATTCAATTTCCTTAACGATCTGGATATCACCAACATAAAGATGGAGATTATCCCAGTTGCTTGTTGCAGATATATCATACAACATAAGTCCAAAGACAGTTAACTCTGAAAGGGTTGCCTTAAGAGTTGCCTTGGGAACAAAGAGCCAGCCATCAAATCCGTTTTCAAGGGTTACATAGCTGTCGCTGCTTGTGTAGGTTGTTGTTTCGCCTGTAGCGTAGTTAACAAGTACAGTACCTGCAAGGGATACAGCGTTGCTTCCGTCGCTGTTGATCTTAAGCTGAGAAATAACGCCATCGTTGTTGCTGACCTTCTTAAGTCTGACTCCAACATAGTTGTAATCATCAACATCGTCATACAACTCGCTGATTGCTATCGAATCCCCGTATTTTGCAGTTGTGCTGTAAGTACCGGGCAAGAAGCTTACCTTCTGAACATCGGCAGTCTGGTCAACAGAATAGTATACGCTCGGGGAAACCTCAACATCAAAGAAGTTTTCGCCGTTAATGGTTACAGAATGCATCTGGTAGAACGATTTACCTGCTTCAACCAGAGCTGCGTCATAATATAAGCTACCATTTTTCAGAACCTTTTCACTTGTGGTCCATCTTGTAAGACCGAAGTTTGTGCCCTGATTGTAGTTGATCGATCCGCCCTCTGCAGGAACAGTAAGAATGTTCTTAGCTGTGTCGCTGAGAGTCCAGACCTTTTTGCTGGTGATAAAGGACTTATCAGCAGCGTTTGCAAAAATTGCAGTAACAGTATGCTCAACAAAGCTCTTTCTGTTTGTTGCTTTGTTAAACTCGGTCTTAGTAAGCCAGGTCTTCTGGTCTACCGAGTAGAGAGCTACGCCGTCCTCATATTCATCGGTAACGGTGATGCTGTTATTATCAGCTTCAACCTCAAAGTCGGGCTTGGTGTGAGCCGCCTTGAACTTTTCGTCGCCTTCGAGAAGGAGGATATCGCCGAGATAGAGGATCTTGTCGTCCCAACCATCTAAGGAATACGTATTACTGTCGTGGCAAGGCGATTCGGCACCGGCTCCGTTATGCATATAGGGCACAATGGAAAGTGCACCAGTACTGCTGCCGTTGGTAATGTTGTCCTTACCATAAACATCAATGGGGAAAACTACCCATCCGTCAAAGGCACCTGTAAAGATATAGTCTTTGGATTTCCAGCTGTCAGGAGTGCTGATAGCACCTGTTGCCTTATCAATAGTATAAGCGGTACCAAAGGTTGATGTTGCTTGTCTTCCGTTTAAATAGAGATAGAAGCCGCTTTTCTTGTTGTTCTCGTCCTCAATCTTAAGTCTGATTGCAATATGAGTAAGATTGGTTCTATCAATAGAGCTGTGAATTCCCGAGGTGCTGGCAGCGCCATATGTAATAGCATCGGGTAAAATAGTCTGGTTTACACAGGTAGCAATAGGCTGGCCTGCGATAGAATCTTTTACTCCATCACCATCAGCATCTTCGCTACCTACGGCTCCTTCAGGGTATACTTCAGCTTTATCAAACTCAATAAAGGTTTCGCCGTCAAACTC
>JAFTYW010000014.1 GCA_017461245.1 Oscillospiraceae bacterium
ATAAAAAAGTTTTAAATCCCACAGTGGTACAGCTTCAGATAGAAGCTCCGCTGGTAGCCAACAAGGCTCTGCCGGGCCAGTTTATCATTCTTCGTGTCGACGAAAACGGCGAGAGGATCCCTCTGACCGTTGCAGGCGTAAATAAAGAAGAGGGAACTGTAAAGATAATCTTTCAGGTCGTAGGCAGTACGACCGAAAAGCTCTCGCATAAAGAGGCAGGGGAGTACATTCAGGATTTTGTAGGCCCCCTCGGCGTTGCAACACACCTTGACGGACTTAAAAAGGTATGTATTGTCGGCGGCGGCGTTGGCTGTGCTATCGCTATGCCTATTGCTGAAAAGCTTTTTGAGATGGGCGTAGAGGTTACAAGCATTATCGGCTTTAGAAATAAGGATCTCCTTATCCTTGAGGATGAGTTTAAGGCCTGCTCAAACACACTTCGTGTTATGACAGACGACGGCTCCTACGGTGAAAAGGGCAACGTTACAATGCCTTTAAAGGAAATGCTTGAAAACGGCGAAAAGTTTGATATGATCATCACCATCGGCCCGCTGATTATGATGAAATTCGTTGTTGAAACTGCAAGACCCTTCGGTACACCCGTAACTGCATCGATGAACCCCATTATGATAGACGGAACGGGAATGTGCGGCGGCTGTAGACTTACCCTTAACGTTGACGGCAAAAAGGTAACCAAGTTTGCCTGCGTTGACGGCCCCGATTTTAACGGCTATGAAATTGACTTTGACGAAGCAATGTCAAGAGGCAGAATGTACTCGGATTTCGAGCGCCACGCTCATGAGGAAACCTGCAATCTTTTCAAAAAGGAGGTGCGCTAAATGGCAAAAGCAAATATGAGTCTTGAAAGAAACGTAATGCCCACACAAGATGCAAAGGTCCGTGCGCACAACTTTGACGAGGTTGCTTTAGGTTATAGCGAAGAAACTGCTATAGACGAGGCTATGCGCTGCCTTAACTGTAAGAATATGCCTTGCGTTGACGGCTGCCCTGTAAAAATACATATCCCCGAGTTTATTACTAAGATAAAAGAGGGAGATTTTGAGGGAGCATATCAGGTCATCTCAAAATCATCATCTCTCCCCGCAGTTTGCGGCAGAGTTTGCCCGCAGGAAACTCAGTGCGAGGCTAAGTGTGTAAGAGGAGTTAAGGGCGAGAGCGTCGGTATCGGTAGATTAGAGCGCTTTGTTGCCGATTGGCACAATACCTTCTGTAAAGAAGAGCCTGTTCGCCCCGAGAGTAACGGTCATAGAGTTGCTATTGTAGGCTCAGGCCCTTCGGGTCTTACCTGCGCAGGCGACCTTGCTAAAAAAGGTTACGAGGTAACCGTTTTTGAGGCTCTGCATACCGCAGGCGGCGTTCTTGTTTACGGCATACCCGAGTTCCGCCTTCCTAAAGCAATAGTTGCTAAGGAGGTTGAAACCTTAGAGAAGCTCGGCGTTAAGATAGAAACAAACGTTGTTATCGGCAAGACGCTTACAATTGATGAGCTTTTCGAAATGGGATATGAAGCCGTGTTCGTAGGCTCGGGAGCAGGACTACCTAACTTTATGGGCATCCCCGGCGAGTCACTTAAGGGTGTTTACTCGGCAAACGAGTTCCTTACAAGAAGCAATCTTATGAAAGCATATCTCGAAACCCCCGAAACACCTATTATGAAGGGCGGAAAGGTAGCAGTAGTCGGCGGTGGTAACGTTGCTATGGATGCTGCAAGAACCGCACTTCGACTCGGTGCCGAGAAGGTATATATAGTCTACCGTCGTTCTATGGAGGAGCTTCCCGCAAGACGAGAAGAGGTCGAACACGCAGAGGAAGAGGGAATAGAGTTCCGCTTGCTCTGTAATCCCACAGAGATCTTGGGCTACAACAACCCCGATGACGCAAGAGATGCTAAAAACGGCTTTGTAACGGGTATGAAATGCGTTAAGATGGAGCTTGGCGAGCCCGACGAAAAGGGAAGGCGCCGCCCCGTCGTTATCCCCGACAGCGAGTTTGAGATAGAGGTAGACACAGTTATTATGTCTATAGGCACATCGCCTAACCCGCTTATCAAGTCGACAACAGAGGGCCTTGAGGTAAACCGCTGGGGCGGAATAGTCGTAAACGAGGACGGACTTACCAGCCGCAACGCCGTTTACGCAGGCGGAGACGCTGTTACAGGCGCCGCAACCGTTATCTCGGCGATGGGCGCAGGAAAAACTGCCGCTAAGGCAATCGATGAGTATTTAAGCAAATAAATAAAAATAAAAAGGCTGCCATCGGCAGCCTTTTTTCTTTATAAGCTTTGAGCATTTATTTTTCTGAGAACTTTAACAAGAGGGAATACCAAAAGCCCCACTGCAAAATTTGAAACTCCGTGAACAATGTCAAACGGGATTCCTGCGATTATCCAGGCAATCGTCTCTTTAAAATCAAGGCCGAACGCAATCGCCTGAAAAGGCGCATAAAGCGTTCCGTACAGAAAGCCGTGAAGCGAGCAGACGATAGGGCAGACAATTATTAAAACCTTTGCGGGCGCGTTTCTTGGAATGAGCATTGAAAAGCCCCAAAGTATAGCCCAAATATAAAGATAGGGCACCCACCATAAATTAAACCCGTTAAAAAAACCCGTTACAAAAACGAAAACGTAAATCGGAATGAGAGCTTTTGCTCTGTAAATTACAGTAAATAGAACAATAAACATTCCGATCAAATGCACGTTGGGTAAGAACTCCAAAAGAATCTTGGAAATAAACATCAAAGCGCCGTACATTGCAAATAGCGCAAGCTCAAAAAGTGTGATTTTTCTTGTTTTACTTTGCATAAACAAACTCATAGTGTTCGCCGTCGGCTATTTTAGTATCGCTTGCGCCGGTCATGAGCATTTCGCCGTCTTTACAGAGGCTCCAATAGGACTGATCGACGTCATAGTCGGCCAAAATTCCGTTTACCTTTTTGATGTAAAGGCCATATTGGCTATCATCGCCCTCGACAAGCTTGTGCTCTAAAAGAGCGTCAGCAAGGTTTTCTTTGTCGGTGTTAACGGTAAAGGTAATGCTTTGATCTCCCGCTTTTACCTCGACCTCGATGGTGGTTTCACCCTCGCCAAAGGCTTTGTCAGAGGTGTATGTGGCGTTTTCCCACAGCCCCTCGGCCGCAACCTTTTGGGCGCATCCTGCTGTAAAAAGAAGGGAAACGATAAGTGCGGATAAGCAGAGCGCTGTTTTTAGCCTGCTTGTTTTTTGAAGTTTCATTTTAACTTCTCCTTTTCTTTTTATTTTCAGCCGGATAAAAACAAAAACACTCCCCATATTCCAAAGCGGAACGAGAGGAGCGCAGCAAATAAAGGCATAAATGCCCAAAACCGCCTCTCCTCATCTGCCCAGGAGCGAGTTTGCATTTCGTGAGACGATAAGCATTCCGACTTGACACAAAATGTGAGTTACGGTAATGGCTGTTGCGACGGATTTTCACCGCACTTTCCTTATCCCCGAACATATAAAATATGCCCGACTCTGCCCTTTAAGAGCAGAGAATCACGCTTTATTCGATTGATATTAAAAGTATATTACACATTTTTGCCTCTGTCAACCGTTTTGCAATCATATTAACCTCTTGTCTTGAATAAAAATTAAAGAAAGGGGGAGCGGGAGTTGACAAGAATAACAGAGCTTATGGAAAAGGACGTGATAAGCCTTGAGGACGGGCAGTGCCTTGGCAGAGTTTGCGATGCCGAAATTGACACCTGCGACCAAAAGGTCTGCGCCCTTGTGATATTCGGCAGACTAAAGTTTTTCGGTCTTTTTGGCAGGGAAGACGATGTTATCGTTAAATGGGAGGATATTGAGCTTATAGGCGAGGACACCATTCTGGTTAAGAAATCCTGCGGCTGTAAATACAGTCCGCCCAAACGAAAAAGACGGCTTTTTTAAGAAAATGGAGGCTAAAAAATGAATAACTATGTTTTTAAAGACGAATTCGCAGACAACCTGCCTCCCGATGTGCCCGAAACAAGAGAAAATGTAACCGAACAAATGCCAAGGGGAGAGGGCTGCCTGCGCCTTGTTTTTATTCAAGGTGTTATCTGCGCTCTTGTTGTGCTTTCATGTCTTGTGCTGAGATATGCGGCACCTAAAGCCTACGCCTCAATTAAAACAGCATATAATAACGCCGTCAAAACCGATGATATAACCTTTGAGGATATAAAAACGTTCTTTTCAGGGCTTGGAAACTTTGTTTTTTCAGATGAAAAGCAGACAAATTCGTCGGTTTCATCCAATATTCCTCAAAATGAAAGCTCGTCGAGCATCGCACAAAGCGAGGGAGCAGGCGGAAGTGATGTAAAGGCTATTCCAATTACAGTAACGACCAGCGCTTACATCATTACCTCACAAATTTCATCGCCCGTAACAAGCGGAACTGTTACCTCGGGCTTTGGTTGGCGGGTTCATCCCATATTTAAAACTGAGGGCTTTCATACAGGAATTGACATCGCGTCAAAGCTTGGAACGCCGATAACCTCGGCCTTTAGCGGTGTCGTTTACGAGGTAGGACAGTCGGAGGCCTACGGAAATTACGTCATTATGAAGCATTCTGACACTCTTTTTACATTTTACGGACATTGTGATAGTATAAAGGTAGAAAAATCAATGGTTATACGGGCGGGCGAGATCATCGCATATATGGGCAGTACTGGGTATTCAACGGGTCCGCACCTGCATTTTGAGATAAGGATCAATGGTAAAAGCGTTGATCCAGCATACGTTTTAAAAGGGATAGATGGCATTGCGTTTTAGTTTTTTAGGAGTCAGAGTAAAGATAAGCTTTTTGCTTATTGTGCTTCTGGCTCTTTTTGCTTTTTGCGATAAAAGCGGCCTTATGCTTTTAGCTATCTCCTCGGCGCTTATTCACGAATTGGGACATATAGTTGCGGCAGAGCTACTGGGGTTAGGTGTAAAGGAGTTATACTTTGCACCCATTGGGATACGAATGATACTAAAAACTCCGCTTTCAATAGTAAATACAAGCAGAAAAATAACTGTTTTGTCGGCAGGGTGCGCCATCAACCTTGTTTTATTTGCGGTTTTTATGCTTTTCTCTCAAAAAAATGCGGCGCTTATCCACTTTATAACAGCGTTTTTTAATCTTCTTCCTGCAGGAACGCTTGACGGCGGCAGAATACTCTATGAAATTCTGAGCATAAAGCATGAGGCGGGGAAGGCGCAAAAAATCGTCGACCTTGTGTCGCTTTTTTCGGCGGCGGGTCTGTTTTTATTAGGCAGCTTTGTGCTCATTTACAGCGGATATAATTTTAGCCTGCTGATAACCTCAATTTACCTTGCAATTACAGTAATTATGCGTCAAAAAAGTTGAATTAAATTTATGTATATGTTATAATATCTCTATATATTGTATAATTGGCAGGTTGTGAAAAAATGAATTTAAAAGAAAAAATTGAAAAGGTTATAATGCGGGTTCAAAAACCTGCGAGATATATAGGCGGCGAGCTTAACAGCGTTGTTAAGGACAAAGAAAAGATCGATGTCCGCTTTGCTTTTTGTTTTCCCGATACATACGAGATAGGTATGTCGCATCTAGGCATAAAGATCTTATATCATATCTTAAACTCAAAAGAGAATATCTGGTGCGAGAGGGTTTTCGCCCCTTGGTTTGATATGAAGGAGGAAATGCAAAAGGAGAATATCCCTCTTTATGCCTTGGAGAGCCTTGATCCCGTTTCCGATTTTGATATTATCGGCTTTACATTGCAGTATGAGCTTAGCTACACAAATGTTCTCTATATGCTTGAAATGGCGGGTATTCCGCTCTATTCGCGCGACAGAAAAGAACTTAAAAACCTTGTTGTAGGCGGCGGTCCCTGCGCCTGCAATCCCGAGCCTGTTGCCGATTTCTTTGACCTCTTTATGCTGGGCGATGGTGAGGACGTTATCGTCGAGCTTTGTGATCTTTACAGAGAGCACAAGAAAAAGGGAAGCAGTAAACAGGAGTTTTTGTTAGATGCTGCGAAAATAGAGGGAATTTACGTTCCGTCTTTCTATGATGTTACCTATAACGAGGACAACACCCTTAAGGAAATTACCCCCAAGTACGAGGGCGTTCCCAAAACAGTTACCAAAAGGGTCGTTAAAGACTTTGACAAAACCCCTTATCCCGATAAATTCGTTGTTCCTTTTATCGAGACAGTTCATGACAGAGCGGTTTTAGAGGTGCTTCGCGGATGTATCAGAGGTTGCCGTTTCTGCCAGGCGGGCTTTATCTATAGGCCGTTTCGCGAAAAAAGCGTTGAAACCCTCTGCCGTCAAGCAAAGGAGCTTTGCGCTAATACCGGTTATGATGAGATTTCACTCTGCTCGCTTTCCACAAGCGACCACACCCAGATCGAGAGTATGCTTTCTGAGCTCACTAAGTGGTCAGATAAGGAAAAGATCAGCCTTTCTCTGCCGTCGCTCAGAGTTGATAATTTCTCAAAAGAGGTGCTTGACGGCATAAGCGGCATCCGCAAAAGCGGCCTTACCTTTGCGCCCGAGGCGGGAACACAGAGGCTTCGTGACGTTATAAACAAAAACGTTACTTTAGAGGAGCTTCATAACACCTGCCGCATTGCATTTGAGGGCGGATATACAGGCATTAAGCTTTACTTTATGATAGGTCTGCCTACCGAAACCGAGGAGGATGTAAAGGGCATTATTTACACCGCCCAGAGCGTTGTAAATCTGTTTTACGACCTTGAAAACAGACCCAAGGGCTGTGGCGTTACAGTTACTGCAAGCGTTGCAACCTTTGTTCCCAAACCGCACACCCCTTTTCAGTGGGAGGCGCAGGATAGCCTTGAAACCGTTATCCATAAGCACGACGTGCTTAAAGGAGTTGGTAGAAGCAAAAAGATTACCTTAAATTACCACGCCAGCAATACAAGCATTCTTGAAGGCGTTTTTGCAAGAGGAGATAGAAGGATAGGACAGGCTATTTACGAGGCCTACAAAAACGGCTCTTATTTTGATAGCTGGAGCGAGGGCTTTGACTTTGAAAAATGGCAGGCGGCCTTTAATAAATGCGGTCTTGATATGGCATTTTATCAGGGCAGACACCGCTCGTTTGATGAGGTACTTCCTTGGGACCATATAAATTACGGCGTTTCAAAGAAATTTCTTGAAAGAGAATGCAAAAAGGCTTACAATGCCCAAACTACCGAGCATTGCCGCAAATCCTGCGCGGGTTGCGGTGCTAATAAGTTTGCGGGAGGTGCTTGCAGTGCAGAATGTTAGAATTTTTTTCATAAAACGAGATAGAGCAAAGTACATCTCGCACCTTGATATGACAAGGCTTTTTCAGCGTGCAGTTAGACGAAGCGGAATCACAATGTGGTACACCGAGGGCTTTCACCCCCACCTTTATATGACCTTTGCTCTTCCTCTCGCTCTTGGTACAGAGAGTAATTGCGAAAGTGTTGATATGCGCCTTATCGACGATATTTCTTTTAACGAGGTAAAGGATAGGTTAAACGCAGTTCTTCCTGTAGGCATTGAGGTAATAGAAGTCAGCGAGCCTGTTATGAAAGCTTCCGTGATTAGCTCGTCGATGTATCTTGTAAGACTGTATGGCGTAGCAGATAAAAAGACAGCAATGGATGCCTTTTTAGCTCAAGATGAGATTATGGCAATAAAAAAGGGCAAGGCGGGAGAAAAACTTGTCAACATCAAGAATTTTGTCTACGGATATGAGGTTAACGCTGACGGCAGCGACCTCTGCTTGTGGCTAAAGCTTGCCTCGGGAAATCAGAACACACTCAATCCTCAGCTGCTCATAGGAGTCTTTTCACAGCAGCATAATGTAAGTGTTGAGGGTGCGTTTTTGCTGAGAACAAAAGTCCTTTGTGAAAACGGCGAGGAGTTTAAATAAAAGTTAGATTTTTTAGTTGATTTATTGCTAAAAATATAGTATAATATTTTGTTGTACTATGGGTCAAAATTTGTCGGAGGTTTTTTGAATGAAAAAGCTTGTTTTAAGCGCTGTTTTAGCCATTTCAATGTGTTTTGTTATTGTGCTTTCTGGCTGTAGCGGCGGCGATAGCAAACTTACAAGTATAAAAATTGACTCAACTGAAATTTCCTGCCATATGGATATGGCCGAGGTTCTTTCTGCATTTTCGGAGTATGAGTATGAATATTCCGAGAGTATTTCCTGCGCCTATAACGGTCTTGATAAGATCTATGATTTTACAGATAAGGGATTTACTGTTTATACCTATCCCGACGGGGACAAGGACTATGTTCTTGAGGTAGTAGTGTACTCTGAGGAGATTTCTCAACAGGGTGGCAAGGTCAAGGTTGGTATGAGCCAGCAGGACTTAGAGTCCTTGTACGGTACTGATTATTCAAAAGACGGGGATGCTCTGTCCTATGAGGTTAAGGACGAGCAGTCTATGTACTTTTTAGTTGTTGACGGTGAAGTTTTGGAATATGCTATAAGTGTTGCGGAATAACTTTCCGCACATTTTTTTGTAAGAGGAGATACTATGAAAAAGATTTTTGCACTCATTCTTTCGGCTTTTATGCTTTTTAGCTTGGCTTCTTGTGCAGGCGAGGAAAAGCCCTCGTCGTCCGAGGCTCAGACCTCGTCGAGCGCTTCAAGCGAGCAAGCATCGAGCGAGGTTGATGTTCTCGCATCTGCCAATGAAAAAGCAAAGGAAGTCATAGATGAGCAGACCGACGATACTATGACCGATGTTGAAAAGGCAAGAAAAGTTTACGAATGGCTTTATTTTAACTTTAAATACCGTGCAGTTGCGGTTGATGTTTCGGGCGGATATGTTGACGAGCTTACCGCAGAGCTTTGCGACTATTATTTTAAATATCACAGAGGCTCCTGCGAGCATTACGCCGCCGCACAAAAGGTCCTTCTCGATAACCTCGGCTTTGAGACCTACTATATCGAGGGCGAGAGATACGATGCGGGAGCGGGAGTATGGGGCGAGCACGTCTGGATAATCGTTCACTACGAGGGCGCTTACTACCACGTTGACGGACTGTTCGGCGGAAATCACACTGCAAGCCTCACAAGCATGTTCTTTGTTCCCGATAGCGCTATTGAGTCAACTCACCGCTGGGATAAAAGCTATTATCCCGCCTGCTTAGAGCCTCAGCTCTTAGTTTAAACGAGAGGATATTTTAAAATGTTTGTTCTTGAAAAGATCGCAGAGTACGCTAAAGATGCAAATAGAAAAGCCGTTATCCATGGCGATAAGGTGATGACATACGCTCAGCTTGAGCATTATTCAAATGCATTTGCTGATTATCTGCTTAAAAACGGCAGTAACAAAACCCCCGTTGTTATTTACGGACATAAAGAGGAGCAGTTTCTTCCTTGTATGTATGGCGCGCTTAAAGCGGGCAGGGCATACGTTCCTGTTGATATAACCTTCCCTGCGGATAGACTTGAAATGGTGCTTTCTGATGTTGCGCCCGAGTTTTTTGTAAAGCTTAGGGAAACCGACGTTGCAGTAAAAGAGGGAACACAGAGCCTTTCCATTGATAAAATAGACGATATTTTCGCATCCTACAAGGGTGGCGCAGTTGCAAATGAAAACTGGGTAAAACCCGAAGATAACTGCTACATTCTCTTTACTTCGGGCAGTACCGGCAGACCTAAGGGCGTTCCCATTAACCGAGCAAACATTGAAAATCTTTATAATCAGCTTATCTCTTGGTGCGATATCGAGGCTGAAACTGATATCATCACAAACCAGATATCATTCTCGTTTGATGTTTCGGTTGTGTCTGTTTATATGGGCGTTTCGCTTGGAAAGACCCTTTATACCATTGATAAATCTATGATGGAGACACCTGCCGCTCTCTATGAGGGGCTCGGCAGTTCTAATTTGTCTTTCTGGGTTTCAACCCCGTCGTTTGCAGAGCTTTGCGCTATGTCAGAGCATTTTAATGAGAAAATGCTTCCCAATTTAAAGCGCTTTCTTTTCTGCGGCGAGACTCTTACACATAAGCTTGTTGACACCCTGCACGAGCGTTTTCCCAATGCTGACGTTGTCAACACCTATGGGCCTACCGAGGCAACAGTTTTAGTTACCGCAAGCCTTATCACTCGCGAAATGGCTGAGGATCCTAAGCCCATTCCCATCGGAGAGCCTCTCCCCGAGGTTGAATTTAGAATCGTTGACGATAAGGGCAATCTCTTAAAAAGCGGCGAGACCGGTGAGCTTCAGATCATTAGCGACAATGTCGGCCACGGATATTACGGCCGCCCCGATCTTACCGAAAAAGTCTTCTTTGAAACCGAGTCGAGAGGTCAGAAAAAGCGCGGCTACAGAACGGGCGACGCGGCTTACGAGCAGAACAGACTTTACTATTTCTGCGGCAGAATGGATTTTCAGATCAAGCTTAACGGCTACCGTATTGAGCTTGAGGATATTGAGAACAATATGGTCAAGGTTGAAAATGTCAGCCGCGCAGTTGTGATTCCCGTTATGAAAGAGGAAAAGGTTGATTACCTGGCCGCTTTTGTTCTCTTGACAAAGGCAATAGACGGTCCCAAACTTCGCGAGATAACCCGCATTAAGTCAGAGCTTGCAAAGCTCGTTCCCGCATATATGGTTCCGAGAAAAATCGTGCTCTGCGACAGCCTGCCGACTAATACAAACGGCAAGGTTGACAGAAAAGTGCTTGCTGCACAGCTTTAAAGAGAGGTAAAAAATGGTTCCTTTTGACTCGCTTATCTGGTTTTATATTCTTATAGCCGCTCTCATTCCTGCGGCGGTATTGGGATTTTTAGGAAAACCGATAAAGTACTATGGAGCAGTTGTGACGTTCTTGTTCCTTTTGCTTATATTTAACACGCCGACAAAGTTTCTGTACCTGTCGCTCTTTGCCGTCTGGCAGCTTGCCTTGGTAAAGGTCTTTCCGCTTGTGTTAAAGAAAATTAATAAACGCCCGATTTTGTGGTTGTTTGTCTTGCTTTCGCTTGTGCCAATGCTTATAAACAAGTTTAGGGTAGAGATAGGGGGTAGCGTGTTCGGTATCCTCGGCCTTTCGTATCTGTCGTTTAGGGCAATTCAAGTTATTATTGACACCTACGATGGACTTATAGGCAAAATAAAGGTTTTCGATTTTCTGTATTTTATACTGTTTTTCCCTTGCATCAGCTCGGGACCCATTGACCGCTCAAGGAGATTTACAAAGGAACTCGAAACCCCTTATTCCAAAGAAGAGTACAGAGAGCTTTTTGAAAAGGGAGTCTGGAAGCTATTTGCGGGCGCGTTTTACAACTTTGTTCTTTCAAATCTTATATATTCCTATTGGCTTACCCCGCTCGATAAAGGCTTTTTGGCAGACGTTTCGTATATGTACGGATACACTCTGTTTTTGTTCTTTAACTTTGCAGGCTACAGCCTTATGGCAATAGGAACTGCCCATATTCTCGGGGTTAAACTGCCCGATAACTTTAATATGCCATTTGCCGCCCTCGATATGAAGGACTTCTGGTCAAGATGGCATATATCCCTCTCGACCTGGCTGAGAGATTACGTTTATTCGCGTTTTGTTATGTCGGCGCTTAAAGGAAAATGGTTTAAAAATCCCTACACGGCGTCATATATCGGCTATGTTATTACTATGATGACGATGGGATTATGGCACGGGCTTGAAACACACTATATAGTTTACGGTGCCTACCACGGACTTTTAATGTGTGTAAACGATATTCTTGATAATAAAGTCAAAGGATTTAAAAAGCTTAAAAGAAACCCCAAGTGGCAGCCCTTGTTCTGCCTTATAACCATTCATCTTTTCAGCTTTGGTCTTTTGATATTTTCGGGTAGACTTTTTTAGGAGGTAAAAATAAATGGAAGAAAAAATTCTTGAAATTTTAGCAGAAAAATGCGGCGTTGAGCCCGAGGATCTTAAAGAAGATATGGATATCGACCTCTTTGAAGAGGGACTTCTTGACTCCTTTGCAATGCTCGGCCTGCTTGTTGATTTTGATGAGCAGCTTGGCGTTAAAATTGAGATCACCGAGCTTGAGCGCAGTGAGATAAATACGCCTAATAAGGTAATCGAGTGCCTTTCAAAGAGAGGATAAAACTGTGAAAAAAGTTCTGTTGCGCATTCTCTGCGCAGTTGTTATAGCGGCGCTTCTCGTTTCCGCAACGCCCTTTGTAATTGACGCGGCCATGCCGAGCTACAATGAGGCGCTGGGAAACCAGAGCGACGATCAGAAGATACAAGGACTCCACCTTTTAAAAGAGTCTGCGGCGCTTTCTGATAATGTTATTATTTACGGCTCGTCAGAGCTTCGTACCGATTATATTTCGACCCACCCTGCGAATTTCTTTAAGGATAAACGCAGCGGTTTTCAGGTCAACTTAGTCGGCAGAGGCTCCTGCCAGAGTATAATTCACGCCATAAGCATTGCCGCATCGGGTGACGCTCTTGCAAATTCTCCCGTTGTACTTGTGACCTCACCGCAGTCCTATGTTGAGGGCGGAATTACCCCCGATATGTTCTTTGCAAACTTTTCAAAACAGCAGTATATCACCATTATGTATGATAATACTGTGAGCGAAAGTATAAAGACCCGTCTTTCCAAAAGAGTTGTTGAAATGTTTGAGAGATACGACAGCGAGTTTGGCACCCTGCAGGGCTATGAGGACATCAGGATTTTGGCAAAAATCGGTGCAGGTGAGGGCTTTGTTTCCAAGGCTTCTAAAACCTTGACTGCTCCGCTTTTCCTCTTTGAAAAGCTGATCTCTGACCAAAAGGATAAGGTAAAATCAGCCCAGCTTATAAATAACTGCAATGATACTACCAAAAACAACCCCACAGAAATCGATTGGGAAAAGGAAGTGCTCGGCGCAGTAGAGGTCGCAAAAGGCGAGACCACCAATAACGATTTCGGAATGAGAAACAGCGATTATAAAAAGAACGTCGGCAATAACCTAGCAAGATTTAAGGATAAGGATAAAAACCTTTCCTATGAAAATTCGGTTGAGTATGACGATTTAAGGCTCCTCTTGGATATCTGCAAGGAAAAGGGAATAGAGCCGATGTTTGTGAGTGTTCCGCTCCACGCACAGTGGTCGGATTACACAGGCTTTAATAAGGAAAGTCGCCAAAAGTACTATTACAAGGTCAAAAGTGTTGTTTCAGAGTACGATGTAAAGTTTGTAGACCTTAGCGGCTATGAATATGAAGAATATTTCCTTTGCGATACAATGCATTTGGGATGGAAAGGATGGCTCAAGGTAAATGAAGAAATTGACAAATTTTATCACGAGTTTAACAACTAAAATTTACCAAAACAGCGTCCTTAGAATTTCGTTCTACATTTTGGTTATCGCGCTTTTTTTGGCGCTTTACCTCTTTACCGACGGACAGAAAATTGAATTTGTATACAATGATTTTTAAACCTAAAGGAGAAAAGGCACAATGAAAAAGAGTATGGACTTAAAGCAGTTATTTGCTGATGCAGGCTCGCTTGCCGGAAAGAGCGTTACAGTCGGCGGCTGGGTAAAAACTATCCGCTCGTCAAAGGCAATCGGCTTTATCGAGCTTAACGACGGAACCTGCTTTAAAAATCTGCAGATAGTTTTTGAAGAGGATAAGGTCAGTAACTTTGCAGATATTGCAAAAATGAATGTTGGTAGCGCTCTCTATGTTGAGGGAGAGGTCGTTCTTACCCCCGAAATGCGCCAGCCTTTTGAAATTCACGCAAAAACAATCGAGGTTGAGGGAGATTCCCCCGCAGATTACCCCCTGCAGAAGAAAAGACACAGCCCCGAGTTTTTGAGAACGATTGCGCATCTTCGCGCACGCACAAACCTTTACGGTGCTGCATTCCGCGTTCGCTCGGTTGCTGCTTATGCAATTCATAAGTTCTTCCAGGAAAGCGGCTTTGTTTACGTTCACACACCCATCATTACGGGTAGCGACTGCGAGGGAGCAGGCGAAATGTTCAGAGTAACAACTCTTGACCCCGAAAATCCTCCCTGCAATGAAGATGGAACTGTTGACTATTCGCAGGACTTCTTCGGCAAGCAGACCCAGCTTACCGTTTCGGGTCAGCTTGAAGGCGAGTGTATGGCAATGGCTTTCGGCAAGATCTACACCTTTGGCCCTACATTCCGCGCAGAAAATTCAAACACCCAAAGACACGCCGCAGAGTTCTGGATGGTTGAGCCTGAAATCGCATTCTGTGAGCTTTCCGACGTTATGGATACCGCTCAGAATATGATAAAATTCGTAATTAATTACGTCTTTGAAAACTGTCCCGACGAGCTTAACTTCTTTAATAGCTTTGTTGATAAGGGTCTTATCGAGCGCCTTAAGTTTGTTAAGGATTCTCCCTTTGTCCGTATGACCTATACAGAGGCGGTTGCTGCGCTTGAAAAGGTAAACGACAGATTTACCTATAAGGCATACTGGGGCTGTGACCTGCAGACAGAGCACGAAAGGTATCTTACCGAGGAGCTTTGCAAATGCCCTGTGTTTGTAACCGATTATCCCAAGGAGATAAAGGCATTCTATATGCGCCAGAATGAAGACGGCAAGACCGTCGGTGCAGTTGACCTGCTTGTTCCCGGAATCGGCGAGATCATCGGCGGCAGCCAGCGTGAAGAGCGCCTCGATGTTCTCAAAGCAAGAATTAACGAGCTCGGTCTTAACGAGGAAGACTACTCTTGGTATCTTGACCTGCGTAAGTACGGCGGCGCAAGACACGGCGGATTTGGTCTTGGATTTGAAAGACTTATTATGTATCTTACCGGAATTTCAAATATCAGAGATGTTCTCTTATTCCCGAGAACAGTTGGAAATGCTGAATTTTAATTAAAGGGACGGAAATTTAACATGGCTAAAAAAGATGTAGCGCTTCCCGTTATCCGCAGACTGCCGAGATATTATAGGTTTGTAAGCGCCCTGCTCGCAGAGGGTATTGAGCGCATTTCGTCAAAGGAGCTTTCCTTGAGAATGGGGCTTACCGCATCGCAGATAAGGCAGGATCTAAACTGCTTTGGTGGCTTTGGTCAGCAGGGTTATGGATATAACCTTAAGGGACTTAAAGACGAGATCGGCAAAATTCTCGGAATTGACAAGAAAATCAAGATGGTGCTTGTGGGCGCAGGTAATATAGGCCGCGCGCTTGGTACAAGGGTCGATTTTAATTCTGTCGGTTTTGAGCTGGTTGCTATTTTTGATAACAGCGAGGACGTTGTCGGTAAGGAGATCGGCGGCCTTTCTGTAAAAAGCGCTGACGAGCTTAATGACTATTGTAGCCAGAACGGTATAGAGGCGGCAGTAGTTTGCGTTCCCGACTCGAGTGCAAAAGAGGTTGTTGATTCTCTCGTTTCATTGGGAGTTAAAATATTCTGGAACTTTACAGGCTATGATATCCTCTTTAATCATAAGGATATGGAGCTTTCGGTTGAGAACGTTCACTTAAACGATAGCCTTATGACCTTAAGATACCTTGCAAATTAAATTAAAAAAAGAGCCAACCGAAAGGTTGGTTCTTTTTTAGTTGTTTCTTGTGTGGTCTATTTTTTTAAATAAGGAATTTACCTTTTGCTTTAGCAAAAGGTTTTTCTCTTTTGCAAGCCGCGGGTCGTCATCTAAAATCTCGGCAGCAAAATTTTGCGCCTTTTCCAAGAGATGCGAGTCAGAAAGCAGGTCGGCGGACTTAAGAGGGGGCAGACCATGCTGCCTGTCACCAAAAAAGTCGCCGGGGCCGCGCTGCTCTAAGTCAAACTTGGATATTTCAAAGCCGTCAGAGGTCTTGCACATAATTTTAAGGCGCTCTCTGGCACTGTCAGAGCTACTGTCAGAAACCAATATGCAATAGGACTGGTCGCTCCCTCTGCCAACACGTCCTCTGAGCTGATGCAGCTGAGAAAGGCCAAATCGGTCAGCGTTCTCAATCATCATAATTGTAGCGTTTGGAACGTCAACGCCAACCTCAATAACAGTCGTCGAAACAAGAATATCGGTCTTTCCGCTTAAAAAGTCTGCCATAACGGCGTCTTTTTCGGCGCCCTTCATCTTTCCGTGAAGCAGTCCGACAGACCTGTGTTTAAAAATCTCAGAAATTTTTTGATGATACTGCACCGCCGACTCAATTTCAAGTTCTGACTCTTCAACGGCGGGGCAAACTATGTAGGCTTGCTTTCCGCCCTCGAGCGCTTTTTCCACAAAACCTAAGGCTCTTTGCCGTTTTTTTGAGTCGATTAAATAGGTTTCTACCTCTTTTCTGCCGCTGGGTAACTCGTCAAGAACAGAAATGTCAAGGTCGCCGTAAATGGTAAGAGCGAGCGAGCGAGGAATAGGCGTTGCCGACATAATGAGTGTGTGAGGATAATGACCTTTTGAAACAAGGGCGGCTCGCTGAGAAACACCGAAACGATGTTGTTCGTCGGCAATAACAAGGGCAAGGTTCTTAAATTCGACGTTTTTTTCTATCAGTGCATGAGTTCCGCAAACGACCTGAACTATTCCCTCGGAAATATCGTTAAATAGGCTTCGTCTTGCGGCGGCAGTTGTTGAGCCCGTCAGTAAGGAAACATTTATTCCAAAAGGCGTAAGCATTTTGGAAAGGGTTTTGTAATGCTGGTTTGCAAGAATTTCAGTCGGTGCCATAAAGGCGCACTGACCGCCGTTTTTGCAAATTAAATAAAATAATGCTGCGGCAACAAGGGTCTTTCCCGAACCAACATCTCCTTGCAGGAGTCTGTTCATACAATTTCCGCTCTGCATATCGCTGACTGCGGTTTCGATTGCCTTTGTCTGCGCATTTGTAGGTGAAAAGGGGAGAGATGCCAGAAACTCAGTCAGATCCGCATCACTTACTACAAGCGAAGCAGGCTTTTTGCCTCTTCTTTTTAGCCCAGACATTCCAAGCTGCAGGCAGATAAGCTCCTCTAAAATAAAGAGTCTGCGGGCAGTATTCGCTTCCATAATGTTTTTCGGGAAATGAATGTCATAATAGGCATTTTTGATCTGTAAAAGGTTTTCTTTTTTAAGTATTTCATTAGGCAGGCAGGTTGCAGGAATGTCACCAACGCCCAAAAGCGCCTCTTTGATATTATTTGCAATCATCTTGTGGGAAAGACCTGCAGTCAAAGCATACTGCGGTTGCATGGTAGCTTTGTCGGTTTTTGGAATAAATAGGGGAACGCTCAGCTCTGGCTGAAAGGGTGTTCCAGATAATTTTCCGTGAAATATATAGGCTTGTCCTGTCTTTAATGCTTGAAAAGCGTATTTGTTGTTGAAAAATGTAACAGTAATTGCGTTTTGCGATTCGTCTAACACAAGCAGACGGAAAATAGTCATTCCGCCGCGGACTCTCAGCGGTGTGTATTTCTCGCTGACTCGCGCACAAACCGTAACAACATCGCCGATTTTGGCGTTATCAATAGGCGCAGCAGATGTAAAATCAATGTAAGAGCGGGGGAAATGGTGAAGAAGGTCCCCGACAGTTTCAATGCCAAGCTTTTTGTAAAGAGCGGCGCGCTTTTGACCGATTTTATTAACATCAGTAATAGGTGAGTTTAATTTAAGCATATCGGGAACACCTCCTTTTTTAAATAAAGGGCGATGAGTGAAAACACGCATCGCCCGCTAAAGTAGCTTATTCTACGGATATAATATAGTAGTAAACAGGCTGATCGCCCTTTACAAGAGAAACATCAATTTCCTCGGAAATTTTTTCTTTAAGCGCAGAAACCATTGCCTCGGCTTCTTCATCTGAAACGCCCTCGCCGTAAAGGATTGTAACAAACGAAGAATCCTTCTTAATCAAAGAGCGAGTAAGCTTAACTGCGGCTTTCTGCAGATCCTTTTCAACAAAGGAAAGCTTTCCGTTCTCAAGAGCGAGCAGCTCGCCCTCTTTGATCTTATATCCCTCATAGTCAGAGTCGCGGGCCGCAAAGGTGATCTGACCGCTTCCGACATTTTCTGCAGCCTTCATCATTTCCTTCTGATTATCGTCAGCCGAAGCGTCGCAATCAAAGGTAAGCATAGCAGAAAGTCCCTGGGGGATTGTGCGGGTGTGAAGAACTCTTATCTCGCGGTCTGCGAGAGGAACAGCCTGTTCAGCCGCCATAATGATGTTTTTGTTGTTGGGGAGAACAAAAACGGTCTTTGCGGGAACCGACTGAACTGCAGCAAGAATGTCATCTGTGCTGGGGTTCATAGTCTGTCCGCCGCTGACGATCTTGTCAACGCCCAAATCAGTAAAGAGTTGTGCAACACCCTCACCTGCGCAAACGGAAACAAATCCGTAGGGCACATCTGGGTCGACCTTAACATATTCGGGAGCGGCAGGAGTGCTTTGCTCTGCGGCAGAAACTCTGTTCTCAAACTGCTCACGCATATTTTCGATCTTCATGTTGGTGAGCATACCGTATTTAAGACCTTGCTGGAGCGCTTTGCCGGGGTTGTCGGTGTGAACGTGGACCTTGATGATGCTTTCGTCATCAACAACCACAACGCAGTCACCGATCGACTCAAGATAAGCACGAAGGGCAAGGGGATCACGGTCATTATCCTTAGCACGCTGCACGATAAACTCGGTGCAGTAGGTAAAATTGATCTCTTCTTCAAAATCAGCGATGTTGCTTTCCTTGCTCTGTGCGGCGGGAGCGCTTTCTGCACCCTCGGTAGCCTCGGAGATCATAACTCCGTCACGGAAAACGGACATCATACCGTCAAAAATAACGGTAAGGCCCTTTCCGCCTGCGTCAACAACGCCTGCTTTTTTAAGAACGGGGAGAATTTCGGGAGTTTTTGCAAGCGCGTCCTTAGAAGCCTTGCAAACGGTTTCCCAAAAAGGAACGATTTCTTTGTTTGTTTCAACAAAAGCAGTAGCCTTTTTAGCAGTAAGTCTGATAACTGTTAAAATAGTTCCCTCGGTGGGCTTCATAACTGCTTTGTAAGCCGATTCTGTTCCAAGAACAAGACCTCTTGCAAGGTCGTCAGCAGTAGCAGTTTTGCAGTCAGCAAGTCCCTTTGAAATTCCTCTGAAAATAAGAGAGAGAATAACACCCGAGTTACCTCTTGCGCCTCTTAAGAGGGCGGAAGCGGCACAGGATGCAGCCTCTGCAACTGTGCAGTCATCACTGAGTCTTTTAAGTTCTCTGGCGGCGGCACCGATAGTCATAGACATATTTGTACCTGTATCACCGTCGGGAACAGGGAAAACGTTGAGTTCATCGATCTGCTGCTTTTGCGCCGTAATATTGTTGGCGCCACTAATAAGCGCATCTCTAAACATAGAGCCTGTTATCACCATAGCACTCTCCTTAAAGTTGCCTGTTTTGACAAATTATTGTGCGGTCATACCGTCAACAAAAACATTTACGCTGCTGACTTCTAAA
>JAFTYW010000015.1 GCA_017461245.1 Oscillospiraceae bacterium
ATATTGTTGGCGCCACTAATAAGCGCATCTCTAAACATAGAGCCTGTTATCACCATAGCACTCTCCTTAAAGTTGCCTGTTTTGACAAATTATTGTGCGGTCATACCGTCAACAAAAACATTTACGCTGCTGACTTCTAAACCTGTAGCATCTTCAACAGTATATTTAACCTTATTAACAATGCTTTTAACGATAGCGTTAATATTGACACCGAAAGAAACGATAATATGCAGGTCAATAACCAGCTTGTTATCAACAGCGCGAACGCGGACACCCTTGTCCATAGTTCTTCTGACAGATAAAAGCTGTTTTAAGCCGTCAACAGCACCGCTGGTCGCCATGCCGGAAACGCCGAAACATCCTGAAGCAACCCAGCCAACAAGATTGGCAAAAAATTCGTGAGAAATTTCAATAACTCCGAGATGTGTTTCGATTTTTACCATAAAAGCAACCTCCTTAATTTTTCGGGTTGAGCAAGTGGAAACACTGCCCATATATACGATATTATATCACAATAATCTTATAAAATCAATCATTATTTCAAGAAACTGTTAATTTGATAAAGCTTTTTGTTTTTAAGAATGAGCTTTGTGCTACAATCGCCAAGAAATTCGTAGCCAAAATCCTTTAAATACTCTGAAATATTACCTGTGTCGTCAAGATTTTCAGATACCACAAAGTATCTGCATTTGTAGTTTTCAATAAAGGGAAGTGCCTTGGAATTTGCAATAAGCAGGTCGCAATCAAAGGCGGCAGGAAGCTCGTCTGCAGAAGTTATGTTAAGATGTGCAATTTTAAAAGAATCGATATTGAAAATATCAAGACTGCCACCCTCAGATAAGCTGGAGTTTATCTCTATACTTCTGCTTTTTAGGTTAAAGCCGTCAGCCGAGTAGCATTCTGTTCTGAAGCTGCTTGTATTAAGTGAACTAAACGTTGATAGATATTTCTTGTTTACGGCCATTGTTTTTACATCATTTTTGAGTAAAAAGTGTGTAAGCTCAGATATATCGGCGTTCTTTGAAGCGGCTGAGGAAAGATATAGAATACTCTTATCAGCATTTTTATCAAGCAGGCGATTTAGCTCGTAACCGCTGTCAGCGGTAAAGCCGCTTACAAACTTTTTGCCGCCAGACTCTATTACAACAGCAGACGACTCAAGGAAATAAATCTCAGTAGAATTGAGGTGTACCATGTTGTGAGTCAAAACAGCTGAGCAGATTATCGGGATAGATAAAAGTGCCGCCTTTATTGAGTTTCTGTATCTTGACTTTGATAACCCTGCAATCAGAAAAAGCAGACAAATGACCACAACGGTAGGCAGGGTAAGAAAGCTGTTAACATAAATTCTGGCTAAAGGCAGTTTACTGAAAATTTCGGCAACCCAGCAAATTAAGGAAATAAGAATTTTGGTAAGAAACAAAAGCGGTTTGTAAATAAATGCAAAGGGCGTTAAGCAAAAAATAGCCGATAAGAGTGAAAGAGCAAGTGTGGTAGGCAGTAGCGGAGATAAAATTAAGTTTGTGATAGGCGAGTAGGATGAAGCGTACCCGAAAACACAGACAGAAACGGGAATTGTAAATAAAAACGCAAAGAAGCAGGGTAAAACAAGATTTGAAATCTCGTAAGCTAAAAGCTTTGGAATGCTGACTGTTTTCAAGCTGAATTTGCGTCTGAATTTTTGAAGTATGCTTTGTGAAATAAGCAGACCCGCCGTTGCCGAAAAAGAAAGCAGAAAACCGATGTTTACTACTGCATAAGGCTCAATAAGGCAAATAACAACCGCTGAAAACGTAAGTATGCTCGGCGCATCGTAATCCTCACGGATGCATTGAGCAGTAAGCATAAACACAAGCATAATGGCAGAGCGCATGATTGAGGGCGTAAACCCGATCATAACCGACAAAACGGCAGTGAGAATAATGCAAATTACGCTTCGCGGCACCTTTTTAACAAACAAGCGGGTGAGCAAAAGGTTTATAAGCATAACAATTATAGAAAGATGCAGGCCCGAAACTGCAAGCAGATGGCTTATTCCTGCGCTTGCAAACAGATCGGTCGTTTTATCGCTTATGTAATCGCGCTTGCCGAATAAAATTCCGCAAAGGATGTTTCCTTCTTCGCTCGGGAGATTTGCACGAATGTTAAAGATGATCTTATCCCTTAGCTTGCAAATTTCTCTGAGAAGCGAAAATTCGTCTGGGTTTGTAACCTTAATGTCGCCTATGGACATAGCGGTTGCAAGTACGCTGTTTGCGCGGTAGAATGTATCGGTTGATGAATCTGAGTTTTCAAAGAAGGTAGCGACTGTATAAATTTTGTCGTAATCATTTAGCTCGTCATTGTTGGCTGTGTGCAGATTGATTTTCAACCCTCTTGGCGCAGCCTTTGAGCTTATGGTATCAACCTCGACGATATAGTATTTACTGCCCTTGCTTGATATTTCTGTTTGCAAAACCGTTGCTGTTACCTTATAGCTGTTGCCTGAAAGGCTCTGAGCAGCGGCAACTGTTGTTTGTGAATATATCACAAATATTCCTATTGAAAGCAAAGAAAAAAGAAGCAATATGACGCAATTTCTAATTTTAATTGAGTGCTTAGATAGAACAAATAACAAAACCACCGCTGCCGCTAAAATGAGGGCAACGGTGGGTAAAAATTTTACGGGAAGAATTATTGCAACGACAAGAGAAGCAATAAAAGCTATGCAGCATTTTAAAAGAGGTCTTGTCATTATGTCATCTCACCTTAAAGTTTTATGCAAAAAAGAGGGGAAGTTTTTCGAGGAAAATAATATCCTTTCTGTCAGCGGCATCGCCCTCAGCAAGAACTGCAGCCTTTCCAACAATGTTTCCGCCTGCGGAATTTACAAGGCTCTCCAGGGCGTGAAGCGACTCGCCCGTGCTGATAACATCGTCGATTATTAGAACTCGCTTGCCAGATAAGTACTCGGCCTCGGTGCTGTCAAGATAAAGGGTCTGCACCTTTTCGGTAGTGATAGACTTAACATCAATGTGAATGGGATCCTGCATATAGAGCTTGTTCATTTTTCTTGCAACAATATATTTTTCGTTAAGCTGTCTTGCCATCTCATAGGCAAGGGGAATACCTTTCGACTCAGCTGTAACGATCACGTCGTGCTCGGGGACTTTTTTAATAAGCTCCTTTGCGGTGGCAATGGTAAGCTCAACGTCAGAAAACATAACAAAGCCTGCAATATAAAGCTTTTCGTTAATGGGGCAGATAGGGAGCTGGCGCTCAAGACCTGCAACCTTAAGAGTGTAAAATTTATCCATTTTATTTCTCTCCTTTGATTTGTGTTTATCCGTGCATTTGCTTAGCCCGGAGGCCAGGCGAGAAGCCTGCCGCCCAAAACGTGAAAATGAATGTGTCCTACAGTCTGACCGCCGTCCTCGCCGCAGTTGTTAACTATGCGGTAGCCGTTTTCAAGACCGAGCTCTTTGGCTATCTGGGGGATCACCTCAAAAATACGTCCGATAACGGCGCAATTTTCGGCATTTAACTCGTCTGCTGACTTAATATGCTCTTTGGGGATAACGAGGAAATGAACAGGGGCCTGAGGGTCTAAGTCCTTAAAGGCTATAACCTTGTCGTCCTCGTAAACGATCTGAGAGGGGATTTCTTTGTTTGCAATTTTGCAGAAGATGCAATCCATAGTTTTTCCTCCTTACTTTTTAGCGATGGCTTCAACAGCAGCCTTTGCAGCCTCAAAGCAGTCATTTACCTTTGCAAGCTCTTTAAAGCCAGCCATAGCACTGTCGGGTCTGCCGCCGCCGCTGCCGCCTGCAGCCTGTGCTGCCACTCTTGCAAGGTTTCCTGCGTGTGCGCCGAGCTTAACTGCTTCTTTTCCGCAGCATACGCAGATATTGCCCTTAACTGTGTCGTCACTTGCGAGAACGCAGATGCAAAGCGGGTCAGCATCTCTCAGTGAGTCAGAAAGCTCACGCATTGCGTCGGGCTTAACGTTGTCAAGCTTAGCGCAGATAACATTAAAGCCGTTGATCTCAACCTTGTTATCGCCTAAATTTCCGCTTTGCTCGGCTGCCATCTTGCGATTAAGTGCATCAAGCTCTTTTTCCTTTGTCTTAAGCTCGTCAGAAAGAGCGGTTATCTTAGAAACAAGCTCTTGAGTGTTTGCGATTTTTAAAGCCGCTGCAGCGTTGTCTAAAAGTGAAAGGGTAGAGTTAAGATATTCCATAAGATTTGAGCCTGTAACAGCCTCGATTCTGCGGATGCCCGATGCAACAGATGCCTCGGAAATAACCTTGAATAAGCCTATTTCAGAAGTGTTATATACGTGCGTTCCACCGCAAAGCTCGGAGGAATAATCTCCCGCCTTTACAACGCGGACCGTGTCAGAATACTTTTCAGAGAAGAGCGCCATAGCGCCGGATTTCTTAGCCTCGTCGAGCGACATTTCTTTAACCTCGACGCTAAGTGCTGAGAGGATCGCGCCGTTGACCTCAGCTTCGATCATCGCAATTTCCTCTTTGGAAACAGGGGAGAAGTGCGAGAAGTCAAAGCGGAGACGCTTGTCGTTTACAAGCTGACCTGCCTGGTGAACGTGACTGCCGAGAACTTTTATAAGTGCACTCTGTAAAAGGTGTGCGCAGGTGTGGTTGCGGGCAATCGCATTTCTGCGCTCTTTGTCAACCTCAGCGGTCGCCTTGGCGTCTTTTGTTAAACTGCCGCTTGTGATTTTAGCAGAGCAGAAGATCTTGCCGCTCTTGTCTTTCTTACAGTCTGTAATGGTTGCACTAAATGAGTCAGAATAAAGTTTGCCAGTGTCGGCAACCTGACCGCCGCTCTCTGCATAGAAGGGTGTGATATCAAGAAGCAGAGTGACTTCATCATTTGCAGATGCCTCAGCAACGCTCTTTCCGTCTTTTATAATTGCCTTTACGGTACATTCGCACTCGGTTTTTTCGTAGCCGCAGAAGGTTGTAACAATGTCAGCAATGCCTTCGATTTCATTATCTACCCAACCAAGAACATCAAGATTTTCTCTTGCGGCTCTTGCTTTGGTCCTTTGCTCCTGCATAAGTGTCGAGAAGGCATCTTCGTCAACCTCAAGTCCCTTTTCAGAAACTATCTCTCTTGTAAGGTCAATGGGGAAGCCGTAGGTGTCGTAAAGCTTAAATGCGGCATCTCCGGGGAAGGTTTTAGCGTTATCTTTAAGCTGCTTTTCGATAAGAGAGTTTACAAGCTCCATACCCTTGTCAATGGTCTTGGCAAAGCTCTCCTCCTCAATGCGAATGATCTTCTTGATGTATTCAGCTTTTTCCACGAGTTCGGGATAAGCGGTCTTGTTTTCATTTATAACTGTGTCACAAACGTTGTAAAGGAATGCGCCCTCAACGCCGAGCAGCTTTCCGTGACAAGCGGCGCGCCTAAGAAGCCTTCTTAAAACATAGCCTCTGCCCTCATTAGAGGGGATAACACCGTCGGAGATCATAAATACTGTGCTTCTGATATGGTCTGTGATGATACGAAGCGATATATCGGTTTTCTCGTCTTTTTTGTAGGTAGCACCGCTGATACGACAGATGTGCTTCATAATGTTCTGAACAGTGTCGACCTCAAAGAGATTGGAAACGCCTTGCATAATGCAGGCAAGCCTTTCAAGACCCATACCTGTGTCAATATTGGGGTGCTCCATCGGGGTGTAGTTGCCGTTTCCGTCAGAGTTGTACTGAGAGAAAACTAGGTTCCAGAACTCAACGTATCTGTCGCAGTCGCAGCCGACGGCACAGTCAGGCTTGCCACAGCCGTTTTCCTCGCCTCTGTCAAAGTATATCTCAGAGCAAGGGCCGCAGGGACCCGAGCCGATCTCCCAGAAGTTGTCCTCACGTCCAAGCTTAACGATTCTGTCGCGAGCTACGCCAACCTCGTTTACCCAAATGTCGATAGCCTCGTCGTCGGTTTCAAACACCGAGACCCAGATTCTGTCGGTGGGGATTTTAAGCTCCTCGGTAATGAATTCCCAAGCCCATTTTGTTGCTTCGTGCTTAAAATAATCTCCGAAAGAGAAGTTGCCGAGCATCTCAAAAAACGTTCCGTGTCTTGAGGTTTTTCCAACACGCTCAATATCGGGAGTTCTAATGCATTTCTGGCAGGTTGTAACACGCTTTGAGGGCGGTGTTGCCTGACCCAAAAAGTATTTTTTAAGGGGAGCCATTCCCGAGTTGATAAGTAATAAGCTATTGTCGTCAATAGGAACAAGAGGAAAGCTTGAAAGACGCTTATGCATCTTTTTCTCGTAAAACGAGAGAAATCTTTCTCTAAGCTCGTTAAGACCTGTCCATTCCATGTTTTTTCTCCTTTTTGCAAAAAAATAAACCTGTCGCCCCATATAAAAGGGACGACAGGAAATAGATCCTACCGCGGTACCACCCAAATTGCGCTTAGCGCCGCTTGTGTTGTCCTTAACGCAGACAAAGCGAAGCGATTTGTCACCGCTCAGCTCGGGGATGGCTAAAAACTGTTTGCACCTGCGAAATTTCCAGCACGGAAAAACTTCCGATTTCGCTCTCTGTAGGGAAACGAGTTTTTTCTTCCCGTCAATGCTTTTCAAATATGCATATATTATAAGATACTTTCGCATTTTTGTCAATAGTGTAGACTAATTTGCAAGTCCTTTTTGATATAAAAGGTCACAGATTTTTTTAAAAACAGGTGCGCAGGTCGCAGCACCCGAATTACCGCCCTCAGAAAGCACGACAATGGCGTATTTAGGCTTTTCAGCAGGAAAAAATCCCGAAAACCACGCCTGAACAAGAGGCTGCCCGTTAACGCTCCAGCCAGTTTCGGCAGATGCGGTTTTGCCTCCCGCACCGAGAGCCTCGGGAGATGCGGCCCGCCCCGTTCCGTTTGTTACGGTGTATATCATATACTCTTTAATCTTGTCTGCAACATCCGCGCTTATTATTCTTGTTTTTTCCTTGTTTTCACTTGTTTTTGTTATCTTTCCCTCGGCGTCTACATCGCCTAAAAGGAGCGTAGGCTCAACGTTGTAGCCGCCGTTTGCAATGATGCTTATGATCTTTGCTATGTGAACAGGCGTTGCCATAAGCGAGCCCTGCCCAAAGCTTAGGTTTGCAAGGTCACCCGTGCTTTGAATTTCGCTTGCCTGCGGCAGATTTCCTGCGGCAGTAACAATTCCGTCACAAAGTTCTATCGAACTGCCTAATCCCATAAGGCTCGAAAGAGATAAAAGCCGCTGAGTTCCTACGGATTGCCCAAGCTTTATATAATAAGGATTGCAGGAATTTGCAAAGGCTGTTTTCATATTAAGGTAGCCGTGTCCCTCGGCTTTGTGGCAGTTAAAGGTCGTGCCCCCAAGCTCCAAGCTTCCCGCACAGTTGTGCGAAAAGCTGCCGCTCAGCCCCATGGAAAGAGCGGCTGCAGAAACAATTATCTTGTATGTCGACCCAATGTTATAAGCGCAAAGATTTCGGTTTAAAAGCGAGCTGTCGTTAGACTCTATGCTTGCCGAAATATTGTTTCTGTCGTACTCGGGAAGGCTCACTCCCGCAAGTATTTCACCCGAATTAACATCTGTAATCAGAATTGAGCCTTTCTGGGAAAGCAGAGCCGACGCTGCTTCTGCAATTTTTTGTATCTCTGCATCAAGCGTCAGCGCTACCCCGGCGCGACTGCTGTAGCCCGCGTCAGAAACGGTCGGCTTTATCCCCGAAAGCGCTCTGCCCATAGCATCAATAGGATAGCTTAAGGATAGGGTTGCCGACGCGTTATTTAAAATCTCGTCATAAGCCTTTTCAATGCCCGAAATTCCGTAGGTAAGTCCGCTGTCGCAGTAGCCGATAAAATGCGAGGCAAGGGTATTTTGCGAGTATCTTTCTTTTATCAGATAAACCTCAACGTCGGCGCTCTCCTCAATAAAGGTGTCGGTTTCAAAGGTAAATGGAAGTCCCAAGGAAAACTTGTCTGAAATGGCCGAGAACTCTGCTTCAGAAAGGACAGAATGAAGATATGTCTTGCTTTGAATAGACGGCAAAACCGCAACCTTGTATTTAGTTTCGCTCGAAACAAGAGGTACAAGATTGCGGTCGTAAATAGTTCCTCGTTTTTTGTCAATAAGTAGCTTGTAGCTGTTTGTGGTTTGTGCGGCATAGATGTCTGACTCAGCTTCAATAATGTAAAACATTCTGAAGATCAGAGCCGCAAACGAAAAAATGATAAACGAATAAAAAACAATGGTGCGTTTTACGGACAAACTAGATCACCTCAGATGTAGTTTGCCCAAGCGGATAAATTATAAACTCCAGTCAATAGGAGAAATCCCGTTTTGAATGAGAAATTCGTTTGTTTTTGAAAAGTGCTTGCATCCAAAAAATCCGTTGTAGGCAGAAAGTGGGCTTGGGTGAGCGGCAGTAAGTATTTTATGGTTGGGGTTTGTAATAAGTGCTCTTTTTGCTTTGGCGTTAGCGCCCCAAAGAATAAAAACGATCGGCTTCTCTCGCTCGTTTAAAGCAGATATAACTCTGTCGGTAAAAATCTCCCATCCCATTCCCTTGTGGCTGTTAGGGGAGGCTTCGCGTACAGTCAAAACTGTGTTTAAAAGTAGTACGCCGTTTTTTGCCCAGGAGGTAAGCTCGCCGTGCGCGGCTGGAGGCAGGCCAATGTCGCTCTCAAGCTCCTTGAAAATATTCACAAGAGATGGGGGAGGGGTAACCCCCTTTTTAACCGAAAAACAAAGCCCGTGCGCTTGTCCAGCGCCGTGATAGGGGTCTTGTCCTAAAATGACCGCCTTAACATCTCCGTAGGAGGTGTATTTGAGCGCATTGAAAATATCATACATATTGGGGAAAATATGGCGTGACGAATATTCGGCCTTTAAAAAGGCTCGAAGCTTTATGTAGTATTCCTTTTCAAACTCTCCCGATAAAACCTTGTCCCATTCGTTTCCGATATGTACCATATTGCCCTCCAAAAGCCTTTTTATATATAATACAACTCATTAAAAATATATGTCAAGTATTTAAAGGTTAATTTACTTAAACAAGGTTGACGGCAGGGAATATAAGTGGTAAAATATAATGGAATATGAAATGGTTTGGAGGAATAAAAAATGCCGGCAAAGGTGTTTTTAATTGCACATAGCTATGAGCCTGTCAAAACTGTTGCGCAGGCGGCAAAACTCTGCTATTCAAGCAGCAATATTGAGGATCTGGGAAATAATTTGACTCCCGAAAAAGCAAGGGATTTTGTTGAAATGCTTGCGAGTCTGGGGCACGAAAGTCCGCTTGAGCACGCTAGCTTTACCTTTGGTATTGAGGGCATTTCAAGGGCGGTCCTTGCCCAGTTTACAAGGCATAGAATTGCTTCCTACAGCGTTAAAAGCCAGCGCTATGTAAGCGAAAAAATGTTTGAATATGTAACTCCTCCCGAGATAGAGAAAAATCCCGAGGCGAAAGAGATATACCTTAAGGCTATGCAGAGCGCGCAGGACTCTTACGATAAGCTTGCTGCAATTTTAACTGAGCAACACACTAAAGAGTTAGTTGCACAGGTACAAGAGGAAAAGGCGGCGAGAAAGGCGGCCCAAAAGCTTGCTAACGAGGATGCGAGATTTGTCCTTCCCAACGCCTGCGAGACTAAAATGGTCGTTACTATGAATACAAGAAGCCTGCTTAACTTCTTTAAGCATCGCTGCTGCACCCGTGCTCAGTGGGAAATTCGCGAGGTTGCCGAGATGATGCTGAAAGAGGTTTGTAAGGTGGCTCCCGAGCTATTTACAAATGCAGGACCCGCCTGCGCTCACGGCCCTTGTTGTGAAGGTAAAATGACTTGTGGTAAAGCTAAGGAAATGCGGGCAAAATATAAAGAGATTTTAAATAAATAACCTGATTGAAGGCGAAGTTTTTTTGAGCACACTTGAGTTTAAAGCTATCAGAAATAGCGATGCTGATTTAGTAAAAGAATATCTTTCGTTTGAAAAAAGCGGATGCAGCGACTATACAACCGGCTTTGTTATGATGTGGAAAAAGCCGCTTAGTTTATGCTATGCAATTTCAAACGGTATGATGATTATTAAAGCCAGCTTCCATAGAGGCATTGAAAGGTTTTATATGCCTTGCGGCAGCGGCGATTTTAAAGCCTCTGTGATGGACATTTTTGATTACTGCAAAGAGAAAGGCATCGAGCCTTCCTTTACATCGATCGCCCCATCAAATTTTGAGAAGTTCAATGAATTTCTTAATTTTGATTACACCGAGTCAAGAGATTATTCTGACTATGTCTATAGAGCAGAGGACTTAGCTCAGCTTAGCGGTAGAAAATATCACCAGAAAAGAAACCATATATCTAAGTTTAAAAAGAGTTATGAATATTCCTACAACCAAATAACCGAGCAGAATATTGATAAGGTTATTGCATTCTTTGAGGAGTTCTCAAAGGCGGTAGAAACACAGAGTATCTCAGAGCAGATCGAGCGTGAAAGGTGCTGGTACCTGCTTGAGAATATGGAAAAGTTCGGTTTGTTCGGCGCTTTTTTAGAGGTTGATAGAAAGGTCATAGCCTTTACACTTGGAGAGGTTAAGGACGATTGCCTTTATGTTCACGTAGAAAAGGCAAACCGCTCTTTTGATGGTAGCTATACTGTTATAAACAATGAATTTGTTAAGGATTGCCTTACAAAATTCGATATAAATTGGGTCAACCGCGAGGACGATTCGGGCGATGAGGGCTTAAGAAAAGCAAAGCTGTCCTATAATCCCGACCACCTTGCGCTTAAAGGTAAGCTCACTAATCTTAAGATAAAGGCGTAAAGTGATTTTACTTTACAGCCAAGAAACGAGGAAAAACTATGGTATACGTATTTTTAGCAAACGGATTTGAGGAAATTGAGGCTCTTGCAACGGTTGATATTCTACGCAGAGCGGAAATTCCCGTTACAACCGTCGGAGTTGGCTCAAAAACTGTTACAGGCTCTCACCAGATAAGTGTTGTAGCAGATATGACCGATTCCGAGTTTGTTTATGACGGTGGAGTAGAGATGGTTGTTCTCCCAGGCGGAATGCCCGGAACGCTCGAGCTTGAAAAATCAGTTTGTGTTAACAGTGCAGTCGATAGAGCAGACAGCGAGGGAAAATACATCGCCGCAATTTGTGCCGCTCCCTCTATTTTAGGCCATAAAGGTCTGCTCCGCGGAAAAAAGGCTTGTTGCTATCCCGGGTTTGAGGATCAGCTTATTCAGGCAACCGTTGTAAATGATAGAGTTGCTCACGACGAGAATATCATAACCTCTCGCGGCGCAGGAACTGTTTATGAATTTGCCGCAAAGCTTGTTGAGCTGCTGCGCGACAAAGAAACTGCCGATAAAGTCTTAAATTCAATGATATGCAAGAAATAAATATAAAGAAAAATGAGCTTAGAAAAAGGTTTAAAGATCTAAGAAAAAGTTTAGATCCTTGCGAAAAAGCAAAAATGGATATGGCAATTGCCCAAAATCTGTTTTCGATTAAAGATTTTGCCTCTGCGCAAAAGGTTTTGTGCTATGTTTCTACAGAAACAGAGGTCGATACCGAGGGTGTAATTAACCGCCTTTTTGAGCAAAACAAGGTCGTTGCCGCGCCGAAAATGCGCGATAGCGAGGGAAATATGGATTTCTATACCATTACCGCGCTTGCCCAAACGCAGAAAAGCAGTTTCGGCGTCAGAGAACCAAACGCAGATGCTTGTAACAAGCTTGACGACTTTTCAGATTCAGTTTGCATTTTGCCTGCCTTAGCTTTTGATAAAAACGGCTTTCGCCTTGGGTACGGAAAAGGCTGTTACGATAGGTTTTTATCCTCGTATAGCGGGCTAAAAGTTGGGATTTGCTATGAAAACTGCATTTTTGATGTTCTTCCTAAAGGTGAGTTTGATATAGCCGCAGATGTTGTTGTAACTGAAAAACAGATAATTTATATAGAAAAATAAAGGAAACGGGTGATAATATGGACGAGAAAAATATAAACAAGTTAGAAAATCAGCAGCCTGAGGTTGTTGAGGAAACTGTGCCAGTAGAGGAAACTGAGCAGATAGTAGCTGAGATCGCACCTGGGGCTGTAGAGGAAACCGAGGCAGAGGATATTCACAGACCCAAGAAAAATAAGAAAAAGAAAAAATCAAAGCTCGGCATTTTAATCAGAATGCTTGTTATTATTGCGGTTTCCGTTCTACTTTCTGTTTTTATTATCTTTGGTTTTAAGGATATTTACGGACTTGATTTCAGTAGTGCCGAAAAGGATGTCTACATAGAAAAAGGCTCGGGTACCGCCCAAATCGCAGATGCCCTTTACGAAAGCGGAATTATCGAGCAGCCGCTGCTTTTCAGAGTTTTCTGTAAGCTTGGCAATAAAACCGAGGGCTTCCAGTACGGCTATCACACCTTTGCCGAAAATATGTCCTATGACGAAATAGTGCTTGAACTTAAAAGAAACGTTAAAAAGGACGATGTTGTTGAGGTAACGGTCATTGAGGGATGGAATCTTTACGATATTGCAAAGGAGCTTAAGAAAAAAGGTGTTATTTCTGATATAAATGCCTTTACAAAAGCCGTTGAGAGAATGGAAGTTTCTTACGACTTTATTTCCGAAGTCCCCGATAACAAGTATAGATACTACAAGTATGAGGGTTATTTCTATCCCGATAAATACGAGTTTTACGTCGGTACAGATGATTACGAGGGCATAGCCAAGAAATTCTTTGCAAACTTTGTAAATCACATTGATTCCGAGATCGTGAATGCCGTCAAGGAGTCTGAGTACACCTTTGATGAGATCATAACCATTGCCTCGCTCATTCAGGCTGAGGCGGGAGATGTAAACCAGATGGGAACTGTTTCCTCTGTTTTCCATAACAGACTTAACAGCACACTTTTCCCAAATCTCCAGTCAGATGTAACTATAAACTATGTTGAGCGCGCTATAAAGCCCAGTATTGCATACGAGTATCAAGAGCTTTACGATGCTTATAACACCTATAAGCGTCAGGGACTTATGCCGGGCGCAGTATGTAACCCCACAAAAGAGGCGATACGCGCTGCGCTTTTCCCCGAAAAGACAAATTACTATTACTTTGTAACCGATAATGCGGGTAAATACTACTACGCTACAACGTATAATCAGCATCTTAAAAACTGTAGTACTGCACAAAAGGTTAATGCGAGATTAGAAGGTAACTGATGATTATTAAAAATAGACCCGAACTTTTAAGTCCCGTAGGGGATATGGAACGCCTTGATGCCGCTCTGAACTTTGGCGCGGATGCGGTATATATCGGCGGAAATGAATATGGTATGCGTGCTGCTGCGGCAAATTTCGGCTTTGAGCAGATGAAAAAGGCGGCAGACCTCGCTCATCAAAAGGGAAAACGTATTTATTTAACCTGCAACACTCTGCCCACAAACAGTGAAATGGACAGAATGGCAGATTATCTTAAAAATGCCGCCGCAACGGGCGTTGATGCCTTTATTATATCGGATGTCGGCGTGCTCACCCTTATCAAAAAAATTCTGCCCGATGTCGAGGTGCATATCTCGACACAGGCGGGAATTGTAAACTATGCTTCTGCAAACGCCTTTTACGAAATGGGTGCAAAACGAGTTGTTCTTGCTCGTGAGCTATCTCTCGAAGATATTAAGGTTTTAAGGGATAAAACCAATCCCAACCTTGAAATTGAAACCTTTGTTCACGGCGCGATGTGTATGTCCTTTTCGGGCAGATGCACTATCTCAAACTATATGACCAACCGTGATGCAAACCGCGGCGAATGCTCTCAGCCTTGCCGCTGGCAGTATTACCTTATGGAGCAGAAAAGGCCCGGCGAGTATTTCCCTGTTTATGAGGAGCCCGAGGGAACATATATCCTTAATAGTAAGGATATGTGCCTTATCGAGCATATTGATAAGCTCTGCGATGCGGGCATTTCAAGCCTTAAAATTGAGGGCAGGGCAAAGTCATCTTATTATGTTGCGGTGGTAACAAATGCCTACCGCGCCGTAATTGATTATTATCTTAAAAACGGCTGTATGCCCGACGGTGAAAACCGCTGGATGTACGACGAGGTTTATAAGGTAAGCCACAGGGAATACACCACGGGATTTTATTTCGGTAGACCCGAAAACGCTCAGTGTTATCAAAGCGGCGGCTACGTTAGAAACTATGATATAGCGGCAATAGTTGATGATTATAAGGACGGCAGAGTTTTTATGACCTCTAAAAACGGAATGCACGAGGGGGAAACCGTCGAAATTCTAGTAAGCGGCCAAAAGCCGTTTGAGGCGGTTGTTAAAAACCTCTGCGATGCAGACGACGAGCCTTGCGAAAACGCAAACCACCCCATGTCGCAGTATACATTTGAGTGTGATAAAACCATCCCCAAAGGCAGCATTATACGAATTGAAAAATAAAAAAACAGCCCCTTTACATAAGGGGCTGTTTTTGTTTGTGTAAAATTGCAGGTTTTAAACATTGAATCTAAACAGGGTAACGTCTCCGTCCTTCATAACGTAGTCCTTGCCCTCAAGGCGAACAAGACCTTTTTCCTTTGCGGCGGCAATGCTGCCGTTTGCCATCAGCTCGTCGTAGGAAATTATCTCGGCTCTAATAAAGCCTCTCTCAAAGTCGGTGTGGATCTTTCCTGCCGCCTGGGGAGCCTTTGTGCCTTCCTTGATGGTCCAGGCTCTGACCTCCTGCTTGCCTGCGGTAAGGAATGAGATAAGACCTAAAAGAGAATAGGACTCTTTTATAAGCCTGTCAAGACCAGACTCGGAAAGCCCGATGTCATTTAAGAACATAAGCTTGTCCTCGTTTGACATATCAGAGATTTCCTCCTCGATCTTTGCGCATATCGAAAGAACACCCGACGATTCAGAAGCCGCAATAGAGGCAACCTCCTTGTAAAAAGGATTTTCCTCAATATTTCCTAAGAAATCGTCCTCCTTCATATTGGCCGCATAGATAACAGGCTTGTCAGAAAGCAGGGAAATGGTAGCTAATATCTTATCCTCGTCCTCATCTCTTTCAAAGGAGCGGGCAGATTTACCTTCCTCAAGATGTGCCTTGAGTCTTTCAAGCAGAGCGATCTCTGCAGCAAGCGATTTGTCGCCCTTGAGTGCCTTTTTGGTGCGGTCAATTCTTCGGTCAAGAACTTCAATGTCCGAAAAGATAAGCTCAAGATTTATGGTTTCAATGTCGCGCATAGGGCCGACAGAGCCGTCAACGTGAATAATATTAACGTCCTCAAAGCATCTGACAACGTGAATGATAGCGTCAACCTCACGGATGTTTGCAAGGAACTTGTTTCCAAGGCCTTCGCCCTTTGATGCGCCCTTAACAAGACCAGCAATGTCAACAAATTCGATAACTGCATAGGTCTTTTTGTCAGAGTCGTACATCGCCTCTAATTTGTCAAGGCGCTCGTCGGGAACGGTAACCATTCCGACGTTGGGCTCAATGGTGCAGAAAGGGTAGTTTGCACACTGAGCGCCTGCGTTCGTAATTGCATTAAAAAGGGTGCTTTTTCCAACGTTTGGAAGCCCCACGATACCAAGTTTCATCTATTTTCATCCTCCGAAAATGTTTGCTTTTATATATTATAAAATAAAACCTGCTTTTTTTCAACCCAAATTAACACAATTTTACATTAGTTTGCTTTACAAATTGCTAAATAATGTGTTATAATAACTATAAATCTTTTCCGTTTAGGAGTTGTTTGAATGAATACAGAGCTTGAGAAAAATTTCGGCTGTCGCGTTTTTAACGATGACGTTATGAAACAGCGTCTGCCCGAGGATGCTTACAATAGCCTTGTTTCAACTATCAAGAAAGGCTTGCCGCTTAATATTGAGCTTGCTGAAACCGTAGCCGGCGCTATGAAGGACTGGGCAGTAGAGCAGGGTGCAACCCACTTTACACATTGGTTCCAGCCTATGAATAACGCAACTGCGGGTAAATTTGATGCCTTTTTGACTCCTACTTCTGACGGAAAGCCTATGCTCGAATTTTCGGGCAAAGAGCTTGTTAAGGGCGAGCCTGACGCTTCAAGCTTCCCCTCTGGCGGCCTTAGAGTTACATTCGAGGCAAGAGGCTACACCGTTTGGGACCCAAACTCTCCCGCATTTGTAAAGGATAACAGCCTTTATATTCCCACCGCCTTCTGTTCCTATACCGGAGAGGCGCTTGACCATAAAACCCCGCTCGTTCGCTCTAACGCGGCGGTTTCCGAGCAGGCGCTTAAGGTCCTCAGATGCCTTGGCGATACCGAAACCTCGCGAGTTATTGCAACTGTCGGCGCTGAGCAGGAATATTTCCTTGTTGACAGAGCTGATTACGAAAACCGCCTTGACCTTAAGATCTGCGGCAGAACCTTGTTCGGCTCTAAAACTGTAAAGGGTCAGGAGCTTGGCGATCATTACTGCGGTAGAATTCGCCTGCGCGTTTCTGAGTTTATGAAAAAGCTTGATAACGAGCTGTGGAAGATGGGCGTTGCATCAAAAACCAAGCACAACGAGGCCGCTCCCGCTCAGCACGAGCTTGCACCTCTGTTCTGCGAGGCTGATAAGGCCTGCGACCATAATCAGATCGTTATGGAAACTATGCGAATTGAGGCCAAAAAGCTCGGCCTTGCCTGCCTGCTGCACGAAAAACCCTTTGACGGCGTAAACGGCTCTGGTAAGCACAATAACTGGTCGCTTTCAACCGATCTTGGTGAAAACCTTTTCTCCAGCGGTAAGCACCCCGAGCATAACTTAAAGTTTTTAACTTTCCTTTGTGCTGTTATTATTGCAGTTGACAAGTATCAGGATCTTATAAGATTTTCTGCCGCATCTGCTGGTAACGATTGCCGCCTTGGCGGTCACGAGGCGCCCCCGAGCATTATCTCGGTGTTCCTCGGCGATGCGCTTACCGATATTTTAAATCATATCGCAAACCACACCGAGCAGAGCGAAATGCGCACCAAAAAGCTGCTTGACGATATCGCAGTTCTGCCTACTCTTAATAGTGACGCTTCTGACCGCAATAGAACCTCGCCCTTTGCTTTTACAGGTAATAAGTTTGAGTTTAGAATGGTTGGCTCGTCTGCATCTGTCGCGGTTTCGACCTATATTATGAACACGATCTGCGCAGAGGCACTTGAGTTTATTGCCGACCGCCTTAAGAACGCAACCTCGGTCGAGGAGGGCGTTGTTGATTTAGTCAGCTATACCGTTAAAAATCACGGCAGAATTATATTTAACGGAAATAACTATTCTGAGGCATGGCACAATGAGGCAGAGCGCCGCGGACTTTGCATTATGAGAAGCACCGTCGACGCCGCAAAGGCTCTCGCTGACCCAAAGAATATTATTCTCTTTGAGAAATACCGCGTGCTTAATAAAACAGAGTGTATTTCGAGATATGAGATCTGCCTTGAAAATTATGTTAAAACCATCAATATCGAGGCAGATACAATGCTTGAAATGGCTTCAAGACAGATATTGCCCGCCTGCATCAAGTATGCAGGAGAGGTTGCAAACAGCGCTCTTAACCTTTCAAGAGCGGGCGCGCCCAGCTCGGCAGTTGACAGGCTTGTCAAAGAGATCTCAACTCGTATTGATGAGATAACAAATAGCATTATCGTTCTTTCAAAGATGGTTAATAAGCTCTCGGATGTATCTGATTGGCTTAAAAAAGCGGAGCTTTGCAGAGATGAGGTTATTCCCGCTATGAATAACTTAAGGAAAGCCTGCGACAGCATCGAACCTATGGTGGATAAAAAGTATTGGCCTATGCCGACATATACTGAGATTCTCCATAGAATATAAAATAAAAACTTTAAAGGAGGTGAACGGTTTGAAAAAGACTGTCTGGCTTTTGTGCCTTGTTTTGTGTTTTTCAGCCTTCACCTCTTGTCGTTCTAACCCCTCTATGAGCGTCAGTTCGTCTATAACAAGCAGCGAGACCTCATCGGTTGTAAGTCAAGGGGAGCAGGAGCGTATATTTTCGCTTGCGTATTTCGCAAATGATTCCTTTAACCCTTACTTAGCAAGTCAGAGCGTAAACTTCTATCTCGGCTCGCTTTTGTATGATACGCTTGTTACCGTTAAAAGTGACTTTTCGGTAGAGCCGGTTATTGCAGATAATATCTCTTTTGAGGGTAATATCTGCACAGTTACCCTTAAAAAAGGCCTTAAGTTTTCTGATGGCACTGAGCTGACCGCAAGTGATGTTGTAAGCTCGTTTTCTGCTGCTAAGCGCAGCGCGTATTATGCCCAAAGGCTTAGCAATGCATCATCCTGCAAGGCGGTAGACGGTGCTGTTGTTTTTGCATTAAAGAAAACAGATAAAAACTTTGCAAAGAATCTGACATTTCCCATAATAAAGGGCGGCTCAAAGCAGAGTATGGCGGTAGGCAGCGGCAGATATAGGTTTGCTACTGATAGCGCTTCTGACGGGCTTATTAAAAACGAATATAATACGCTTAGAAAGACTAACATTGATAGCATTTCGCTCACTCAGATCCACAAATATTCAACCCTGCCTTATATGGTAAAAATCGGCAGCGTAAATTATGTTTACGCAAACCTTGATTCGAGCCTTAACTTTGCGGCATCGAGCTCGAGCTCCGTTTTGATGAACAATCTTGTTTATCTTGGTGTTAACAGTAATAACGCCTTGCTTGCAAATCAGGATTTCAGAAAAGCAGTCTCACTTTGTGTTGACCGCAAGAACATTTTGACTGACGCTTACGCGGGAGCGGGATATGCCACGGCGGCTCCTTTTCATCCCGAGGCAACAGATTTAAATAGCGAAGGGTATTCTATCGCCTTAAACGATTCGTCTGCGGCGCAGATACTGCTCGGCACTTGCGGATACACCCAAAAGAATGAAAACGGCTTGTTTATGCTCGATGAAACGACAGAAATAAGACTAAGGCTTGCCGTAAACAGTGAAAACACCGCAAGAAAAAGAGCAGCACAGTCTGTAAAGCTTAATTTAGAGGCAGCAGGAATAGGCGTAGATATAATAGAGGAGAGCGCAGATGCCTATAAGGCAAGAATAGCATCGGGTGATTACGATCTCTTTATCGGCGAGGTTAAATTAACCGCCGATAACGATATAAGCTCGCTTTTGTCGGTAGGCTCACTTAATGCCGTTAATGACGAGGGCGCGAGCCTGCTTGCATATGATCAGTATCTTGCAGGGAAAATAAACCTTGATGATTTCCTTAAAACCTTTGATTTGAAAACTCCTTTTATACCGATTCTGTACCGCAATTCTACTGCGTTTTTCTCAGCAACACTTAACGGAAACCAGACCGTTACCGAATATGATGTCTTTGCAGCTATGGATAAATGGGAGTTTTAAGGTAAGAAAATGAAGAATATTAACAAAAATGATATAATTGAACTTGAAATAACCTCGATTACATCTGAAGGCAGCGGCGTTGGCAGAATTAACGATATGGTCGTTTTTGTGCCTAACACCGCAGCCCAAGATATAGCTGAGGTTAAAATTGTTAAGGTGCTTAAAAGCTATGCTTTTGGAAGGCTTGAAAGGCTTGTTCAGCCGTCAAAGGATAGGGTAGAGAATAACTGTCCAGTTTTTGAAAAGTGCGGCGGCTGCGCCTATAGGCATATAAGCTATGAGTCTGAAACGAGAGAAAAGGCCGAGCAGGTTTTTCACAATGTTAAAACAATCGGCAAGACTACGGATTTTGAGGCGGGCGAAATAGTATGCAATAAAGAAAAAACCGAGCGCTACCGCAATAAAGGGCAGTATCCCGTCGGATTAAATGCAAATGGCGAAATTGTGTTTGGGTTTTATGCGCCGAGAAGCCATAGAATTATTCCAATTGAGGATTGCCTACTCCAGCCCGAGATTTTTAAGTATATTTTGGCTGAAATCAAGGCTTTTATGACCGAAAATAAGGTTTCTGTCTATGATGAAGCGGCCCATAAAGGATTGGTGCGCCATATTTATCTTAGGCAGGGTAGTGTAAGCGGCGAAATAATGGTCTGTATTGTTGTAAATGGAAATACCTTTACAGGCATAGATGCGCTTTGCAAAAGGCTTACAAACAAGTTTGAGCATATCAAAAGTATAGTTTTAAATGTCAATAAAACCGCTAATAACGTCATTTTAGGCGAAAAATGCATAACTGTATGGGGCAGCGATACCATTACTGACGTAATGTGCGGACTTACTGTAAAGCTTTCTCCCTTGTCGTTCTATCAGGTAAATCACGATATGGCAGAGAGGGTTTACCGCCTTGCAGGTGAGCTTTTAGAGCTAAAAGGCAGCGAAACTCTGCTCGATCTGTACTGCGGAGCAGGTCTTATCGGCCTATCTGTTGCAGATAAAGTTAAAAAAGTGGTTGGAATTGAGATAATTCCCGCCGCTATAGATAACGCAAAGCAAAATGCGCTCAACAACGGCATCCAAAACGCCGAATTTCATTGCGGTGATGCCTCGCTTGTCGCCGAGCTTATCAAAAAGGGTTATAAGTTCGATGCCCTTATTGTTGACCCGCCAAGAAAGGGTCTCAGCGGCGACGTAATAGAGGCGCTTGCCGCATCAAACGCTAAAAAGATAGTTTACGTTTCCTGCAACAGCGCAACCTTAGCCCGTGATATAGCACTTTTAAAAGAAAAAGGCTATGATGCCAAAAAGGTAATCCCCGCTGATCTTTTCCCCCGCACGATCCATTGCGAATCTATCGCATACCTTGAAAGAGAATAGGTTTAATTTGTAGGGACCGGCGTCAGACGAACGGTCCGTTTTCACATGCAGATAATGCCCTCGGACCGTCGAGGACGCCGGTCCCTACAAGTAGAATTTATAAAGCAATTTTACAGGAGAAATATTATGAGCAAAGAAAAGAAAAGCGGGCCCGCCATATTTATGTACAGCGTAATTGCGGCAACAATTATAATTGCGCTTGTTTGTTTTGTGCTTTATTACGGCGGAACTACCAATAGCGGTGTTGTTTTGTGGACGGGAATAGTTTCCTTTATGATAATGTATCATTTCTGGGTCAGAATCATTATGGGAAATGTCACAAAGCTGTTTAAAATCGACCGCAATCATTGGTGGTTTAAGGAATTACCTTTTGAAAAAGATTTATACAAGCTTTTGAAGGTCAAAAACTGGAAGGGCAAGGCTCTTACATATAATCCCGAGCACTTTTCGCTTAAAAAACACACGCTTAATGATATTGCAAACGTTACTGCAAAATCCGAGGTCGACCATTGGGTTAACGAGGCTATCTCTGTGTCGAGCATTTTCTTTTCACTCTTGTGGGGAGAGTTTTGGATCTTTCTTGTTACCGCTATTGCCGCAATGATATTTGATGCACAGTTTATCATTATCCAGCGCTATAACAGACCAAGACTTTTAAAGCTTATAGAGAAAAAATCACAAGCTAAATAACAGGGGAAATGGATATGGAGAGCAACAAGAATTTTACATACGATATTGCCGTCTGCGGCGGTGGCTTTGCAGGAATTTCTGCGGCGCTTTCCGCAGCAAGATTAGGTAAAAAGGTTGTGCTTTTTGAAAAAGAATATATGCTTGGTGGTTTGGGAACTGCGGGACTTATTACAATATATCTGCCGCTGTGCGATGGGCTTGGTCATCAAGTTTCGTTCGGCATTGCTGAGGAGCTGTTAAGGCTTTCTATCACCTATGGAAACGAGGGTGATTATCCTGACAACTGGCTTGACGGAAAAGGAACAAAAACGGAAAAAGATAAGCGATTTTTGGTGCGGTACAATCCGCAGGTCTTTGCTATACTTGCTGAAAAACTTCTGCTGAAAGAGGGCGTAGACATTCTCTATGGCAGTTATGTTGTAGATGCCGAAACTGAAAACCAAAAAATCACCAAGCTGTATGTTGAAAATAAATCGGGAAAAACTGCTTATTATATAAATTCAGTTGTTGACGCAAGCGGAGATTGCGATATTGCAAAATTTGCAGGTGCGCCTACAGAAACCTTTAAGCAGGGCAATGTTTTAGCCGCGTGGTATTATTATTCTGATGAAAATGGGTATAAATGTCACACGCTCGGCGCGGCAGATATCCCCGATGAAGAAAAAAGCGGCGATGAGGAAAAGCCGCTTGTTAACAGGCGATTTTCGGGACTTGACGGCAAAGAGCTTTCTGAAATGGTTTGTCTGACACATCAGACCATTTTAAACGACTGGCTTGAAAAGAGAAAATCAAACAAGGATGTATGCATTGCTACGATTCCGACTATACCGCAGATTCGTATGACTCGCAAAATCATAGGTGAATACACACTTTCTCACACAGAAGAGCATACATATTTTGATGATTCTATCGGTATGGTATCAAACTGGAAAAAGCGCGGCCCGATATACGAAGTTCCATTCAGAACATTGTACTGCAAGCAAATTAAAAACCTTGTTGTTGCGGGAAGATGCACAAGCGTAAACGAGACCTTGTGGGACGTTATGCGGGTAATTCCTTGCTGTGCTGTAACGGGTCAGGCCGCGGGTGCAGCCGCTGCAATTACAGATGATTTTTCGTCCTTAAATGTAAAAGAGCTGCAACGCCTTCTTGTAGAAAATGGAGTAGTGCTTCACGAAAAAGATATTCTTTAATAAAGTGTTGACAAACTGAAACTTAAGTAATAAAATATATTTGAAATCCGGTAGGTAAGGCTACCACAGGGATACGGGCTGCTGCCGCGAAATAGTGGAGACACTATGAGATGGCCAGCAGGCATTATCGAAACCAAGGTAATGTCTAATGCAGTTTCATCGCCCTGCGAAGCTAAAGCTCAAACGGTTGCGCCCGCATATAGTGGGTGATTTTCGTGAGTAAACTGCCGAGGAATCGGCAGTTTTTTATTTTTTGAAGGGAGTGAAAAGGTGTGAAAACTGCAGACCCAGGGCCTGCCTCCAGCGTGCCCCGATTATGCATTTTTGAGTACGAAAAAGGTTTTCGCGCCTTTTTCAAAACAAAATAGAATATTTGGGGTTTCTCTGGAATTTTTAAAACCATACTTATAACGGAGGTAAAACAGTATGCTTGAAAAAATTCAGAAACTTTTAAATGAGAAGAAATATTCAGAGGTAAAATCAATACTCAGCGAACAAAAGTTTTTTGACGCGGCTGAGATCCTTGAGGCTCTTTCTGATGAGCAGCTGCCGCTTGTATTCAGAATTTTGCCTAAAGACACCGCCGCAGATGTTTTCGCCTATATGGATTCTGACGCTCAGGAAAAGCTTATTCACGCATTTAGCGACAAGGAGCTTAAAGAGGTGCTGAGCGACCTTTATCTTGACGATGCCGTTGATATGATTGAGGAAATGCCCTCAAACGTTGTAAAGAGAATACTGCGCACCGCCGATGCTGAAACAAGAAAAAGCATAAATATGCTGCTTCAGTATCCAAAGGATAGCGCGGGAAGCATTATGACGACCGAGTATGTAAGTCTTAAAAAGGATATGACGGTTGAGGATGCCTTTAAAAGAATAAGGCAAAACGGCGTTGATAAAGAAACGATATACACCGCCTATATAATTTCTGCAAACCGCAAGCTGCTCGGCATTGTTTCTGCCAAAACATTGCTTTTGTCGCCAATGGAGTGCTTAGTCGAGGAGCTTATGGAGACCAACTTTAAAAGCGTATCTACAACAGAAGACAAGGAAACTGTTGCAGAGCTTTTTATGAACTACGACCTTTTGGCGCTGCCCGTAGTCGACAACGAAAACAGACTTGTCGGCATTGTAACTGTTGACGATGCTATCGATGTTCTTCAGGATGAGGCAACAGAGGATATGGAGGCTATGGCTGCTATCGTACCAACCGACAAGCCATATATGAAAACGGGCGTATTTGAAACATATTTAAAGAGGATTCCTTGGCTCCTTATCCTTATGCTTTCTGCGGCTTTTACCGGCAGCATAATCAGAAATTATGAAGAAGCACTTTCCCATGGCTACGTAATTTTGACCGCTTTTATACCGATGCTTATGAGCACAGGAGGAAACTCGGGAAGTCAGTCGTCGGTTTCGGTTATCCGCAGTATTTCGCTCGGCGAGATTTCCATAAAAGAAATAATTCCTGTTATTTGGAAAGAAATTCGGGTTGCATTTCTCTGCAGCATTACCCTTGCGATTGTAAACTTTTTAAAGCTTCTGTTTATTGATAAGGTTTCGATTGCGGTCTGCGTTGTTGTTTGCGCCACGCTTGTTGTAACTGTTTTTATCGCCAAGTTTATCGGCTGCACCTTGCCGATAATTACAAAGTGCCTAAAGCTTGATCCTGCGGTAATGGCAAGCCCCTTTATAACAACCATTGTTGATGCGGTTTCGCTTGTTGTATATTTTCAGATCGCAACCCGCGTCCTCGGTATATAAAAATAACCCCCGACCAAGTAGGTCGGGGGTTTTAGATTTACTTAAAATCCAAACAGCAAGTCTATTCCTTCAAAGACTCCGGGGAAAACTAACAGCATAATAATGCCGCTTATTAAAACTCTCACCTATAATTTTTTATAATTATATTATATTTGCGAAGTTTGTAAAGCATTTAATAAAAAAGACTTTAAATTTGATATATTATTTGATATAATATTTTTAAGTTGATTTAAATTTATATTGTGATAATGAAATAAAACGGAGGATTAATATAAATGAAAAAGGCTGTTTCGTTTTTTCTGCTGATTTGCATAGTGTTTTCGTTTAGTCTTGTTTCCTGCAAAGAAAAGGAGCAGGATTTAAACGTGTCCTCTCAAATCAGCTTTTACGAGGATTCCTCCGAAATTGCAAAAACCGAAACCGACGGAAACTTCACATTTAATTTTGATCCATATGTTCTGCCCACCAATGTTAAGGAAGCACTTGGTACGACCAAGCACTATAAAAATGTTGTTGATGCAATCATAAACGGGAAAGAAAGCGTTTCTGTACCTACAAGAGATGACTACGATAATATCCGCTTTGCCTTGGGCGAAAACTTTCCGTATGCATTTTTGGTTTCCAACCTTAAATACGATTCTGCTGATAATAAGGTCTTGATTTCATATAATTATAAGGACGAGCACAGCGGTAAGATCGACGAGATTAAAAAGGCTGTAAGCGAAATATTCAGCGAGTGTGTTACCAAGACAGATGATGATGCGCTGGCAGCGATTTCGATTTATAGCTGGCTTGCGAAAAATATCGAAATTGAGGGAAATGATATCAGTAAACCTCAAAACACAACCTCGTCGGGCATTGCTCAGAGTGAAAGCTCGTCTATAGCAACAGAGGAAACTGAGGTCGCACAGGCAAAATACAATTTCTACACCGCTCTAGTTGAGAAAAAGGCAAGTGACGAGTCGATTTCGGCGCTTTACAGCTTTCTGCTTATGCAGCTCGGCGTCGAGAGCAAGACCGCAGGCTGTTGGCAGGACGGGCAGTATTATAGCTGGAACTTAGTCTGCCTTAACTCGAAATGGTATCACTGCGATGTTTCAAAGGAACAGAAGGAAACCGACGGAACAGGTCTTAAATATTTCGGAATGAACAGTCAAAGACTTAGCGAGTATATAACCGATAAGGATATTTATACGGGTCAGTGGAAGTGGTTTACTGACAGTATTCCCAAAACTAAAAACAAGCGTTTTGACGATTTTAAGTCGGTTGTAAGCTTTGAAATAGGCGATGAGAGGACATCTTTAGACGCTTTTACTGAGGAATACAGCCGTTTTACCTTTGATTTTTAGCATAAAATTTATTTGAAAGAAATAAAAGGTTAAAAGTTTATTCACGAAGTTGTGTTATATTTTGGTTAGAAAGGTTAGAGGTGAAAATTATGACACAAACTAAAATCCTTGTAGTTGATGACGATAAGAATATTTGCGAGCTTCTTCGCCTTTATCTTG
>JAFTYW010000016.1 GCA_017461245.1 Oscillospiraceae bacterium
CGTCCTTGTTTAGATCTGTGGAGCTTACAAGCTGCATTTCGTCATAGTCGTTGACGGTCTCCTCGTCGCCCGCTTTTATGCGGGTAAGGTTTCCAAGGCCGTCATACTCGTAATTGGTGACGGTATTATCAGCAACGCTGACGTTATCAAAGAGGCAGGTGCCGATCTGACAGTTATAGGCAAGGGTCAGCTCTACTGCAAGCAGGGTCTTGGTCTCATCTGAGGAGAGCGAGAGCGAGGCAAACTGCCAGTCGGCCACAAAATAGTTAAACGAGCTTTGCTCGATCTCGCTATAAGAGGTATTTCCCTCTGCCTCGGCATAGACAAGCCTTGCCTTTATGCCGAAAAATCTATTGGGGGTATGCTCTGCCTTTGGCAGAGCGTCCGCTTTTGCCCAGGCGCTTATGGTAATATCCCTGCTCTGCGGCGCATTATATCTATTACCAAGGGTTATAGTCTGGGTAACGGTTTTATCGGAGCTTACATTTCCCTCAACGGCGATAGCATTATTGCCGAAACAGGTGCCATTTGTGTTTATCGCGCCGTTTCCATTCCAGAAAAAAGGAACTACCGCATTTGCGGAATCGGTATATGTAGCCTCAAAGTTCTGATTATCCGCGTAGTTATATGCATTTGCCGCCGCGCCCTCTTCAAGCTGAACGCAATCTATATACACATAGTTGCTCGAAATATTGGCAAAATAGAATTTTACTTCTTCTGCAAGGGTGCTTGGTGTTGTAAAGTGAACCTCTAAGCGTTCCCATTCGCTGTTTGACGCGGAAGCAAACGGAAATCCCGAGGTATGTTCGGTGGTGCCGATCTTAACGGTCAGTCTACCGCCAAGTTCGCTTGAATTCTCTTTTCTTACGTAAGCAGAGAAGGTGTATTCGGTGTTTGGCTTAAGGCTATTGGAATGAGCAATAGGAACATTCCACCACGAGCGGAGATCTGTGCCCGCTTCTGTGATCTTTGTTTTAAGCGCCTTATTTCCCGAAAGCACGCTTTCGGTTTCAGAAGCACTGTAAATTGCCGATGTAATATATTCATAAAGCTCTCCGCCACCCGTTACAGCTTCATTACAGTCAAATTGCGCGCCGCAAAAATCAGCGGGATTATTGTTGCCGCTCGGAAGTGACTGTTCAAAGTTTCCGTTAGCGAGCAGATTTTCGGTAGCCTTTCCAACGCTTACGGTGCTTTTGATCTTATTAAAGCCGTATTTTTGGTCGCCGTTAGTCGCGTCATTTCCGCTGAAAACAAGGCCGCCGCTGGTGTATTCCTGCTGTTCGGCACCGTAAAACTCGTTGCCGACATAGGACTTACTATAGGCAGAAACGGTTCTGAGGTAGGTGTCAAACTGGTAGACGGTCAGAATATCGTCGCTGTTCTCGCTGTCTTCCATAATTCCGTTAACGCCTGGTGTGCGGAAAGAGGTAGAATCTCCGTTAAAGGTCATGACCATACTCTGACCCTCAGAGGCATCGGTCAAGTCCATAGTTTCGGGAACGTTGGCGTATTCTTTAAGGGTTATTTTATTGCCCTCATATACGAGCTTGACCATATATCCTGTGGCAGCGTCAAGAACGCCTGTGAGCGTAGTTCCCGAATAACTGAGAATTGTCTTTTTGCCGTCATCACGAGTTATTTGTGTGAGATTTCCTGCGGAGTCATAGGAAAAATCGATCTGCTGAGCAACTTCTTCGCACTCGATCAACTCAACCATACATTCCGGTTTTCCGTTTTCGTTATACCCTATAGCAATGCGCTCGCCGTAATCGTTTGTAAAGTCGTAGATTTGGGTACTATCCGAAGATCTATAGCTTACATAAATGCTGTTTCCGTATGCGTCGGTTTTTCTGACAAGTCTATACTGATTATCAGCATAAGGGGCAAAAACACTTATGTTTTCCTCAGCATCTTTAAGCTGAACGTTTCCGTTTGAAAGCTCGGTTAATTTAATTCGTTTTCCCGTTTCATCAACTATTACATCTACTTCGTTACCGTTTTCGTCAAGCTCTTTATCTTTGTGGAAATAGATCGTTGTACCATCGCTGTCTACCCAAGAATACGGGTAACCGGCTTCGGCATAAGTTTTGTCAACATATTCTGTAAGGCTACTTACCTCTTCGACTGAATTGTACTTATAGAGCGTTTCTGAAAAATTAGTTCTCCAATTATTACCTTGATATACATTGCCAACTGATATTGGCATAGTAACGCTTGGAGTTGTAAGTCCGGAATGAGCAAAAACAACGTGCCCTGTTGCATCGTTAATGTAGATCGTTCCTGCCTCGCCAACAGAGGCCTCGGTATATGTAAGGTATTCCTCAACTCCTGTGGGTGAACGATAGTCAAACTCCACTCTGGCATTTGTAAACATAATCGGCAATGTTCCTGATGTGACTGTTGCAGGCGGATCGTATTCCTGCAATATCAAAAATCGATCCGTATTATCAAAAAAATCGCTATAAATATACTCAGTTATATCAAATTTACACACTGTGGGTGTGTTAGAATTTGTTGTGCTATAATCTACAGAAACATCAACTATATCAAATGGCTGGCTGATAGAAACATTCTCTTTGTCCTCTAATGATTCAAAAGGAACACTTACTGCGTGCGCACTGATACTTTTATTTATTGTAACATTATTATACGTTTCGCCTGTCCACATAGACGAATTACGAGGTGCGGTATCAACACAGAGATACGCATTTCTAATTTCTGATTCGTACCAAAACTCGCTAAACACATACCAAAAACTATATACCTCATCAACGGTGTTTTGATTAGAATTATAATATTTTCCCACATAATAGTTTTCGCCTGATAAATAGCCGTCTAACAAAAAGCTTTTTGAAAATCCTTCACTGAAAGCATTGTACCTACTATGTGTTACGACGGGGTCAATAGTGACGGGATAGGCTCTATCCTCGGCATTGAGCCACTCTTTTGAGGGGGTAAGGGTGAGGGTGTATTTATTTCCCGAGCCGCTGAGCGAAACGGCAACATCGGTGCTCTGCACGCCCTTTGCATCGTACATAAATGGCGCGGAAAACTTAGCGGCCTCGGTGCCGTCTGAAAGAATTATGCTGACGGTGCGGTCGCTGTTTAAAACGGCGGTCGCCTTATTAAGTTTAAGCTCAAGCTCAAAACTCTGCTGAGCCTCTTTTGTTTTGAGGATTATGTTTTCCTTAATGGTCTTGGACTGTAAAAGATACTCAACGTCAACGTCGTTATAAATATCGTTATAGTAGAGTCCGTCTGACAGTTCATCAAGTGCTGTTATATCGTCAGAGGTTACTTTGGTTTTCTTTTTGGCAGATTTATTATCGTTTGAGCCTACAAAGCCCCAGCTAAGCTTATAGTCGTCGGTTTTTATTTCGACCAGCTTTTTACTGCTACTCTTTTTTGCAAAGGTAACGGAAAAATCGCTGGCAGCGTTTGTGTATCCGCCCGCACTTTCATCTAAAGTGAGGGTATTGTCAATATCCTGCCACTGCCCATTTTCTTGATAGTGGATTGGCTGAGGATAGACAATAGCCTTATACGAGCCGTCGCTCATACGGTATTCCTTTTTGTTTTCCTCTCGCAAAGAGGGATCTTCAAAAAGTATAGTATTTTCGTATGGCACGGTTTCTGAAGCAGCCAAGTCACTTTCGCTTACAAGCGCGTCAGAAGCCGCCCAGACAAGCTCCGGCGGAATCATTTCGACAAACATAACAAGGCAAAGCACAAGTGAAATTGCGGCCTTGAAAATCTTTGGTGTCTTTTTAATGATTCTTGTTGACTTTTCCGCAGTTTGCGGCGTGCATGTGTCTGATATATTCTGCGTCATACTAAAAACTCCTTTTTTATCATTTTAGGACATTTTACACTCTTATTTTATCAGCATAGTCACACGAAAAGTGTCGAATATCGTCGGCAAATAACATAAATTTGTATATGAAAGCAAAAAGGCAAGCCGCAGCTTGCCTTTTATGCTTGTTTTAACACAGAGAACCGTCCCCTGATTATTAGCAAAGCGATATCATTCACGAAGTGAACATCATTAGCGACAGCGACATCATTTGCCGAAGGCAAACATCATTAAAAAAGAAAGACACGCTCTCGCGTGTCTTTCTTTTTTGGAGGCGCCACCCGGAATCGAACCGGGGAATAAAGGTTTTGCAGACCTCTGCCTTACCGCTTGGCTATGGCGCCATATTAAATTTGTAAAAAAGACGCTTAAAGCTTTCGATTCCTTTAAGCGTCTTGTTGGAGCGGGTTACGAGGCTCGAACTCGCTACCTCCACCTTGGCAAGGTGGCGCTCTACCAGATGAGCTAAACCCGCATTATTTTGGTGCCTCCGGACGGAATCGAACCATCGACACGGGGATTTTCAGTCCCCTGCTCTACCGACTGAGCTACAGAGGCATTTTGAGCAAGAAACTTGCATCCCAAAATGGCGACCCGGATGGGGCTCGAACCCACGACCTCTAGCGTGACAGGCTAGCGTTCTAACCAACTGAACTACCGGGCCATATTTGGTGGGAACAACAGGGCTCGAACCTGTGACCCTCTGCTTGTAAGGCAGATGCTCTCCCAGCTGAGCTATGCTCCCA
>JAFTYW010000017.1 GCA_017461245.1 Oscillospiraceae bacterium
CCTAACATTAAATCAGCTAAGAAGAGAGTGCTTGTTTCTGAGATCAATTATCTTCGCAACAAGGCCGTTCGCTCCAATCTCAAAACCATGATTAAAAAGGCTGAGGCCTCTATTGCTGACAATGCTGCTGACAAAGCTGCAGTTGTTAACCAAGCAATCAAAACTATAGACAAAGCCGCTGCCAAGGGGATTCTTCACAAGAATTGCGCTGCAAGAAAGAAATCGGCTCTTATCTGTAAGCTCAACAAGGCCGGCTAATTCGAGTCTTTGCTATGCTTTATAAAACAGCACCTGATAATCAGGTGCTGTTTTTTTCTTTTGATTTAAAGATTATTCCCATGACAAGCCCAAAGAATATGGCCGCCGCAATTCCGCCTGCGGTGGCTTTCAGTCCGCCTGTCAAAGCGCCCCAGAGTGACTGGGTGTCAACAGCGTCTTTTACGCCCTTTGCAAGCGTGTTTCCAAAGCCCGTTAATGGAACGCTGGCGCCCGCTCCCGCAAACTTAACAAGCGGCTCGTAAAGGCCAAGCCCGCCGAGTATTACACCCGCCACAACATAAGCTACTAAAATTCTCGCAGGGGTGAGGTTTGTTTTGTCAATCAAAATCTGACCGACGACGCAGAAAAGCCCGCCGATAAAAAAGGCCTTGACAACGTTTTCAAAAACTTCCATACTACACCTCCCCGCAAGAGATATGAACAAGGTGCGAAACCGCAGGAATGCTCTCGCCCTGCTGAACGCTGACGGTCGACATAAGCGCACCCGTTGCCATCAGAAGAACGTTTTTGAGCTTCCCCGCCGAGATATCCTGCATTATCTTGGAGCAAAAAACGCTGGCGCAGCAACCGCAGCCCGAGCCGCCCGAGTGAACGTCCTGCCGCTCGATATCGTAGATTATCTTGCCGCAGTCGTTGTGCTGCGTGCGGATGTTGATGCCGTTGTCCATTAAGAGTCTTATCAGAAGGTCGCTGCCGAGTACACCAAGGTCGCCCGTTAAAATCAAATCGTAGTCCTCGGGGCAGGTGCCGCTGTCCTCAAGAAATGCGGCAAGAGTAGAGGCTGCGGCGGGCGCCATTGCCGCGCCCATATTGTTTATATCGGTGATGCCCAGGTCCTCGATCTTGCCAAAGGTTACGGCGTGAATGCGAGGCAGGCTTTTTTCGCCCTCTCGGCTGACGACCACCGAACCCGCTCCCGTTACAGTCCACTGCGCCGTCGGGGTTCTCTGGCCGCCGTAGTTTAGCGGAAAGCGAAACTGCCGCTCGGCCGAGCAGAAATGCGACGAGCTGACGGCGGCGCAGTGCTCAGCCGCGCCGCAGGCGCAAAGTGTTGATGCGAGCGCCAGCGACTCTGACATGGTAGAGCAGGCGCCGTAAAGACCAATGAATGGTATACCGAATTCTCTTATGGCATAGGACGAGCTTATGCACTGATTTAAGAGGTCGCCGCCCATAATGTAGTCGATCTGCTCGGCGGCAATTTTGCCTTTTAAAAGTGCTCTTGAAACCGCGGTCTTCTGCAGCTGTGCTTCAGCCTTTTCATAGCTTTTCTGCCCCAAAAAAGCGTCCATTGAAATTACGTCGAAATATTCCCGAAGCGGCCCGTTTGCCTCCTTTTTGCCCACGACCGAGGCGTAAGAACGAATAACGGGCGGCTTTTTAAAAAACACCGTCCTGCCCTTTTTATTAAGCATTTTATATCCTCCGTTTTGCTTTCATTTACTTACCAATATTATTTACAGCAAAACCTTGCATATTCAGCACAAAATAAAAGCGCCCCGATTTATCTCGGAGCGCTAATCTTTTACGTATTCCATTATATCCTCGACCCTGCAATCGAGAATCTGACACAAGCGGTCAATGGTAACGGTTTTAACAACTGCGTTGCTTCTTAATCTGTGAAGTTGAGCATTGTCAATTCCGTAGTCCTTGATGAGCTTGTATTGAGTTATGTTTTTCTTTTTGAGGGTCTTCCACAAAGGTTCGTAACTAATCATTCTTTCCACCTCTCTTGTATTTTACCTCGTTACGCGTTATAATAATATTGTGCGTATACGCACAATATTATTTTGAGGTGGAATATATGATGACTTTAAACTATTTCAAAGACAAGGTTTTCGATATGATAAACGAAAGTGACGAGCTTGATATTATTGACATTTTCACCAGAGATAATGAAAACACTTTTATTATTATGGTAAAGGGCGGATTTTTTACAATAAAGTTCTCCCAATGTATTGAAATACCCAATATTAAGCTATAAAATTATTGATTTTGCGGCCGAATATGTTATACTTAAATTTGTAAAACAGTTTAGCTTTTGAGGTTTGAAAAATGGGTTTTGACAAAATTGTTATCATAATAATGGCGGTGTTTTCGGCTATCGGCGCGCTTGACCGAATTTTCGGAAATCGCTTAGGACTTGGAAAGTCCTTTGAAAACGGAATTAAGACGATTGCCGAGCTCTCGCTCTCGATGATCGGTATTATAGTGCTGGCTCCCGTTTTGGCTGACCTTTTGGAGCCTGTTATCGTTCCTGTTTACAAATTTTTAGGTGCAGATGCCGCAATCTTTGCGGGAACGCTGCTTGCCTGCGATATGGGCGGCGCTCCACTGGCGAGTGAGCTTGCCTCTTCGCCCGAGGCGGCAAGCCTCGGCGGACTTATATGCGCATCAATGCTGGGCGCAACTGTTTCGTTTACCATTCCCGTAGCGATGAGCGCAATAGAAAGCGGCGACAAAAAATACGCCGCAAAGGGAATCTTGTGCGGCGTTATAACAGTTCCCATAGGAATTTTTATGGGCGGGCTTACTGCAGGCTTTAACGTGGTTATGATTTTGAAAAACTGCGTTCCCATTATTCTTTTCTCGCTGCTTATCGCTCTCGGGCTTTGGAAAGCCGAGCGCTTTCTGATAAAGGGCTTTGAACTTTTCGGCAAGCTTATAACCGCCGTTGCCACGGTTGGTCTTGCAGCGGCAGGAATTGAGCTCACCACCGATTTTGTGATGATCCCCGGCCTTGCCTCTGTTACCGACGCCTTTGCCGTTGTTGGCGAGATCGCCATTGTGCTTTCGGGCGCATTCCCGCTAATTGCAGTTATAACAAAGCTACTCAAAAAGCCTTTTAACAAGCTCGGAGAGCTTCTTAAAATGAACGAAACCTCGGTTTCGGGCCTTGTTGCAACCCTTGCAAACTCCATTGCAACCTTTGATATGGTCAAAAGCATGGACGAGCGGGGAAAGATAGTAAACATGGCATTTGCCGTTTCGGGCGCATTTGTACTCGGCGACCATCTTGCCTTTACCGCAGGCTACGATAGCTCTATGATAGGAGCCGTAATCGTCGGCAAGCTCTGCGCAGGCATCACCGCCGTAATGCTTGCTCTATTTATAACAAGAAAAACAACCAAAAATTAATTCAAAAAAGGCTTGCCTCTCGGCAAGCCTTTTTCTATTTACAAACGCACTTTCAAATGATATACTATGCTTAGAAACCACCTTTAATATCGGGAGGAAACAAAATGAAAAAGCTTCTTGCGCTGCTTATGGCAATTACCCTTATTCTTGCGTTTTCCGCTTGCGGCAAAGACAACTCATCAGACAATCTTTCGTCAACCGTCGCAATCACCGAATTTCAAAAGCCCGAGGGCTACGCATCTGTTCTTCTGGTTACCATCAACCCCAAGTTCGAGCTTTATCTCGACGCAAACAGCTCTGTTATGGCAATAAACGCCTTAAACGACGATGCCCAGTCATTCAAAGCTGAAATTGATCTGTCCGCGCCCGCCCTTGACGCTGTTATTGAGAAAATCTTAACTGCAGCTAATCAAAAGGGCTTTGTAAATGCCGACAAGCCCGAGATATCCTTTGAGGTTTCTGAGGTTAAAGTTGCAGGCATTGACAAAGCCAACATTCTTGACAAGGCCACCTCTGCCGCAAACAAGGCGGCCGATGCTCTCAAGCTTGGCGTTACAGTTAACACCAGCAGCCAGCCTGCCACTGATACAGAGAGCCAAAGCAGCTCCTCTGATACAGCCACATCTTCGCAGGCTTCTACCTCAAGCAAGACATCCACATCATCAAATCTTAATTCCGATAATAGTAGCTCCAAAACCTCAAGTAAGGTTATTGAAACCTCGAGCAAGGCTTCTACATCATCAAAGCTTGATGAGAGCGTCAGCGAGGCTCACACCCACAGTTTTAGCAAAGCGACCTGCACAGAGAGCGCAAAATGTGCCTGTGGCAAAACAGACGGCGAGGCATTAGGTCACAAATGGGCAGAGGCCACCTGTTTTCAGCGCAAGACCTGCACCGTTTGCAAAAAAACTGAGGGTGAGATTTTGCCCCACAATTACGTTGACGGATTTTGCTCATATTGTAAGGAGTTTGAGTCCATCAACCCAAAAAATATTAAGCAGAACGTTGAGTACATAGGCAACTTCCGCATGTCAGGCGACACTCTCATCGCTTCCGCATTTATGTTTGACAGCGAGGCCTGTGTTCTTATAGACCGCACCTTTACCACTACTCCGAGCGACCCCGAGCAGACACCCGTTATCTTCAACGGCAAAAAATACTACTCCGAGGGCGGCGGTATGGAGCCGTACAAATACAATCTCACCGATAAGTATGTTGAGGTTACTCAAAGCTTTTACGAGGAAAGCCCCGAGGGAACAAATCTCCGTGTTCATCTTATGAAGGACGGCCGGCTTATTGTAAAAGCCACAAGGTTCATCGAATACCCCGCAGGATCGGTTTACTCAACCGATATAAACCAAGTCCTTTAATCGCAAAAAATGCTTGCCTTTCGGCAAGCATTTTTATTTTAGTGCAGATTTTTCATGCTATATTTTTTTCCTGCAGCCGTCTATCTGAACGTTCTGTCCGCTGATATAGGCGGCGCTGTCGCTTGCAAGAAAGCAAATAAGGTCGGCGTTTTCTCGGGTCGAGCCTGTTCTGCCGCTGTACGAATTTGCATTAGGCTCAACATAATCAATATCGTCCTGCTCGGCGGGGCTGACAGTACCCGGAGACACCGCATTTACAGTTATATTATCCGCCGCAACCTCTTTGGCAAGCGCCTTGGTAAGAGAAATAACCGCGCCCTTTGTTGCAGAATACATCGCCATTGTGGGATTGCCGTAAACCCCTGCGACTGATGCCACGTTAATTATTCTACCGTAGTGGTTTTGCTTCATATTGCCGAGCACTGCCTTTGTGAAATACACAGTTCCCATAATATTTACGTCAATAAACTTTTTCCAAGTGTCGATATCGGTGTCGACAAAGGCGGTATAATGGCGCCAAAGAGCCGCATTGTTTACAAGAATATCAATTTTGCCAAATCGGCTAATTGAGCTTTCAACAACCTTTAAAACGGAATCGTTATCCGAAACGTCGCAGACAAGGCTCAAAACGTTCCCCGTGATGCTTTTTACCTCAGCCTCGGTTTTAGCTAACGCCTCATCATTATAATCAACCAATATAACGTTGGCTCCGCCCTTTGCAAACTGCAGGGCGCAGGCCTTGCCTATACCCACCGCCGCACCGGTTATTAAAACTGTTTTATCCTTAAACATATCCTTCACCTCAAAAATCAATAACGTCACGAATTGTTTTCATAGTACTTAAGAGCGGCTGAACGGGAGTCGAGAGCGCGTCATGCTCGTAAACGCAAAGCGCCATACAACAACCGAGCTTTATTCCAAGTCTTCTGTGCATAGAGCACTGGCCGCCCGACAGGAACAGAAACGGTGCGCCGAGCTCCCGCCTTAAAAGGTCGGTAATTCGCAGGTTTTCGATCTGCTGCTCCATTGTATCGGCCCCTGCTACGATTTTTATTATATCTGCGCCGCGGCGTTTTTGCTCAAGCGCCATCTCAAGCACCTTTTCAGCAGTCATAAATTTCCAAACATGCGACGACATTATGACCTCGGCCCCAAGGCTATGCAGCTTTTCGATGAGCTTCATTTGCTTTTTGATTGCATCTTTATCGTCGGTAAGCTCCTCGGGGTGTTTTGCGAACATATCCCCCATAACGTCAACAAGGGTGGCGCCGCTCTCGGCTACCAAAATAAGCTCCTCGGCTATTTGGTCGTCGGTCTTGCCCTCGTTGCTTCTGCATCTGTAATAGGTAGCGTAGCAGGGCTTATCCTGCATCTCGGCAAAAATTCTTTTATATGTATCGGCGTTGTGATATTCGCCCTTTAGGCACTCGATCTGCAGTCCGTAAGCGTCTGCGCCAAGGCAGTTTGCATTTCGTGTTCTACCTATCGCAGTTTCAGGTGTTTCGCACTGAAGCATTACTGTAAGCAAAGGCTTTTCGTGATTTAAAAAGGTTTTACTCATTTTGCCATCTCCTATCAGCAGCACAAGTTCTTTTCTTTTATTATAGTATCTTATCCGCCTATTACAATAGCAAAAACGATATAGTTTTAACATTTATGATACTATTTTAGCAAAAAAACGTTGAGTTATTTGTAAAATTTGATATAATTATCTTTGGTGATAGTATGGACGGATTTAAAAACATCATAGTAACCGAAATAGAGGCGCCCATCGTTGTGCATTCGGAAACGGGGCGCAAGCTTAAAATGGTTGAGAGGGAGAGCTACGGCCTTTCGCTATGCTACGGCGGGCAGATCACCTACAAAATGAACGGCAAGACCTTTGTGTCAAAGCCAGACGTTGCCCTTTTGCACCCGCAGGGCGCAACCTACGATATCACAGGCGACAAGGACGGCCTGTTCCCGCTTATAAATTTTTACAGCCGTGATTTTTTGTGCGACGAGATAAAGGTCATCCCGCTGAAAAACCCGCAGGCCTGCCTCAAACTCTTTGAGGCCGCAAAAATCAGCTACAACGACGGCGACCGCCTTAAAGCCTTCAGCAATTTATATGCGCTTTTTGGCGAGGTTTTTTCAGAAAACATTAAAAAGCACGGCGCCCTCGCTTCTGCTATCAAGTATGTAGACGAGCATTTAGAAAGCCCCGAGCTTTCTAACACGGAAATCGCAAATCACCTCGGCATCAGCGAGGTTTATTTGCGAAAGCTGTTTTTATCCCACTGTGGCACCACCCCAAGACAATACATCTTGGATTTGAGGCTCCGCAAGGCAAAGGAGCTGCTTGTTGACACGCCGCTTTCGGTTTGCGAGATTGCGGAAGAATGCGGCTTTTCAAGCGTCTATCATTTTTGCCGAACATTCAAGGGGCGAGAGGGGCAAACTCCCACACAATACGCCGCCGCAAACAGAATATACAAGATTTAAAAAGACTTGCCTTACGGCAAGCCTTTTCTTGTGTAGGGAACGGATTAATCCGTTCCGTTTCGGAATGCATAAATGCATTCCCTACAATTAAAACAATGTATTCCTTGCAATCATACACAAACTATGATATACTTAAGAAAATGACATCAAGGAGGAATTTAATATGAGCATAGACCCAAAAAAAGGCGGACAGTGTTGGTCATGTGAATATTGCGAGGATATCGCCACACAAACCAACAATTCATCCGGTTCATACTACCGAAAATGCAATAAAAGCGGACACGAATATGTAGATACCTGCAAGTTTTATTGTAACGATTATGTTTGGGACGGCAAGCACGATAAATATATTTCGTCTTCTTCAAGCTCATCCTCAAGCGTCTCTAAGGCCGCTTCGCCTGCAACAAGTAAACTGGGTTTCAAGATCGTTTCTGTATTGTTTACAACTGCTGTTTTTGGATTCATTGGGTATTTATTGCTTATGTATGCCGAATATTTGTTAGCATCGACAATAGTCAGCAATCCTCCACTTCCTATTTTCGATGATGCATTTTTAATTGAGTCAATTATTGTGTTTGGTCCATTTTTGCTATCTATTCTTTGGAGTATCATCCGCCGCAGAAAGATCTGGATTGGAGCACTGTTAACCATGATAGCCTGCGCCGCAATTAACGGAATGATTGGCGAGGACACTACTGTCTCACACATTCCACTGTTTATCGTATCGGTGGCTGTTCCTTACCTGATTTGTATTTTTGCAATTCTTAAGGAAAAAAATGAATAAATCACCAAGCGGGATGATGGAGCGTCCAAAAAAAGTTGGACAAAAAATTTCTAATCCGAATTGTTTAAGCTACTGAAAAGGCTTGCCGAAAGGCAAGCCTTTTTTATGTAGGGAACGGATTTATCCGTTCCGAAGTCATAATACAATTATCGGAATGCATAAATGCATTCCCTACAATTAAAACAATGTGGTTATCCAATAAATTATGCCGTAGATGACGCTGGCGGCGACACCGTAGACGATGACGGGGCCTGCGATGACAAACATTTTTGCGCCAAGTCCGAGCACGAAGCCCTCGGTTTTAAACTCGACGGCGGGCGAGGCTATCGAATTTGCAAAACCCGTTATGGGAACGAGAGTTCCCGCTCCCGCATAGGTTGCTATTTTATCATAAAGACCAAGGCCCGTTAAAAGTGCGCTTAAAAAGACGAGGGTTACCGAGGCAAGCGGCAAGGCAATATCCTGCGAAATGCCGAGATAGGTATAAAGCTCGATAAAACACTGACCCAAGGCGCAGATAAGGCCTCCTATCACAAACGCCCAACTGCAGTCCTTTAAAATCGGGGATTTGGGGGCGTAGCTGCTGCTCATTTGCTCGTAAGTTTTTTTATCGGGAAATTTCATTTTTGTTTTCCAGCCTTTTCATTAAAAGTGTTTTCTTTAGTTTGCCGTTTCCCGCACAAAATATGTGTATAAAATCTTTTTCTTTACATTATAAATGTATTTTGTTATAATCTTGTTGTAAATTAAAGGAAAAGGGGGAGTTTTTGTGAAAAAGCAGAGCATTTTAAAGCGCTTTGCCGCGGTCGCGCTGTCTGCGCTTATTTTATTATGCTCTTTTTCGTCCTGCCGAGGCGGCAGTAGCGGCGAAAATATTTACTGGCTGCTTGACTCCTCTCCTAAGAACTTAGACCCGCAGACCGCATCGCAGGAAAGCGAGCTGCTTATCATAAAAAACTGCTTTGCGCCCCTTTTTGAAAAGGACCAAAACGGTGAAATGTTCTCATCGTTTGTTGAAAGCTACGGTGTTTCCCCCGACGGAAAGCGGTACGTTTTCAACCTCTACAAAGACAAGGTGTGGAGCATTTACCAAAGCAGAAAGATCGAAACCTATGCGCCTCTTACGGCGCAGGACTTTAAGTTTGCCATTGAGCGCCTTTTTACCGACAACAAGACCGCCGACGTTATGAACATTCTTAAGAACATAAAAAACGCAGACAAGGTTCTATCGGGCGAGGCTGAGATTTCAAAGCTCGGCGTTTCCTGCCCCGATGACTACACCCTTGAAATAAATCTCTCTCAGCCCACATCCTCCCTGCTCGAAGCCTTTACAAGCCACGAGCTTTTCCCCTGCAATGAAGAGTTTTTCAGATCCACCTCGGGAAGATACGGGCTCTCGGACGACCTTATCATTTTTAACGGCAGCTTTTGCCTCGGCGCCTGGGGCGAATCCTCGGTTAAGCTCATTAAAAACCCCAACAGTCCCGAAAAAGTTTCGGCGGCGGGCGTTACCCTGTTTTTGCCCAAGGACACCCGCGAAGCTGTAAAGCTGCTTACAAGCGGTGATATTGATGCTGCCGAGCTTTCCTCACAGAAGATGGACACCCTTGACACGAGCGCCTTTAATGTAACAGAGCGCACCTCGGTTGTATGGACGCTTGTTTTAAATGAGAGTGACGAGCTTTGGCAAAATCAGAATTTGCGCTCGGCTCTCCTCTCCTGTACCGACAGAAGCATTTTTAAAGGCGGCGATAGCTCGCACCTTACCCCTGCAAACCGCATAGTTTCTGACTCAGCTGTGCTGGGCGGCGAAAAATACGAGAGCCTTACAAAAGGCATCTCTGCCCCTGCCTTTAACGCCGAAGCGGCAAAAGCCTCTTACTCCTTAGCTCTTACCGAGCTTGAAAAGACCAAAATTTACAACACCCTCGTGCTTATTGTCGACTCGCCCTTATATAAGGAAAGCTTCTCGGCGCTCAATCAGATCTACCAGCGCGAGCTCTCGCTCTATTTCTCGGCCGAATATCTTTCAGAGGCGGCGCTTCTTAGCAGAGTCAAAAGCGGCAACTTTTCGGCGGCGCTCGTTCCCCTTTATGTGACCGCTGACACCCCGTCAGTAAGCCTTGAATACTTCCTTTCGGGCTCTCAAAGCTGCATTATGCCGATTGCAAACGAGGAGTTTGTAATGAGTTTCACCTCGGTTGAGGCTCTCTCGCTTTCCAAGGAATCGGCCGAAAGCTACGGCAGGGCCGAAAAAGCGCTTTACGACAGCAGCCTTGTAAACCCTCTGTTTTACGAGAGCAGTTACTTTGTTACCTCAAAGTCGGTTTCCGGCTTTATGCAGGACAGCTACGGCACAGTCTTATTTAAAAACGTTGTTAAAAAATGATCTTCTCCCGCTCTTTTTGGGCGGGAGTTTTCTGTTATATCAAAAAATATATAACGGTATACTTATAAAGTATTTTTCAAATTGCGATTTGAATGTTAAAATATTAACATTGTTAGAAAAGTTAATGCCCAATCAGGAGGTAAAAATATGAAAACCACAAATTACGAGATCGTTGACAGCGTTGAAAAGCTGGAAGAAGCTATTGCGAGAGTTCGCGCCGCTCAGAAGATTTTTGCAACCTATACTCAGGAGCAGGTCGACAAGATCTTTTTAGCCGCAGCATCTGCCGCTGACAAGGCGAGAATCCCCCTTGCCAAAATGGCAGTTGAAGAAACCGGCATGGGCGTTGTTGAGGACAAGGTTATCAAAAACCACTATGCAGCAGAGTACATCTACAATGCATACAAGGACACAAAGACCTGCGGAGTTATCGAGGAGGACAAGGCATTCGGCATTAAAAAGATTGCTGAGCCTATCGGTGTTATCGGTGCGGTTATTCCTACAACCAACCCCACCTCTACCGCCATCTTCAAGACCCTTATCGCCCTTAAGACCCGCAACGGAATTATCATAAGCCCCCACCCCAGAGCAAAGGGCAGCACCATTGCCGCCGCAAAGCTTGTTCTTGAGGCTGCTGTAGAGGCGGGCGCTCCCGAGGGCATCATCTCCTGGATAGACGTTCCCTCGCTTGATATGACAAACCTTGTTATGAAAGAGTCTGACATAATCCTTGCCACCGGCGGACCGGGAATGGTTAAGGCGGCTTACTCGAGCGGAAAGCCCGCTCTCGGCGTTGGCGCAGGCAACACCCCCGCTATTATTGACGAGACTTCCGACATTCTCCTTGCAGTTAACTCTATCATTCACTCCAAGACATTTGACAACGGCATGATCTGTGCATCTGAGCAGTCGGTTATCGTTCTTGACAAGGTCTACGACGCAGTTAAAAAGGAATTTGCCGCACGCGGCTGCTACTTCTTAAACGCTGACGAGACCGAGAAGGTTAGAAAGACCATCATCATCAACGGCGCATTAAATGCTAAAATCGTTGGCCAGAGCGCCGCAAAGATTGCCGAGCTTTCGGGCGTAACAGTTCCTGCAGGCACTAAAATCTTAATCGGCGAAGTCGAGAGCGTTGAGCTTTCTGAAGAGTTTGCTCACGAAAAGCTCTCCCCCGTTCTTGCAATGTACAAGGCAAAGACCTTCTCTGAGGCTCTCGACAAGGCAGAGCAGCTTGTTGCTGACGGCGGCTACGGACACACCTCTTCTCTCTACATAAACGAGGTTACCGAGCGCGAGAAGCTTGACGAGTTTGCCGCTCGAATGAAGACCTGCCGTATTTTAGTTAACACCCCCTCCTCGCACGGCGGAATAGGTGACCTTTACAACTTCAAACTTGCTCCCTCGCTTACCCTGGGCTGCGGCTCGTGGGGCGGAAACTCGGTTTCCGAGAACGTTGGAGTTAAACACCTTATCAACATCAAAACCGTTGCCGAGAGGAGAGAAAATATGCTCTGGTTCAGAACGCCTCAAAAGGTTTATATCAAAAAAGGCTGTCTGCCTGTTGCCCTTGACGAGCTTAAGACCGTTATGGGCAAAAAGCGCGCCTTTATCGTAACCGACACATTCCTTTACGAGAACGGTTACACCAAACCCATCACCGATAAATTAGACGAAATGGGCATCGCTCACACCACATTCTTTAACGTTCAGCCCGACCCGACACTTGCAAATGCTACCGAGGGTGCCGCACAGATGGCGGCCTTCAAGCCCGACACCATTATCGCACTCGGCGGCGGCTCGGCTATGGACGCTGCTAAGATCATGTGGGTCCTCTACGAGCATCCCGAAGCAGACTTTATGGATATGGCTATGCGCTTTATCGACATTAGAAAGCGCGTTTACACCTTCCCCAAGATGGGCGAAAAGGCTTACTTTATTGCTATCCCCACCTCTGCAGGTACCGGCTCTGAGGTTACACCCTTTGCCGTTATTACCGACGAGAAAACAGGTGTTAAATATCCTCTCGCTGACTATGAGTTGCTTCCCAACATGGCGATCGTTGACACCGATTTCCACATGAGCGCTCCCCGCGGACTTACCGCCGCATCGGGTATCGACGCTGTTACCCACGCTGTTGAGGCTTATGCCGCAATGCTGGCTACCGATTACACCGACGGTCTTGCACTTAAAGCTCTCAAGACCATCTTTGAGTATCTCCCCCGTGCTTACGACAATGGACAGACCGACGTAGAGGCAAGAGAGAAAATGGCTAACGCCGCCACAATGGCAGGTATGGCATTTGCCAACGCTTTCCTCGGTGTATGTCACTCTATGGCTCACAAATTAGGTGCATTCCACCACCTGCCGCACGGCGTTGCAAACGCTCTTATGATCGAAGAGGTTCTCCGCTTCAATGCCGCAGAGGCTCCCGCTAAGATGGGAACCTTCTCGCAGTACGACCACCCCCACACCCTTGCCCGTTATGCTGAGATTGCTGACTACTTAGGACTCGGCGGCAAAACCAACGAGGATAAGCTTGAAAATCTTATAGGGGCGATAGGCGACCTTAAGGCAAGAGTTGGAATTAAGGAAACCATCAAGGATTACGGCATTGACGAGAAAGACTTCTTAGATCGCCTTGACGATATGGTGGAGCAGGCATTTGACGACCAGTGCACAGGCGCCAATCCCCGTTATCCCCTTATGAGCGAGATCAAGCAGATGTACCTCAATGCTTACTACGGCAAGCATTTTACCGAAAACGATATGCCCACCGCTTCTCAGCTTAAGGGCAAAAAGACAAAGTAAGGAGGAGCAAAAATGAAACTTGATACCGTTATTGCACAAAGAGCCACAAAAACCCTTTATCGCGACGGCGACAAATGCATAAAGCTTTTTAACGAGGGTTACTCAAAAGCCGACGTTTTAAACGAAGCCTTAAACCAGGCAAGAATTGAGTCCACCGGACTTAACACAGCAAAGGTTCTGGAGGTTACTACCATTGACGGAAAATGGGCAATCGTTTTAGAATACATTGAAGGCAGGACCCTTGCCGAGCTTATGCGCGAAAACCCCGACAAGATGGACGAATATCTCGAACTTTTTGTTGACCTGCAGATCGAGGTTCACTCTAAGACCTGCCCGCTCTTAAACAAGCTCAAGGACAAGATGAACCGCAAAATTCACGAGGCTGACATCGACGCTACTACAAGATACGAGCTTCACACCCGCCTTGAAGGAATGCCCAAGCACAAAAAGGTCTGCCACGGTGACTTTAACCCCTCTAACATTATTGTTACTCCCGAGGGCAAGCTCTACATCATCGACTGGTCGCACGCCACCCAGGGCAACGCCTCTGCTGACGTTGCAAGAACATATCTCTTGTTCTGCTTAAACCACGATGATGAGATCGCAAAGAAATATCTTAACCTTTTCTGCAAAAAGAGCGATACTGCAAAGCAGTACGTTCAGAAATGGATGCCCATTGTTGCGGCATCGCAGTCGGTTAAGGGCAACGCTCACGAAAGAGAGTTCTTACTCTCCTGGGTCGACGTTGTAGATTACGAATAATAAAAAACTCCCCGAAGAACAAAAGTTCTTCGGGGAGTTTTTTTGTTTTATTTAGATCCAGCGGATCTCCATAGGCTCAAGAGAGAGCTTTTGCTCGGCACCGTTTATATCATAGAAAACCGTCTGCTGAGGCTTGTCGCTGTTGTTAACAATAGCGTATTTATTGCTGTTGGGATAGTAGTTACACTCGGTGCAGATATTGGTGGAGAAGCATCTCTTTGCCTCTGACTCCTTGTGCGCTGTCCAGAGCATTGCTCTGTAAAGAATACGGGAGTTATTGAAGGAGTAAGGAATACCTGTCATATAGAAGCAACGGCCCTTACCGTATTCATTAACCGCCATTTTAACCTCGCCGACATTGACGTTGCGGACAAAACGGTCACTTATCTCAATATCGAGAACCTGTGTGCCGTTGTGAGCATAGATATTTCTCTTATCATGGCCGTAATCGATCTTGCCCTCGTTATCTTCTAAGATAAAGTGTCCGTCTACCGCCTTGATATTGCGCTTATCGCTCGAAAGGCTAAAGCCGATCTCCTCGTCAACGCCGAGAGCTTCAGAAAGCTGGAAGTACTTTCCGTTATAGCTTACTGCAGAGGGCTGACCGATACCGATAAAGCCGCCGCCGTTATAGATAAAGGAGCGGATAGCGGTTACGATCTTCGCGTCCTGCCAATACTCGCCGCCCGAGAATGAGGTGCCTGCGTCACCCGCGTTGATGATAACATCAACATCAGCGGGAACGCCGCCTCGTATATCTTCAAACGAAAGGAACTCAACGTCGACCGGCAGACCCGAGATTGCCTCGAGGATTCCTTGATAGGAATAGATCTGCTGGTACCAAAGCTCGTGAGCTACCATGTGGCTCATCCAGCTTCTCTTTTTGCCCCAGGCGTTGAGAATTGCAACCTTAAGAGCGGTGTGGGGCTTTTTATTGTCGATAAGGTCATAGATAGTTCTGAACTCATCGCAGATCTCGGTAACTCTGTCTATAAACTTGGGGAACTTAGCTGCAAGCGAGAGGTATCCGCCGTAGCCGATCCTATCAAGAGGCTTACGCATAATAGCGCGTCGAGCGGTCATCCAGTTGTGGTTAAGCTCGATCGTGGGGTCGTTGCCCTCATAGAATGTGTCGGGGAAGAAATAAGGCAGGAAGCGGCCCTCTCTGTATTTAACGTGAGGAATTTCCGAAAGCATACGAACGGTTACACCGCCGCCGACAGAGCCGACGACTGCATCAAGACCGATGTCCTTAAAATGCTCGCCGTAGGGCTCGGTGCCTATCCAGCTATCGCCGAGGAACATCATAGCCTCTTTGCCGTTTTTGTGAGCAATGTCAACAAGCTCGCCCGACATTTTAGCAACAAAGCGCTCAACAAAATCCTGATAATCTCTGAACTCTTTGGAGGGAACGCGGAAGGTATTGTTGTAATGACCCTTGTCAACGATATACTCGGCGCGTAATTTATAGCCGTATTCCTTCTCAAAATCGTCGATAAGCTTGGGGCTGACGCTCATTCCGTAGCCGAACCACTCAACAAACTTTTCATCGCCGTTCTCGTCGCAAACCAGCATAAAGTGATAGATAAAAGTCGTGAAGCGAATAACGCTGATTTCGGGGTGCTCCTTACACCAAGTGTCAAGGCGCTTTTTAACATATTCCTGTGTTTTGGGATAATAGGGGGAGTAAACGAGGTGACCTTCAACCTCCCAGCCGTTTGTTCTTGCGTTGTAAAGGTGGGTGGAGTCCCAGATATTCTTTGCAAGGAAGGAAAGGGTGTATTCGTGCATAGGAACGGTGTTTTCAACGATAACATATCCGTCCTCATCTATGTACCAGCTATCAATTATCTCGTAGGTCGTTCTATCGATGACCTCCCAATATTTCTTGGGGTCGGCATCATAGTCAACTGCGAGCTGTTTATCATAATAGCCCTTTAAGATCTCTATTTTAAGGGTGGAGTCGGTGGCGGTCAAAAAGTCGGTCATCAAATAGACGTGCTGCAGCTCGTCCATATTAGCCTTTGCCCACTCATTATCACCGCGAACGACGAAATACTTACCGTAGACCTTATCGGCAAGCTCCATAGCGCCGTCGGGCAGGTCGGTTCCGTCACTATCACGAAGCGCGTCGGCGCCCCATTTTTCAATTATATCACGCATTTCCTCAATAGGCATTGCGTCTGCAGGAACGGTAATTCTTCCTTTTGACATAACATTTCTCCTCACTTTTGTTAGAATTCTGTATTTATTATAGCTTTACAAAAGTTAAAAGTCAATGCCGTCGCAACTTAATTTAACAAAAATCCCTGCCTTTCGGCAGGGACCTTTATTTTGTCAGTTCGTAGCTTTCAGAAATCATTGTCTTTACATCGCACTCGGGAACAGAGCCGTCCAAAATGACCGAATTCCAATGCTCCTTGTTCATATGATAGGCGGGAATGACCGAACTGTATGTACCGCGCCAAAAGCTTGACACCGCAGGCGCGCATTTAAGATTAAGCCAGATATTGCCCTGCCGCCAGTAGATCGCGGCAAACATCTTTCTGTTGCCCCTATGGCGCATTATGGTCCAGTTATCGTCAGAAAACGGGTAGTCCTCATAGGCGCCGCTGAGAGTAAGGCAAAAGTCTATTGCGTCCTTACGGGTTTTCATAGATAATACTCCTGTATTTTGTATGGGCGATCATTGACCGCCCGTTGTATCGGGCGAACACTGTTCGCCCCTACACTGTAAAACAAACATTCAATATAATTTGCAGGGAATGGATCTATCCATTCCACTTCTTGTTTTAAAGCTTCTCGGCAAGCTCTAAAATGAGAGCCTCAGTTTTTGCCCAGCCAAGACAGGGATCGGTAATAGACTTGCCGTAAATATGCTCACCGATGCCCTGTGCGCCGTCCTCAATATAGCTCTCGATCATAAGACCCTTGACAAGTTTTTTAACGTCGCTGTTTACCTTGCGGCTGTAAACCACCTCGTTTGCAATTCTTATCTGCTCGAGATATTTCTTGCCGGAGTTTGCGTGGTTGGTGTCAATTATCGCAGAGGGATTTGCGAGACCCGACTTGTCGTAAAGCTCACAGAGCTTAACAAGATCCTCATAATGATAGTTGGAAACGCTTTTGCCTGCAAAATCGGTGTAACCACGCAGTATCGCGTGTGCGCAGGGGTTGCCTGTGCTCTCAACCTCCCAGCCTCTGTAAATAAAGGTGTGGCTGCTCTGAGCCGCCTTAATAGCGTTCATCATAATCGAAAGGTCTCCGCTGGTGGGGTTTTTAAGACCGACGGGGATCGCAATTCCGCTCGCGGTAAGCCTATGCTGCTGATCCTCAACCGAGCGAGCGCCTACTGCGATATAGGAAAGCAGGTCAGATAAGTAACGGTGATTTTCGGGATAGAGCATCTCATCGGCGCAGGTGAAGTTATAATCGCGCAGAGCGGCGGTATGCACATTGCGGATGGCGAGAATGCCCTTAAGCATATCGGGCTTTTCGTCAGGGTTGGGCTGGTGAAGCATTCCCTTGTAGCCCTCACCTGTTGTGCGGGGCTTGTTGGTATAAATTCTCGGGATGATGATGATCTTATCCTCAACCTTATCCTGCACGGTACGAAGTCTGGAAATATAGTCGAGAACCGAATCATAATTATCTGCAGAACAGGGGCCGATAATGAGAAGGAACTTATCGCTCTCGCCCTTGAAGACCGCTTGGATCTGCTCGTCGCGGATCTTCTTGGTTTCAGCCATTTTTTCTGTTAAGGGGTACTGCTCCTTAATATCCTTAGGAATAGGAAGTTTTCTGTGAAATTGCATATTCATAGTGTTTTACCTCAAGCCTTCTTATCAAAATTTCTACGGCGTTCTGCCGAAATTCTCATCATACTGCGCATTTCCTCTCGGTCTGCATTTTTAACGCAGTTATAAAGTCTGTCAAATGCGGTGCGGTAGCTATCCATCTGGGTAAGCAGGGTTTCTCGGTTTGCAAGAAACAGCTCGCTCCACATTTCGTCGTTTATATTTGCAATTCGGGTAAGATCCCTAAACGAGTCACCCGTATATCTTTCAAGATTAGGATCGTCACTTGCGCACATAAGCGCAACGGCGATGCAGTGGGTAAGCTGGGAAAGGAAGCCTATCATCTCGTCGTGCCTTTCGGGAGGCAGAACAGAAACGTCGGCAAAGCCTAATTCCTGCCCCAAGCTCTTGCAAAGCTCGATTGCCGAAAAGGTGTTTTTCTCGGTGGGAACAACGATGTAGTTAGCACCCTTAAAGATACTGTCGTCACTGTTCTCGACTCCGCAGACCTCACGGCCGGCCATTGGGTGAGCCGCGATAAACTCGACGCCCTCGGGGAGCAGCGACTGCACCTCATAAACAACGCAGCCCTTGACACCCGTTACGTCGGTTACAACCGTTCCCTTTTTTATAAGATGCCCGTTTTTCTTTATCCACTGTACAAATGTGTGAGGATAGAGGGCAAAAACGATAATATCAGCCTCCCCAATAAGCTTTTCGTCAACCTCGACAGAGCCTCTGTCAATAAGCTTATGCTCAAGCGCGTAGTCGATAGACTTCTGCTCCAAGGTTATTGCGGAAACATCGTAACCTTTCTTTTTAAGCGCCATCGCATAGCTTCCGCCCAGTAACCCCAGGCCGATTATCAAAATTTTTTTAGAACTGTCAATTATCATACTTTTCCATTCCTATTCCAAGGTTTTTTATTACTTCAAAAAAGTCGGGGTAGCTCTTTTTTACCGCCTCGGCACCCTCAATACTGCCGCCCGTTTTGGAAAGGAGCAGACTGAGCGCCATAACAATTCGGTGGTCATTGTGTCCCCAGAGGTTTTCGGTGGGGGCGACAAGCTTGCCTTTTTTGATCTCAACGCTGTTTTCCTTTATTTCGCAGTCGATGCCAAACTTAAGTAGTTCCTCTGCCATGGCGGAGGCTCTGTCACTTTCCTTTATTTTAAGCCTTGCGGTTCCTGTAAAGGTTGCGCCGCCGTGAAATGCAGAGAGTGCGAACATAACAGGGGCTAAGTCTGGACAATCCGAGAGGTCAAAACTCTTTTTGCCTTTAAGAAGTCCTTTATACATATCTATATATGCTCTATCACCTTGCAGGGTGTTATCATTTATACCCTCTACAGTAACATCGCCACCGAGCAGATTAAAGCCCTCCAAAAAGGCGGCGTTTGACATATCGCCCTCAACTGTATACTCGGCATTTTTGTAGCTTTGAGAGCCTTTTATGTAAAAAACATTTGCCTCTCTTTTGATTTCAATACCAAAAGCGTTTAAAGCGCTCAAGGTAAGGTCTATATACGAGGCGCTTTCAAATTTGCCCGTTACCTCTAATTTACTGTCACCCTCTAAAAGCGGGAGCGCAAACAAAAGGCCTGTTATAAACTGGCTTGAAATGTTGCCCGCGACGCTGTAGCTGCCGCTTTTAAGCCTGCCGCAAACGGTAACACTATCCCCGCCCTTTACAAGTTCAATGCCCTGATCTTTGCATATCTCCTCGTAAATCGAGAGAGGGCGCTCAAAAAGTCTGCGGCTACCCTTTAGTGTTATCTTCTTGCCCGAGAGCATACACAGCGGGACAAAAAATCTGAGCGTACTACCGCTTTCATTACAAAAAAGCTCGGCATTTTCGGGGGCGCTTACGGGGTCAAGCGCGCATATCTTAATACCGCCGTCTATCTCCTCTATTTTTGCACCAAGAGCTTTAAGGCAGCCTAGGGTAGCCTTAATATCCTCTGATGCGGCAAGGTTATATATGCGGCTCTCTTTTGAAAGCGCGCCGCATATAAGGGCGCGGTGCGCCATACTTTTTGAGGGCGGCGCCTTTGCCACTCCCTGCGCCACCGATTTTTCTATTTTGACCCTCATTGCTTTGCCGCCTCTTTTAAATAGTCCATAGCCTCAAGGTAGCCTGCAAAGCCGTGACCTGCAATGGTTTTCTCGCAGTAGAGTCTTACATAGCTTATCTGTCTGAAATCCTCACGCTTTGAAACGTCCGAAATGTGAACCTCGACTGCCGGGATGCCGGCCGCCTTTAAAGCGTCAAGCAAAGCAACGCTTGTGTGGGTGTAGGCGGCGGGGTTTATAACAATGCCGTCAGCCTTTTTATACGCCTCTTGGATCTTATCAACAAGGCTTCCCTCGTGGTTTGACTGATAGATCTCAACCTCAACACCGATTTTCTCAGCATGCTCCGAAATCATTTTGCAAAGACCCTCATAGGTATCACTGCCGTAAATATCAGGCTCACGGATCCCCAGCATATTGAGGTTTGGTCCGTTAATTACAAGTATTTTCATTTAAAAAATCCTCTTTTATTTTTTTGGAGTTCTCATTTACATCGTCGCCCGCTTTTAAATGCACATCGGCACTATCGCAATAGATATCATACCTCTCGGCGTAGCGCTTTTCTAAAGCCTCGCGGCTATTCGAAAGGGGTCTGTCCGAGGTTGCAACGATGCTCGAGAGCGCTCTGTCGATAAAATAAATTCTGCCATTTTCACGAAGTAAATTTACGTTTTCTTTCCTAAGTACTGCGCCTCCGCCTGTTGCGATAACGGTATGCTGAAGTTTTGCAACCTCTAAAACTGCCTGGCTTTCCATATCTCTGAATTTTTCTTCGCCGCACTCGGCGAAGATGTCGGGAATGGTTTTGCCCGCGTTCTTAACTATGACCTCATCGGTGTCAACAAACTGCATACCGAGCATATCAGCAAGCTTTTTACCTATGGTGGACTTACCCGAGCCCGGCATACCGATAAGAACGATATTCTGCTTTAAACAAAACATTTCACTATAAATTTCGTCTATTTTTTCGCTCGGCACGCTTTTTCCCGTAAAAAACTCTGCCGCGTATGCCGCCTGAGCGACCAGCATATAAAGCCCGCCGACCGCCTTTATTCCTCGCGCTTTCGCATCGCAGACAAGCTTTGAGTTTAGTGGGTTATAAACCGCATCAACAACCCCCGAAAGATTAGGGTATTTGGAAACATCAACTGCGGCGGTGTTTATATTAGGGTACATTCCGCATGGGGTGGTGTTTATGATTATCTCGGCATCCGAGTGAATGCTTTCGGCCTCCTCATAAGTAATACATCCGTCCCTGCCGCTGCGGGACACTCTATAAACTTCCTTAGCCAAGAGGCTCTCAGCCACCGCAAAGGCGGTTTTTGATGTGCCGCCGCTGCCTAAAACAAGCACCTTTTTGTTTTTAAGCTCGATGCCGTTTTTAAGGATAAGAGCGCGCATTCCCAAGTAGTCGGTGTTGTATCCGTAAAGCTTGCCGTTTTTGTTAACAACAGTATTTACGGCGCTGATCTTCTTTGCCGTTTCGTCAACAAAATCAAGATAAGGGATTATCTGCTCCTTATACGGAATAGTTACGTTGACGGCCTTAAAATCCTTTTGCTGCATAAAGGCATCAAAATCTTCTTTTTTTATTTCGCAAAGCTGGTATTCATAATCAAAGAGCTTTGAGTGAATTTCCTTTGAAAAGCTATGTCCTAACTTTTCACCTAACAAACCGTAATTCATTTTGCACCCAGCCAATCTGTGCCGTATCTGCCTGCTAAAATGTCGCAGAGGGTAATTGCGCTAACGCAGTCAACAACTATCCTTGCTCGGTGAACTATGCAGGGGTCGTGTCTGCCACGAGCCGCAAGGGTTGCATCCTCGCCCGCTTTAAAGTCAACAGTCTGCTGCTCTTTTGAGAGGGTAGGTGTGGGTCTTACAGCGCATCTTACCACAACAGGCATACCGTTTGTAATGCCGCCGTTTATGCCGCCGCTGTTGTTGGTTTTGGTCTTAACAGCGCCGCCAGCCATATAAAAGGCATCGTTAGCCTCTGAGCCGCGCATTGAAGCAATCGAGAAGCCTGCTCCAAACTCAACGCCCTTAATAGCGGGAATTGAAAACAGCGCGTGCGAGAGAAGGCTCTCTACGCTGTCAAACCAAGGCTCGCCTGCACCTGCAGGAAGGCCTGTTACTACAGTTTCGAGCACACCGCCGACGCTATCGCCGTCATTTTTTGCGGCGGTTATCCTTTCAAACATTTCGCCGATCTTACTATCGTCAAGCACCGCGAAATCCATTTTATTAAGCTTATTTATGTCGGCATCAAGGTCGCCGAAATCTCTATCGCAAACATCGGCGATCTGCTTTATGTGGGTTGCGATATTTATTCCCTTTTCTTTAAGGGCAGAAATGCAGATAGCTCCCGCTGCGCAGAGCGCCGCAGTTATTCTGCCGCTGAAGTGTCCGCCGCCTCTGTAGTCCTCAAAGCCGTGGTACTTGCAATTTGCAGTATAGTCAGCGTGCGAGGGGCGGGCAAGGGTAGTCATCTGACCGTAATCACCCGAGCGAGTGTCCTCATTAGGAATTACTATGCAAATTGGAGTTCCTGTGGTTTTTCCGTTAAAAACGCCGCTTTCTATCGAGAACTTATCTGCCTCGCGCCTTGCGGTTGAGATCGCTCCAACAGGTCGGCGGCGGCTTAATACCTCTCTTATAAATTCCTCGTCAACAGTAAGCCCTGGGGCAAGCCCGTCCAGAACGGCGCCTATAGATCTTCCGTGACTTTCGCCAAACAGGGTTACCGAAATGCTATTACCAAAGGTGTTTTTCACTTTACAGCACCTGCCTTATCATTTCTTCATACTCGACAAAGGGTATCTTTCTAAGCTCAAAGCTTCCGATTTCCTCAACATAAACTATTGTTATATCGTCTCCTGCCGCCTTTTTATCGTGCCTGCAGGCCTCTACTATTTCGTCGGCATTTGCAGAAAGCTCGGTGGGCAAATTTAACTTTTCCAAAACGGCTTTTAGCCTTGTTCTGACCTTTTCGCTGCACATCGGGAGCATTCCAATGGAAACACACTCACCGTGATAGTAATTTGATAGGCTGTTTACGCTCTCCAAGGCGTGAGCAAGGGTGTGGCCAAAGTTGAGAACCTTTCTCAGCCCCGCTTCCCTTTCGTCCTGTTCGACGACGGCTTTTTTAATGCGCAGAGCCATTTCGATAACCTTATCGATATTCTCGAGAGCGTTCTCTTTTTCAAAGAGCTCGAAAAGCTCACTATCGCTGGTGGCCGCCATTTTGACCGCTTCGGAAAGTCCGTTTGCAATCTGGCGCTCGGGCAGAGTTTTTAGCGTGTCGGGATCGATCAACACCTTTTTGGGCGGATAGAATGCGCCGACTATATTTTTAAGCTCCATAAAGTCTATCGCAGTCTTGCCGCCGATAGACGAGTCGACCTGCGAGAGTACGGTCGTGGGGATATTGTAAAAATCAATTCCTCGCATAAAGGTTGCGGCAGCAAAGCCGGATAAGTCGCCCACCACTCCGCCGCCGACGGCTACAACGCAGTCGGTGCGGGTAAAAGAGCCTTCGACAAGTGCCTTTAAAACCGAGGCGTAGACCTCGATATTTTTAGACTGCTCGCCCTCTTTTATGGTAAGGATAGTGGCGTTCTTACAGTTTTTTGCAACCTCTTTAGCGTACTGTGCGGGAACTCCGCTGTCGGTTACAACAAGCACACGGCGATTAAGCTCTAAATACTCGCCCGCCCTTGACAGTGCACCGCGCTCCAAAACTATATCATAAGAGCCCTGCGAGGTTTTAACCGGAATGATCATTTTAATTCTCCTCTTAATTTAAACCTTGGCTTCCTTTTCAAAGCTGCCGATAACCTTTAGGTTACTGCAGTAGCCTTTAAGCTCCTCGAGCATTGTCACACCCTCGTTGCTCGCTATATTACCCTCGCCCTCGGCGTAGAAGTAATAATCCCAGACAAGCTCTTTGGTAGGGCGGCTTTTAAGAGCCAGCAGGTTAAAGCCGTGTTCACCGATAACCGAGATTGCGCGACCTAATGAGCCTGCAACATTGTTAACGGTAAAGAGCATAATAAATCTTTTATCTGTAGCCGCAGGCATTCTCTGCGCTCTGCTGAAAACGGCAAAACGGGTGGAGTTTGTGCTGCTTTCGTTAATATGAGCGGCGAGCTTTTTAAGCCCGAACTTTTCTGCCGCCTCGGCACTGCCGATCGCGGCAATATCGTGCCTGCCCGACGCCGCTACCTCTTTAGCGGCAACGGCGGTGTTTACCGCCTCGACCGTTTCAAAGCCGTGCTTTTCAATATAAGCGGCGCACTGGCCGAGCGCCTGCGGGTGACTGATTACTGTTTTGACCTCGTCAAGAGTTGTTCCCTTAACGGCAAGCAGGTTCTGAACTATCTCAGCCTCGTAAACTCCGTTTACGTAAAGCGAACCGAAAAAGGCTAAATCAAGCACCTTGCCGACATCTCCGTTAAAGCTGTTTTCAATAGGAAGAACGGCAACGTCGCACTCGCCGTTTTCAACCGCCTTATAAGCCGCCTTAAAGTCGGCATGGGCGACAGCGGTAGCGTCGGGGAAAATTTTCTCGGCAACGATGTTTGCAAAAGCGCCCTCAACGCCGCTGTAAGCAACGCGCATTCCGTCAAGAATTTTATGCTGCATTTTCTTAGAAACGTCAATGGTGGAGCGAAGGAAATTAACGTAATAGGAACGAAATTCCTCATTTGAAAGCAGGGCGGCATTTCTTGAAATCATTTCTTCCTCGCGGGCAAGATCGTCAACGGGAAGGCCTCTCTCCTGTTTATACGCCGCAACAAGCTTTACGGCATCCATTCTCTTTTCAAAAAGCTCTGCCATCTGTGTATCAACAGAGTTTATAATTTGTCTTGCTTTCTCAAGGTCGGTCATTTTAATTCTCCTTGTACTCGTCAATAAGTTTCTTAAACGCGGGCAGCGAGCGCTCTATCTGCTCGTAGCTCACACAATAGGCAATTCTCACATAGCCCTCAACCCCAAAGCTGTCACTTGGAACAAGCAAAAGCTCGTATTTCTTTGCCCTTTCGCAAAATTCAGCGGCGTTTGGCTCCAAGGCTTTTACAAAGAGGTAAAAGGCGCCGTCGGGATAGACTGCGCTGTAGCCCATCTCTGTAAGGCTATTGTAAAGCAGTTTTCGGTTTTTGTCGTAGGCAGTAAGATCGGGGGCCGCGCCGTCGCACTCTTTTGCAACTCGCTGAAGTAACCTTGGAGCGCATACATAGCCCATACTCCTGCCCGCTCCGCAAACGGCGGCGAAGGTGTCAGCGGCGTTCTCGGCTCTGGGAGAAACCGAAATATAGCCTATTCTCTCACCTGGTATGGAGAGTGATTTGCTGTAGGAATAGCAAACGATTGTGTTATCGTAGTAATTCGGGATATATGGTACAAAAACGCCGTCATAGGCAAGTTCTCTGTAAGGCTCGTCGGCGAGTATAGTTACTGCTCTGCCTGTTTCCGCCTGCTTTTTGTTTAAAAGCTCTGCGAGGCCTTTTATATCGTCCTCGCTTAAAACTGCACCTGTCGGGTTGTTGGGCGAGTTTACAATTATCGCGCGTGTATTTTTATTTACAGCCTTACCCAGCGCCTCAAGGTCGAGAGAAAACTGCTCGCCTGTGCAAGCAACCACCTTAACCTTTGCGCCCGCGTTCTCGGCGAACACCTTGTACTCGGGGAAATAGGGTGCTAAGAGGATAACCTCGTCCCCCTCCTCTATTATCGCCTTTAGAGTAATGGTAAGGGATGCGGCGGCGCCGCAGGTCATATAGATAAGGTTTGCATCAGCGGCAAAGCCGAAGCGCTCACCTATGTTATTTGCAATGGTCCTTCTCGTTTCCATATCACCCTGTGCCGAGGTATAGCCGTGCAGGTCAATACTATCGCAGGTTGTGAGAAGATCTTTAATTGCATCCTCAACGCACTTCGGCGCGGGGATACTGGGATTTCCAAGGCTGAAATCAAAGACCTTGTCCTCCCCGATCTCTGCCTTTCTCTTTTTGGAATACTCGAATATCTCGCGGATAGCCGAGCTTTTTTTGCCCAAAGCAAGCATTTTCTGGGATAACATTTTAACTTGTCGCCTCCAAATAAAAAAACCGCATACCACCTGTGCCCTCTATGGCACGACGGATGCGGACTGTCCTCTTCTTATCGGAAAGGGCGTTTTTTTGCACCCTTATTTTCCTGATTTAAAAGAAAGCGAACAGTCCTTTGTAAAATAATAGTAATAATACTCTTTTCCAAAAAAGAACACTCTGCTCACTTCCTTTTTTAATAAACCTAATAAAAAAATTTTACTCCAATAAAGCAAAAAAGTCAATAGAAAATCGTATATTTTTGCAGTTTTGTGCGATTTTTTATGCATTTTCTACTAATCTATGAAATTGATCCGCCACACGATAGGATTTTGTAGGGAGCGACGCCTCGACGTCCCGTTTTGTCTGCGGACAGTCCAGAGGCCTGTCCCTATAAATTAAAACAAGCGCTGAGCAGAATCCGTAGGGGCGGGTCTCTGTGCCCGCCCGCCACAAATTAAAATTAAAGCCTCTACTTCAAACCGAAAATCCGTTTGGCGTTTTTTGAGAATATCTTTTCATATTCCTCATCGGAAAAGCCCATTTTTAGAAGATATTCTATCTCGGTCTTCTGGTCGAACATCGGGTAATCTGTTCCAAACAGAACGTGGTCTACCCCGTATCGCTCGATTATCTTTTTTGCCTCGTCTACGCCGAGAATGGAAATGCTCGACGAGGTGTCAACGTAAAAGTTAGGTAAGCCCGAAAGCTTTTCGCTCGCCTCATCCCAGACCGAATAGCCGCCCAGATGCCCGCCGATAACAACAAGCGAGGTATAGATGTTAAGAACAGGCAAGAGGCGGTTAGGGTTTGAAAAATCGTAGCGGTTATCTCCCGTATGCATTAAAATGGGCAAGCCCGCCTTTTCGCAAAGCTCGTATATCTTAAGGCAGCGGTAATCGTCAATTTTAAAGCGCTGGATATCGGGGTGAAGCTTTACTCCCAAAAGCCCAAGCAAAACAATATTTTCAACATCCTGCTCGAGAGTTTCGCTGTCGGGGTGGAGCGTTCCGAGGCCTGTAAAGGCGCCGCTCGAATTTTTTACAGTTTCGGCAATAAAGTTGTTTATGCTACCCACCTGCTTCGGCGTTGTTGCGACCGACTGGATAAGGGCGTGGTCAACGCCAGTCTGTTTCATTTGTGCAAGCAAGGTATCAGTACTGCCGTCAAAGCAGGATTTTACGCCGTAAAACGCGTCGGTAGCTCCTACTGCGGCAGCGGCAATCTTGCTCGGGTAAACGTGGCAATGAGAGTCTATTGCATAGAATTTTTGCGCTATCATTATTTTTCCACCTTGATTCCGAGCTTTTCTGCGGCCGCCTCGCGCATTTTGTATTTGAGTATCTTTCCTGCGGCATTCATCGGGAAGGCTTCAACAAAATCAACATATCTCGGCACCTTATGGCGAGCCATACTTGCGCCGATAAATGCCTTCATCTCATCCTCGGTCATACTCTCGCCCTCTTTTAAGATGACGCAGGCCATAATTTCCTCGCCGTACTGCTTATCGGGAACGCCGATGACCTGAACATCGCTTACCTTGGGATTGGTGTAGATAAACTCCTCGATCTCCTTGGGATAAATGTTCTCGCCGCCGCGAATTATCATATCTTTAAGTCTGCCTGTGATGCGGTAGTTGCCGTCGCTGTCGCGGCAGGCAAGGTCGCCTGTATGAAGCCAGCCGTCCTTGTCGATTGCCTCAGCAGTCGCGGCGGGCATTTTATAGTAGCCCTTCATAATGTTATAGCCGCGGGCAACAAACTCGCCGTTTACTCCATCGGGGCAGTCCTCGCCAGTTTCAGGATCTACGATCTTACACTCAACATTTGCAAAGGCGCTACCGACAGTTTCGGTTCTTACCTCTAAGCTGTCGTAATAGCTGCTCATTGTGCAGCCGGGGGAAGCCTCGGTCTGACCATAGACCGAAACTATCTCGCGCATATTCATAACCTCGGTTGCCTTTTTCATAAGGTCGGCGGGGCAGTTTGCACCAGCCATAATGCCGATTCTCATATAAGAAAAATCGGTCTTTTCAAAATCGGGGTGCTCCATCATTGCGATAAACATTGTGGGAACGCCGTTAAAGGCTGTAATATGCTCGTTATGAACGCAGGAAAGCGCGGGCTTGGGTGAGAAGTACGGCAGCGGGCACATTGTTGTGCCGTGGGTCATTGAAGCCGTCATTGAAAGCACCATTCCAAAGCAGTGAAACATAGGCACCTGAATCATCATTCTGTCGGCGGTTGAAAGGTCCATATGGTCGCCGATATATTTTCCGTTATTTACAACGTTGTAGTGTGTGAGCATAACGCCCTTGGGGAAACCTGTTGTTCCCGAGGTATACTGCATATTACAGACGTCGTCCTTATCGACGGCGGCCGCCATACGCCTAACTTCCTCAATAGGCACCTGAGCCGAGCGCTCGAGCGCCTCGCTCCATGTCATACAGCCCTTCTGCTTAAAGCCAACTGTAATAACGTTTCTTAAGAAAGGCAGACGCTTTGCGTGCAGAGGGTCACCCGACGCCTTATTTTCAAGCTCGGGGCAAAGCTCTGCAATTATCTTGCCGTAATGGGTGTCCTTTGCGCCCTCGGTCAAAATGAGGGTGTGCGTGTCTGACTGGCGTAAGAGGTACTCAGCCTCGTGAATTTTATAAGCGGTGTTTACAGTTACCAAAATTGCGCCGATCTTGGTTGCCGCCCAGAAAGCGATATACCACTGCGGCACGTTTGATGCCCATACTGCCACCTTGCTTCCCGCCTTTACGCCGAGGGCGATAAGGCTGCGGGCAAAGGTGTCAACGTCGTCGCGAAACTCGCTGTAGGTGCGGGTGTAGTCAAGGGTGGTGTACTTAAAGCAGTACTGATCGGGAAACTCCTCGACCATTTTATCCAGCACCTGCGGAAAGGTAAGGTCAATGAGCCTATCCTTTTCCCAGACGAATTTTCCTGTATGGGCTCTGTTATAATAGAGAGTCTTCTCGTTTCTTGAAATGGCGCCGAACTGCTTCATAAAGCTTGTAAACTGCGAGAAGATTATCTCCATATCATCAATTTCCTCGCACCAGGCGGGGTTCCAGACCAGCGAAACAAATCCATCATAGTTTACCGAGCGCAGAGCCAGCATCATATCACCGATGGGCAGCTCGCCCTCGCCTGCAAGGCAGTATTCTATGCCGTTTTCGGTCTTTTCAGCGTCGGTCAGATGCACGTGGCGGACATAAGCACCGAGGTTTTTGATGACCTGCTCAGGCGCCTCACCGCACTCAAAATAAGCGGCGGAAAAGTTCCACAGCGCGCCGAGATTGTCGCAGGCAAAGCTTTCGAGCACCTCGCGCAAGGCGGCGGTGTCTGCAAAGAGTCCCGAGGTTTCAATAACCAAGGTTATCCCCTTTTTCTCTGCCTCGGGCAGAGCCTTTTCTACAAGCGCGTAAACATTTTTCACTGCATCCTCGTCCTCAGACGCCTTTGCTCTAAGGCGAATGCAGGGAATGTGCAGATTTTCAGATATTGCGATGCATTTTACTATTTCGTCCAAGGCCTTATCGGCGCTATCCTTATCGGCAATGTCAGAAATGGTGTCGATACAAGGCAGTTTCAGATTTTTCTCATAAAGGCGGCGCAGGGTTGCCGCGGCGGCGTAATCATGAAATGCGCCGTCTTTTTCGGCAAAAAGTCTATTGTAAATATTGTGCAACTCAATTCCTTTGAAGCCTAAGTCGACCGCGATGTCGCAGAACTCTTCAAAGGAGCTGTTGTGCCAACCCTTTGTTGAAAAGGAAAGTTTCATTTTTTACGCCTCCTCGTAAACGATCTTATTAACAGCATTAAGGTACGCTCTGATGCTTGCGCCGATGATATCGGTTGAAATTCCGTTGCCCGAATAGAGCTTGCCGTTTGAGCGGAGCTTTACAAGCGCCGAGCCCATAGCCTCTTTACCCTCGGTTACCGACTGGATCTGGAAATCGTCCAGCTCATAGTGGTGGCCGATGATCTGGTCAATGGCAAGGAATGCGGCGTCTATAGGTCCGTCACCTATGCATACGCCCTGCATAGCAGTGTCGTTTTTATTAAGGGTTATCTGGGCGCTTGCCGAGATAACGTTTCCGTTATTGATAACATAGCTTACCAGCTTATATGTTGCGGGAACCTGCAGGGCAACGCTTGCAACGATAGCATCCAGTTCCTTAGCACCGACCTTTTTCTTGGCGGCAACGCGCAGAAATTCCTCATAAACTTTAGTCTGGTCATCAGCAGACAAGTCGTAACCCAGCCTTAAAACTGCGGCGTTGACTTCGCTCTGGCTGTCAGACTCGCTGAGGTAAACTCCGTTTTCGCCCTCGTCAGCGGCAGAAACTATGCGCTTCTCGTTTTCGGCATTTGAGGCGATCCAGTTAATTTGTTTGATTATGCGGTGAAGCTCGGTTGCCTTAACCGCCGAGCAAAGTCCGTAATTATCGCCGCAGTCGCGAAGCATTGAAACAAAGGTCTCAAGCTCTACTACCGAGCCGCCGACGGCGGTTTTAACACATTCTACGCCGCGTTTTGCCGAAAGAACGGCAGATGCAGATGCAAGACCTCCCTTATTATCGCAACAGACGCCAACAGGCACCGAAACGCAGGCGCAGACCTCGGCGGCAAAATCTGCAAAGTCATCGGGCAGCATTTTTGCGGCAGAGTCGCAGACTGTTATAGAGGTGGCGCCTGCCTCTGCGGCGGCGGCAATGACCTCTTTTAAATAATCGGGCTCTGCGCGGGTTGCGTCAACGGCGCAAAACTCAACGTCGCTTACCTTTTCCTTTGCTTTTTTTACGGCCTCTGATACCCAAGCGAGCATCGCGGGGGCTTTTTTGTGGCTTATATACTCCATTCCAACGGGTGAAACGGGCAGTTTTATGCAAATTCTTGCATTTTTAGCCGAGGAAAGTGCAGCAGCGGCATTTTCTATACTCTCGTCACTCGAGCCTGCGGCAACCGAAATGATGCTGTTTTTAACAAACGACGAAACCGTTCTGACAAAGAGAATGTCGGTTTTAGCGTTTTCAATTTCGGGAATTTCGATGGTGTCAACGCAGAGCTTTTCAAGCTGGCGGGCAATCTCAAGCTTTTCCTTAAAGCTGAACTTGCTATCCTCTCTTAAAAGTGTCGTGTCGGCAATTTTGATTTGTTTCATAACTCTTTTCCTTTCGTCTTAAGGCTCGAAGAATTAAAAAATCCCTGAGCCCGAATTTTTCGGACTCAGGGACGAAATATTTCGCGGTACCACCCTGATTGCTGCATAAAACAGCCACTCAATAAGGCTCCATCAAGCCTCCTGCCTTGGTAACGGGGCAAGCCGTAGCGACTTACTGAAACTTCTGCCGCTCTGCTCCGGAACGAGACTTCTCAAATTCTCACATATCGCCTTTCACCCACCGGCGACTCTCTGCAATGCTCAAAAAAAGAGAATAATTCCTTCAACGCATTTTTGATATTGGTATTATAACACCGCAGTTTTGTAATGTCAATATTTTTTTGCAAAATTTAAACATTCTTATTCAAATAGTTTTTCTAAATTCACATTCAGGATTTTGGCGGCGGCATAGATCTCCTTATCCGTTGCTTGTCTTACCTGCCCTTCAAGCTTTGAATAGCTTGTAGGGTTTATATCACAGCCCATAGTCTGCATTCTTGAAATAAAATCCTTTTGCTTAATGCCCTTTTCTTTTCTGAGCCTCTCTATATTTCTGCCAACCAAATTGCAATTTCCATATTCCCTTTTTCTTAGTTTCATTAATATAATACCTTTCGTTTAATTCTTTAATAGAATAATAAACGAAAATATTATTGACATAATTCCATATTGGAATTATAATAAGGTAAACATTATTTTATTTTGGAGAGAATAAAATGAGCGAGTGGAAAAAGCCATATTTAACTTTACTTTCTGCATTTGATTATGCAATAGAGTACATAGAAGACGGCAAATTCGACGCCGCAAGGTTGACCCTAATTAAAGCTATGCAAGATGCCGAGGAGGCCTTTGTTTCCTACGGAGAAACGGAAGACGAATAAAAGCCAACCTTCTATCATTTTGTAGGGAATGGATTTATCCATTCCGTTTTTTCGGCACGACACGCAGGTCGTGCCCTACAATTAAAATAAAAACATACAAAACGAGGGTTTTGCTTTTGCAAAACCCTTCCAAAACTTTTCACTCTTCACTTTTCTCTATTCACTAAAAAAGGACACCTTGCGGCGTCCTTTTTGTTTAGTATTCTGCACCGAGGCGCATTGCTTTTAGGTTTACCTCAAGCATATCGGCATGCTTGGCCGAAATCACCTTTTTAAGTGCAGCGTTAAGGCTATCGCCCTCAAACTCACCGAGCTCCTTCATGATCTTGCCGACAATGATCATATTGGCAAGGGTGGGAACGCCGTTATCACGGGCAAGGCGGGTTGCGGGAATGTAGAAAACCTTAACGTCATCCCTCTTTACCTTGCGCTCGATAAGCGAACTATCGGCAAAGATCATTCCGCCGCTCTCGACGCTATCCTCATACTTATCAAGCGAGGGAAGGTTCATTGCAACGAGAATATTGGGATTTGAAACGATAGGCGAGCCTACCGACTCGTCACTAACGATAACGCCGCAGGAGGCGGTGCCGCCACGCATTTCGGGGCCATACGAGGGGAGCCAGCTTACCTGCTTGTCGTCCATAAGGCCCTTATAGGCTACGAACTTTCCTGCAAACAGGATACCCTGTCCGCCGAAGCCCGAGAACAAAAATCTTTTCTCGCTCATTATTTACCCTCCTCTGCGCTTCTATCCTTATACACGCCCAAGGGATAATAAGGAAGCATATTTTCTTCGAGCCATTTAAGAGCATCAACGGGGGTCTTACCCCAGTTTGTCGGGCAGGAGGAAACGACCTCAACAAGAGAAAAGCCCTTGCCGTTTATCTGGTTTTCAAAAGCCTTCTTGATTGCTGCGCCTGCCGCCTTAACGTTTTTAACGTTGTTAACTGCAACTCTTGTTATAAACTCGGGACCCTCTAAGGTTGCCAGCATCTCAGAAACTCTTACAGGGTAGCCTGCGGTCTTGACATCTCTGCCGTAAGGCGAGGTCTGTGTTACCTGGCCGGGAAGCGAGGTGGGAGCCATCTGACCGCCTGTCATACCATAGATCGCGTTGTTTACGAAAATGATGGTGATATTCTCGTTTCTTGTTGCGGCGTGGACAGTTTCAGCCATACCGATCGAAGCGAGGTCGCCGTCGCCTTGATATGTAAAGATGACATTTTCGGGCATACAGCGCTTAAGACCTGTTGCAACAGCGGGGGCTCTGCCGTGAGCCGCCTCAACCATATCGCAGGCAAAATAGTCATAAGCCATAACAGCACAGCCAACAGGAGCAACACCGACTGTCTTGCCCTCGATGCCCAGCTCGTCGATAGCCTGAGCGACTAATCTGTGAATAATTCCGTGGGTACAACCGGGGCAGTAATGAAACTGCGCATCTGTTAAACTCTTGGGTTTTTCAAACACTACCATTATTCATTACCTCCTGCTGTTTTCTTTATAGTTTCAAGCACTTGTTCGGGGGTTGTGATAACGCCGCCGACTCTGCTACAAAGGTAAACGGGCTTTTTGCAGCTTGAAGCAAGCTTGACATCCTCGATCATCTGACCCATAGAAAGCTCAACGCTGATAAATGCCTTGACCTTGTCAGTTACATCTGCAATTGCTTTCTTGGGGAAGGGCCAAAGGGTGATAGGTCTTATCATACCGACACGGATTCCCTGCTCTCTTGCGGCGATAACCGCATTTTTGGAAACTCTTGCGGTAATGCCGTAAGCCACGACGCAGTACTCTGCGTCCTCCATCATAAATTCCTCGTAAAGAGCCTCGTTTTCCTCGATAGCCTTATATCTCTCAAAGCGCTCAAGGTTTGTCTGCTCGAGCTTTTCGGGAGCGAGGTAAAGCGAGTTTACGATATTGTGCTCTCTCTTTTTCTGTGTTCCTGTTACCGCCCAAGGCTTTTCTACCTTAAGGGTGTCAACGCTGTCGGGAAGCTCAACGGGCTCCATCATTTGACCCATAGTTCCGTCTGCAAGGAGCATTGCGGGAACTCTGTACTTATCCGAGAGGTCAAAAGCCTTTATGGTAAGGTCAGCCATTTCTTGAACCGATGCAGGAGCGAGGACGATAAGATGATAGTCGCCGTGTCCGCCGCCGCGGGTTGCTTGAAAATAGTCAGACTGCGAGGGCTGAATGCCGCCGAGACCGGGGCCGCCACGCTGAACGTTAACGATAAGCGCGGGAAGATCCGAGCCTGCAAGATAGGAAATCCCCTCCTGCTTTAAGGAAATTCCGGGGCTTGAGGAGGAGGTCATAACTCTGAAGCCTGCGCCTGCAACGCCGTAAACCATATTTATTGCCGAGATCTCACTTTCTGCCTGTAAGAAAACGCCGCCCTCGATCTTGGGCATACGCTTTGCCATATATGCGGCAACCTCTGTCTGAGGAGTTATAGGATAGCCGAAATAGTGGCGGCAACCTGCACGGATCGCAGCCTCGGCTATAGCCTCGTTACCTTTCATTAAAACCTTATCTGCCATTTTCTGCACCTCACTTTTCAACCGTAATTACACAGTCGGGACACATTGTTGCGCAGAATGCGCAGGCAATGCACTTGTCCTGCTCTGTAATACGTGCGGGAGAATGTCCCTTTTTGTTGATCTGATCTTTCGCAAGCTCGATTATCTTTTTGGGGCAGGCGGCAACACAAAGTCCGCAGCCCTTACAAAGATCGGTTGCAAATGTAACCTTTGCCATAAGCTTTTTCTCCTATCAAAATAATTTTTCTTGCAATTTCAGTGAAAATTTGTTCGGCGCGCTGACCGCATCAAAAAGCGCCTCATCAACCGTTGTCATAACAAGCGGCAAGCTGGTTTTTAAAGAGAGCTCATCCGCTTTTTCAAGCGTTTTTTCGACGTCCTCTTTAGTGGTCTCAGCACCGATATTTGAGTTATTGACAATGCCCGTAAACTTTAGGCCTGCCGCATTTTCAATCTCACAGAGCGCCTCGATAGCCTCATCAGCAGTTCTCGTAAGAGGTCTGTAGAAATTTACCACAAAGAACATATCGTAGTTATTTTCCTCGCGGATATAAGGGGTAAATCTGCCGAGAGCGAGCGCTCCGCGTTCATCTCCGCCAAGGTCTATAACAACGCTTTTATCTCTCCTCTGAACGAGGCCGTAGACCTCTGAGGGAAGCGAGGGTAGGTCAACGTTACTGTTGGCAAACGGGAGAGCAACCAACTCAATTCCCGCTTTTTCGAGCTCTTTCGCGCTGTCCCTCGTGCGAAAATAAGGGTTTACGATATCAATATCAGCGATGCTGACATCAAGTCCCTTATTTTTAAGCTCAAAGGCGTAATTTACGGCAATATTGGTCTTACCGCTGCCGTAATGCCCCGAAAAAATAGTTATTCTTTTCATTTTTGTACCTTACAGTTTATTTCTCTGTATCTTACCGCTGGTGGTCTTGGGGAGGCTATCCTTGAACACTACCACACGAGGATACTTATAGGGAGCGGTATGCTTTTTAACGTAATTCTGAATTTCCTTTTTAAGCTCCTCTGTTCCCTCGGTACCCTTTGTAAGTACGATGCTTGCCTTAACTATCTGGCCTCTTACCTCGTCGGGAACGGCCGAAACGCCGCACTCAAGAACGTAAGGAAGCTCCATAATAACGCTTTCGATCTCAAAGGGTCCTATGCGGTAGCCCGAGGACTTGATAACGTCGTCAACACGGCCGACGTACCAATAAAATCCGTCCTCATCGCGCCAAGCGAGGTCGCCTGTGTGATAATATCCGTCGTGAAGCACCTCAGCCGTCTTCTCCTCATCGCCGTAATAGCCTGCAAACAGACCGCAGGGCATACCGTTTTTGACGTTTATAACGATTTCGCCCGTTTCACCCGTTGCAACGCTGTTTCCGTCAGCGTCCATAAGGTCAACGTCATAGATAGGAGCAGGCTTGCCCATTGATCCGAGCTTGTGGCGGGCGCCGCGCATATTTCCGATTATCATTGTGCTCTCGCTCTGTCCAAAGCCCTCAAGAATCTGCAGGCCTGTTGCCTTTTCAAACTGGCGGTAGACCTCGGGGTTTAGAGCCTCGCCCGCGGTCGTCATATGGCGGACAGAGGATAAATCGTACTTAGAAATGTCCTGCTTTACCATCATTCTGAGCATTGTGGGCGGTGCACAGAAGCTTGTGATATTGTATTTTGCAAACATGGGCAGAATCTCAGCGGCGTCAAACCTATCAAAGTCATAAACAAAGGTTGCCGCCTCGCAAAGCCATTGGCCGTAGAGCTTGCCCCACATTGCCTTTGCCCAGCCTGTATCGGAAATAGTAAAGTGCAGGCCGTTGGGATCGGCATTGTGCCAATATTTTGCGGTGTGGAAGTGTCCAAGCGCATACTTGTAATTATGAGCCGCAATTTTGGGATAGCCCGAGGTTCCCGAGGTAAAGAACATAAGCATCAGATCGTCGCCGCCGGGGGCATCCTCGCCTCGCTCGTAGCGACTGCTAAACATTGTGTACTCCTCGTCAAAGCTTCTCCAGCCCTCACGAGTGCCGTTTACTATTATCTTATGTACAAGCTCGGGGCATTTTGCTGCCGCTATATCAGCCTCTTTGGCGCTCTCGCCGTCTGCAGTGCAGATAATTGTGCTGATGCCTGCCGACTTAAAGCGGTACTCAAAATCGTGCTCTAAAAGCTGATTGCTTGCAGGGATCGCAACAGCACCAAGCTTATTGAGGCCCAGCATCGCAAACCAAAACTGATAGTGGCGCTTTAAGACCAGCATAACGCGGTCGCCCTTCTTTATGCCTATCGACTTAAAGTAGTTGGCGCACTGGTTAGAGGCACGGCGCATATCGTCAAATGTAAATCTTCTTTCCTTTTTATCCTGCGAAATGTGCAGCATAGCGAGCTTTTTAGGCTCTCTTTTTGCAAGCGCATCAACAAGGTCAAAGGCGAAGTTGAAGTTTTCTGTATTCTTAAATGTAATTTTTGTAGGTGTTCCGTTTTCGTTTTTCTCAACGTCTACAAAGTTTCTATAAATTCTCTCAGCGGGGTCATCAGGCAGTTTTTCAAGCTGCGTGTGGGTTTCCTCGGAGGAAAACTCGGGGATAGGCTCGCCTGTGGGATTTAAAACGATTGCATAGAATATACAGTCCTTGCCGTTTACCGCGATCATGCCGTGCGGGGTCGAGCTATCGTAATAAATGCTGTCGCCCGGCTCTAAAATTTCCCTATGCTCGCCTATCTGGACCATAAGGTTGCCTTCAACAACGATATCACATTCCTGACCCGAGTGGGTGGTAAGCTCGATGTCCTTATGCTCAGCCGCCTCGTCGTACGCCATTTTAACGTAAAGCGGCTCTGCAATTCTGTTCTGGAATGCATAAGCGAGGTTATAATAGGTCATACCGTGGGCGTTGGCGATCTCCTGCCCCGCTCCCTGCCTTGTAACAGTATAGGAACGCAGGGTGGGGCTATGGCCCTCGATAATATCGGTTACGTTAACGCCGAGAGCAAGAGCGCACCTATAGATAAAGGCAAAGTTAAGGTCGCTTTTTCCCGACTCGCACTCAATATATTCCTCGATAGAAACGTCGGTTTTGACAGCCATTTCGGCAGGTGTGAGCCCGACTATTTCGCGAAGCTCTTTAATTCTTCCCGCCATTTCCCTGATCTTAAAATCAAGACCTGTCATCTGTTTCATACTTTTTCTCTCCAATTCCTGAGGCAAAAAAACACTCGCCCCAAAGTTGTAGCTTTGAGACGAGTGCTGTAATTTACACCCGCGGTACCACTCAAATTGCAGTAAAAACTGCCACTCAGGGTCTATCAACCCTTATGCCTTTACGCAGCAATCACGGAAGGGTTCTACTCACCATTTAGCTTTCTTCCCCTCGGCTCAGAAGCTACAAATGCAAAAACTGTGTTTGATGGACTTTCACCCGCCGCCATCTCTCTGAAAAGCATATTTTTGCACACTCTTCGTCAATGCCTTTAAGTTTTAAGTTAGTATATCACAACTTTGGCTATATGTCAATAGAATATAACCGATTTTTAGAGCTTATTGCGCTGAATTTTTCCGCTGATGGTTTTGGGAAGCTCGTCGCAGAACACGACTACACGGGGATATTTATAAGGTGCGGTGTGCTCCTTAACGTAATTCTGAATTTCTTTCTTAAGCTCGTCAGTACCTACAGTTCCCTTTGTAAGAACGATGCTTGCCTTAACGACCTGACCTCTTACCTCATCGGGAACAGCCGAAACGCCGCACTCAACAACATAAGGAAGTTCCATGATAACGCTCTCGATCTCAAAGGGTCCGATGCGGTAACCCGACGATTTGATAACGTCGTCAACACGGCTGACGTACCAGAAATATCCGTCCTCATCGCGCCAAGCGGTATCACCTGTGTGATATACATCGTCGTGCCAGGCGTCGTGAGTCTTTTCGTCGTCAAGATAGTACTCTTTAAAGAGGCCGCAGGGAACCGACTTGTCTGTGTGGATAACGATCTCGCCGACCTCACCCGTTGCAACACTGTTACCGTCGGGATCTACGATGTCAAGATCGAACTGAGGTGAGGCCTTGCCCATAGAGCCGATCTTGGGGGTGGTGCCGTAGAGGTTTGCGATTGCAAGGGTTGTTTCGGTCTGGCCGAAGCCTTCCATTATCTCAAGGCCCGTTGCCGCCTTAAACTGCTTAAAGACCTCGGGGTTTAAAGCCTCGCCCGCAGTTGTCATATGGTGGATAGAGCTTAAGTCATACTTAGAAAGGTCGCCGCGGATAAGCATACGCAGCATTGTGGGAGGTGCACAGAAGGTTGTGATGTTGTATTTGGCGAACATCGGCAGAATGTCATTTTCATCAAAGCGGTCAAAGTCATAAACAAAGACAGCTCCCTCGCAGAGCCACTGGCCGTAAAGCTTGCCCCAAAGGCTCTTGCCCCAGCCGGTGTCCGAGATGGTGAGATGAAGTCCGTCCCTCTCGCAGCAGTGCCAATATTTTGCGGTTACAAAATGACCGAGAGCGTAGGTGTGCTTATGTGCGGCCATTTTGGGATTGCCCGTTGTTCCCGAGGTAAAGAACATAAGGGCAGTTTCGTCACCTGCCGAGAAGTCCTCGGGCTTTTCAAACTTGCGGGAGAAGAGCTTAAATTCCTCGTCAAAGTCGTGCCAGCCGTCCTTTTTGCCGCCTACGAGCACCTTTGTTGTAACCTGCGGGCATTTTTCTGCGGCAGCGGCGGCTATATCAGCGGTATCACCGTCGGCGGTACAGACGATAGCAGAAACGCCTGCGGCATTATAGCGGTACTCAAAATCGTGCTCTTTAAGCTGGTTGGTCGCAGGGATCGCAACTGCGCCGATCTTGTGAAGCGCGACCATTGCAAACCAGAACTGATAGTGGCGCTTTAAAACAAGCATTACCTTATCTCCGCGCTTGATTCCGAGCGAGGTGAAATAGTTTGCGGTCTGGCTGGAATAGTGCTTGATATCTCTGAAGGTAAAGCGGCGTTCTACCTTATTCTTATCAAGATGGAGCATAGCCAGCTTGTCGGGATATTTATTTGCAATTCCGTCAACAATGTCAAAACCGAAGTTAAAGACGTCGGTATTTTTAAACTCGATATTTTTAAGGGCGCCGTTTTCGTCCTCCTCTGTTTTAACGAACTTCTCGCAAACAAGGGGCTCGGACTTTTTGGCGGTAACGATGCTCTGGCGAACTGTTTCTTCCTTAGTATCCTCACCGGGAAGAACAACTGCACAGAAAACGCACTCCTTACCGTCTACCGCGATCATACCGTGAGGTGTTGAGGAGTCGTAGTAGATGCTATCGCCTTCCTCAAGGATCTCGGTGTGATTGCCGATCTGCACCTTGAGCTTTCCGCTGATAACAAGGTCAAATTCCTGACCGCTGTGGGTAGCTAAGTGTATAGGCTTATTCTGCTGAGCGGGATCGTACTCGTATCTGACCCAATAAGGCTCAGCAATCTTATTTCTGAATTTAGGAGCGAGGTTTGCAATGTTGATGCCCTCCTCCTTGGCAGTCTGCTGGCCGCCGCCTCTTCTTGTAACGGTATAGGAAGTAAGTCTTGCGCTGGTTGCACCCTCAAGAAGATCGGACATACCGATGCCGAAAACCTGAGCACATTTATGAATAAACGAGAAAGGAAAGTCCAGCCCTCCTGCTTCGAGCTTAATATATGTATCAAGCTGAGTCTCGGTCTTCTCTGCCATCTCAGCCTCTGTGTAGCCTGCAATAAGTCGCATCTCGCGAATTCGCATCGCCACCTCATACATCTTCTCGTTAGTAACAGTTGACATTTTAATTCCTCCTTAAATAGAATCTAAAAAATAAAACCCGCCTCAAAGTTTTAGCTTTGAGACGGGTGTAATTTACACTCGCGGTACCACTCAAATTGCAGTAAAACTGCCACTCAGGGTCTATCAACCCTTATGCCTTTACGCAGCAATCACGGGAAGTATCTACTAACCTCTACGGTTTTCGGGCTTCCGGCTCAGAAGTGATGGGTTTTTGAGGTTTTTGCTATCGGCTTTCACCTACCGCCGACTCTCTGAAAGCAAAAGAACCAAACCGTCTTCGTCATAGCCTTTTTAAAAAAGTATGCCTCATTATAGCACGGCATTTTTTCTCTGTCAATAGTTTTTTTGAAAAATTTACAAAGTTGCCGCCATAACTGCTTTGATGGTGTGCATACGGTTTTCAGCCTCGTCAAAAACGATGGATTTGTCGCTCTCGAAAACCTCGTTTGTAACCTCCAGGCAGTCAAGACCGTATTTCTCATAAACCTCTCTGCCGATGGTGGTTTCAAGGTCGTGAAATGCGGGCAGACAGTGCATAAAGCGGCACTGCTCTCCTGCGGCCTGCATAAGCTCGGTCGTAACCTGATAGGGAGAAAGTTCTTTTATTCTTTCCTCCCAGACCTCGCTCGGCTCGCCCATTGAGACCCATACGTCTGTATAGATAACGTGAGCGCCCTTTACGGCATCCATAGGATCTTCGTTAAACTCCAAAACTGCGCCCGTTTCCTTTGCGACAGCCTCGCAGGCTGCAATAAGCTCGGCATCGGGGAAATACTTTTTGGGAGCGCAGGCTACAAAGTGCATTCCCATTTTTGCACAGCCTACCATAAGCGAGTTGCCCATATTGTATCTGGCATCACCCATATAGACAAGCTTTTTACCCTTTAAGGCGCCAAAATGTTCCTTTATGGTTAAAAAGTCAGCAAGGATCTGGGTGGGGTGAAACTCATTGGTAAGTCCGTTCCAAACAGGAACGCCCGCATACTTTGCAAGCTCCTCAACCTTTTCCTGACCAAAACCGCGGTACTCAATTCCGTCAAACATTCTGCCGAGGACCCTTGCGGTGTCGGCAATGCTTTCCTTTTTGCCCATCTGCGAGCCCTGGGGGCCGAGATAGACGGGGTGCATACCGAGGTCGGCCGCAGCAACCTCAAAGGCACAGCGGGTTCTTGTGCTGTCCTTTTCAAAAAGCAGGGCAACGCTCTTTCCCTCGCAAATTCTGTGAGAGATGCCCGCCTTTTTCTGCTTTTTAAGGTTTGATGCGTACTTAAGAAGATAGTTTATCTCCTCGGGGGTAAAGTCCAGAAGTTTTAAGAAATTTTTTCCCTTTAAATTCATATCAGTTTAGTCCTCGCTTTCAGCACAAACGTTTTTTATAATTTCTACAGCCTCTTTTAAAACATCCATAGGAATATTGAGTGCAGGAAGAAGTCTTACCTTGTCCTTAGCGGTAAGGCAAAGGACGCCTTTTTCAATGCACTTTTTAACGATCTCGGCGGCGGGCTTCTCGGTCTTTACGCCGACCATAAGTCCCATTCCGCTGACACCCGTAACGCCCTTAGCACCATTAAAGCTATCAAAAATAAATTTGCTCTTTTCCTTAACCTCAGCTAAGAGCTTATCATCAATTCTTTTTAAAATGCTCATTGCGCCTGCACAGCAAACGGGGTTTCCGCCAAAGGTCGAGCCGTGCTCGCCTGCCTTAAGGGTAAACTCGGTCTTCTCACCGAAGATGATTGCTCCTAAGGGGAGGCCTCCGCCTATTCCCTTTGCAGTCGAAACGATGTCGGGCTCAATTTTGTAATTCATATAGGCGTAGAGCTCGCCCGTTCTGCCGTTGCCTGTCTGAACCTCGTCGATTATTAAAAGAATGTCGTTTTCCTTTGCAAACTCGGCGGTCTTTTTAACAAAATCCGCCTCCATTGCGATAACGCCACCCTCGCCTTGAATCATTTCCATCATAATAGCGGCGGTTTTATTGTTTAAAGCGATTTCTTTTAGGGCTTCAAAATCGTTTGCGGGAGCGTGAACAAAGCCGGGGGTCAGCGGCTGAAACAGCTCGTGATAATGGTCCTGGCCTGTTGCGGCAAGGGTTGTTATTGTCCTGCCGTGAAAGCTGTTTTTAAGGGTTACTATGGTATAGTAATCCTCACCCTTTTTCTCGGCGGCATACTTTCTCGCAGTTTTTATAGCTCCCTCGTTTGCCTCTGCGCCCGAGTTGCAGAAAAAGACCTTTTTCATTCCCGTTTTGTTACAGATAAGTTCTGCAAGTGCGGCGCAAGGCTCGGTGTAGTAAAGGTTTGAGGTGTGCTGCAGCCTACTAAGCTGAGCGGTTACCGCCTCTTTCCACTCGTCATCGGCAATTCCGAAAGCGGTAACGCCGATGCCTGTTCCCATATCTATATATCTTTTGCCGTCCTTATCAAATACCTCGCTACCCTTTCCCGAAACGAGCTCAACGGGAAAACGGGCATAGGTGTTTGCGACGTACTGTTTATCCTGCTCTTTAAGGTTACTCATTTTTTCCTCCGGTTACCATGGTTCCTGCACCCTCGTCGGTTAAAAGCTCCATCAAAATCGAGTGAGGAACTCTGCCGTCCATAATAATAACGTTTTTAACACCCTCGCGAATTGCCTCGATACAGCACTCCACCTTGGGAATCATACCGCCCGAAACGATGCCGTCCTCATAAAGCTTTTTAGCCTCGTCGCAGGTTACCTCTGCGATAAGGGTCGAGGGGTCGTCCTTATCTCTCAAAATGCCCGCAATATCGGTCATCATAATAAGACGCTCGGCGCCGAGTGCGCCTGCGATATAAGATGCGGCGGTGTCGCCGTTTATATTATAGGTATTGCCCTGTCTGTCGCAACCGACAGTTGAGATGACGGGGATATAGTTTTTCTCAAGCAGGTCAATGACAGGCTTGATATGTATCTTTTTGATTGAGCCAACGTAACCGAGCCTCTCATCCTTCATTTCGGACTCGATAAGCCTGCCGTCCATTCCCGAAATACCCATAGCCTTGCCGCCCTTCATTTCAAGAAGGTTTACAAGGGTCTTATTAACTTTACCTGCAAGCACCATCTGAACAATATCGACGGTCTCCTTATCGGTTACTCGCAGTCCGTCAACAAACTCAGCCTTTTTGCCGAGCCTTTGCATAAGGTCGTTTATCTCGGGGCCGCCGCCGTGAACAAGCACTATCTTAACGCCGATAAGCCAGAGGAGAACGATATCCTCCATGACCTGCTGTTTTAAATGCTCGTCTATCATAGCGTTTCCGCCGTATTTAACAACAACCACCTTGCCTGTGTATCTCTTGATATATGGCAGAGCCGCAGTTAAGACTTCGGCACGCTCTGCGTTAGAAAAAACGTTTTCCATTTTGTTTTTCCTTTCTTTAAGTACGGTAATCTCCGTTTATCTTTACGTAATCATAGGTAAGGTCGCAGCCCCAAGCGGTTGCATCTCCGTTTCCGTCGCCCACTGAAACGATGATCTCAATTTCCTTTTCGAGCAAAATTTCCTTTGCCTTTTCCTCAGAAAAGTCGATGCCCGCTCCGTTTTCGCAAACTGCAATGGAGCCCTTTGCACTCTTAAAGCTTACAAAGACCTTAGAAACGTCAACGTCGGCCCCGCTGTAGCCTATAGCGCAAAGTATCCTACCCCAGTTAGCGTCAGCGCCGAACATTGCCGCCTTAAGTAAGCTTGAGCAGATAATGCTCTTTGCAACTGTTTTTGCGGTTGCGGTGTCCTTAGCTCCGCTTACCTTGCACTCTAAAAGCTTGGTGGCTCCCTCGCCGTCCCCCGCAATCATTCTGCAGAGGTAGACGGTTACGGTGTTAAGCGCCTTCATAAAGGTTGCAAACTGCTCGCCCTCGTGAGTGATCTCGGGGTTTTCGGAAAGTCCGTTTGCAAGAACTGTTACCATATCGTTTGTAGAGGTGTCGCCGTCAACGCTTACCATATTAAATGTATCGGCAATATCTGTTGAGAGCGCCTTTTTAAGCATATCGGGAGAGATAGCAGCGTCGGTTGTGATAAAAACAAGCATTGTTGCCATATTGGGATGGATCATTCCGCTACCCTTGGCAATACCGCCGATTCGGCAGGTTTTTCCGCCCAGCTCAAACTCGACTGCAATCTCCTTTTTAACTGTGTCGGTGGTCATAATGCCTTCGGCTGCAGCATCTCCGCCGTCCTTTGAAAGACCGGCTTTTAAAGGCTCAATGCCCGCCGCAATAGGCTCTAAATTTAAAGGCTGACCGATAACGCCGGTTGATGCAACAACGATATCGTCGGCCGCAATGCCGAGAGCAGAGGCTGCCATAGCGCTCATTTTTTCGGCAATCTCGACTCCGTCTGCGTTGCAGGTGTTGGCGTTTCCACTATTGCAGATGACCGCCTGCGCCTTGCCGTTTTCAAGGTGCGCCTTGGTAACGAGTAGCGGTGCGCCCTTGACTAAGTTTGTTGTATAGACCGCTGCGGCATTTGCCTGCACCTCGCTGAAAATCAGCGCCAAGTCCTTTTTGGTGCGGTTTTTGCGGATTCCGCAGTGAACACCGTTTGCAGTAAATCCCTTTGCGGCGCAAACGCCGCCCGAAATAATCTTCATTATAGGTTTCCTCCGTTAAAATACAAGTCCTGTTTTTTCATCAATGCCAAGCAGAATATTCATATTCTGAATTGCGGCGCCCGATGCGCCCTTGCCGAGATTATCAAATCGGCTGACGAGCACTATTCGCTCCTCGTTTCCAGAGACTGTTACCTGCATATCGTCCCTGCCGCTGTACGCCGCCGCTGACAAAAATCCGTCCTCGTCAGCGTTTTCGCAAAACGAAACAAGTCCGCTCTTATAATACTCTCTATAGCAGTCCTGAATGGTTTTAAGCGAGCCGTTTATTTCATCTCTGAAAAGCGAAACCGTTACCTGCATTCCGCTGTAAAAGGGAGCGACTATTGGGCAAAAGCTCGGTGCGTTCTCGAGCGAGCAGATCGCCTTCATTTCCTTTAAATGCTTGTGGCTTTGGGAAAGGCCATACATTCTCGGAGCTGACAATAGCGGACTTCTATCCTCGCCCTCATACTCGGCGATCATCTTTTTGCCGCCGCCCGAATAGCCGGTAAGCGACACACAATCGAGCCTTTGGCTTTTGCTTATGATACCGCTTTTTACAAGAGGCTCTACAAGGGCGATAAAGCCGCTTGCGTGGCAGCCGGGGTTTGCAACCCTCTTGGACTTTGCAATTTTCTCACGCAGTCCGCTAAGCTCAGCAAAGCCATAATCAAACTCGGGAGCAGTTCTATGCGCCGTCGAGGTGTCGATAATAGCAGTGTTTTTATTTTCTACAAAGCTGACCGCCTCGACCGCCGCCGCATCGGGCAGGCAAAGAAAGGCTATGTCAGCGCTGTTTATTGCTTCACGTCTGGCATCGGCATCTTTTCTTTTTTCCTCGCTCAGAGTTATGAGCGAAAGGTCTTTTCTCTCATTAAGGCGCTCGAAAATTCTTAGGCCCGTTGTACCGACGCTGCCGTCTATAAATACCTTGGTCATTACGTGTTCCTCTTTTTGAATAAATATTCATCCATTTTAACTACAATACAAAATATTATAAAGCCTATCTGCCCTTTTGTCAAGCAAAAACCACCGGATTTATTACCTTATTTTAAAGTTTATTGTTTTTATACAAATACAATGAATAAATACACACAAATTCGTGAATATTTCGCAATAATATTCATTATTCTTGCATGCTATGCAAAGTAGTTGCAATTTTCGACAATATTTGATAAAATAAAAGGTACACCTTTTGTACACTTTTACAATACTCGTAAATTCGCATCTTTTCACTATAAATTCATTTTATATCGGGAGGAAAAGGCAGCAATGAAAAAGAGGATTTTAGCGCTGTTTCTGTGCCTTACAACACTTTTGAACATAGCCTTATTCTCGGTTTCCGCCGAGGACGATGTTACCCCTGTTTATATGGGAGTCAACGATCACATCATCTCGCTGCAGGCCGACAAAAGCACCAACAACGTTCCGTCTATATTCGGCACTTCGGCAGCAGACGGAATGGTCTGGACCGACAAGAGCGTTACAGTAAACAGTTCTAATTTTGAGGTTACCCTCTCTGCCCTTTCTCAAGAATACATTTCCACCACCCAGTCTGACGAGAGTTCCTCTACTCCCGCCGACGCGGTTATGATCCTCGATATGTCAGGCTCAATGCAGAGCAACACCCTGACCTTAGACAATGATCAAGGCGCCACACGAACAAAAGCAATGGCAAAGGCGGTAAACGAGGCCATTGATATTATAATGAGCGCAAACTCCAAAAACCGCGTAACCGTTTACACATTCCACAGAAGCAGTGGCAACAGTCCCAGTTCGGTATATACCCAGCTGCTTTCGCTCGGGCATTACACCAATTCCTCCTGGACCTCTGACAGCGCTTGGTCAAACATATCCACCGCAAGTGCAAACGGAAAATACGTAAATTACTCTGTATCCGGCTCAAACGGCAAAATATCCACTGCGAGCGGTCTTAAAAAGGACGGAAAAACATATTCTGAAGTTTCAGAAACCACAACGGGCGGCACCTGCACCCAGCAAGGCATCGCTGCGGGCATTTCCTCGCTGGCAAGCAGTATCAAGGCAGAAACACACACCGTAGACCGCAAGCCCTTTGTTCTGCTGTTTACAGACGGCGCGCCGGGTGCCGCCAGCAAAAACTGGTACAGCACCACCCCTACCGACAAAAATCGCACAAGCCATCACAACAGCGGCAACTCCGAGGTTACAGCTCTTACAATTCTTTCTGCGGCGTTTTTAAAGGACACGCTTGACACCGCATACGATCTATACAACACCGAAGACACCGACGTAGAATGGTTTAACATCGGTCTTGCGGTTGGAGAAAACGAGCAGGGCATCGCTTTTATGGATCCGCAGACGGTTTATGACGGCACAAACGCTTCTGCATCTTCAATAAAAAGCTATATTTCAAGCTACACCAGCGGAAACTATTCCAGCTATTCCGCCTATGCCAACAATTATGTTTACGCCAAGGAGCACGTTGTTTTTGCAGATTCCGACGAAGAACTATCCGGCGCTTTTAACGACTTTGCAGCGCTTGTTGAGCAAAGCTCTATGGATATAAAGCGGCCCATCTTATCGGGCGAAGGCGTTTACTCGGGCCTTACCTTTACCGACGTAATCGGCGAGGGTATGAAGGTAAGCGGCATAACTTTAAAGAGCAATGCAAGCACCTCTATTGTAGGAACTGCAACCGAGAGCGCATCGCAGACCGTCTACAGCTTCAGCGGCTTTGACACCACCGCGGCCCTCTCAAAAGACAGTCAAGGACGGCAGGTACTCGTCTGGAGCATTCCAACAGACGAGGTTGCTATTTACACCTTCAAAGACCGCAGAAATTTTGAGAGCGGAGAATACCTTTCGGCCGACCCCATTCGCCTTAGCTACAAGGTAGAGCTTAGTGACAGATCTTCTTTTAGCGGCGAGCCTCTTTACACAAACGCATTTGACTTATCAAAAGAAGCTCTGACAACAGCAGCCTTTCAGATCTCAAACGACAACACATATTATTACGACGTAACCACAAGCGCGAGCGGTTTATTTGAAAGCAGCACAGTAAAGTCAGCCGCTTTCGCTACCGCCTCAAAGGCTTCAAACATCACAAACTCTGCCGCTTACGCGACTAAATACTCCACAGCCGACATTACTGACGGACTTTCGGTTACCGCAAAGCTTGGCAACAACGGCGTAGCCAAAGGGGTCGCCACCATACAAAAGTCGGTTTCAAAGCCAAAGGTAAGGGCGGGTGAAACGGTAACCTACACAATAAGGCTCACAAATCTTAGCGAGACCGAGCTTAAAGATCTTACCGTTACAGACCTGCTTCCCCAAAAGGTGAGCTATTTTGAAGGCAGCGTAAACGGTGCTACCGCATCCGTCAGCGGACAGACATTGACCTTTAATGTCGCATCAATTGCCGCAGGCAGCAGCGCCGACATTACATACCGCGCAACCTTTGCGGCAGACGCAGCCGACGGCGAGTACATAAACGATGCTTATGTTCAGAAGATCAGTGGCAGTGCCGTTCTTGACCCAGGACATGTAGACGCGACGGTTGTTGTTGAAAACAGATACAAGGTTATTTACAGCTGGACGGGAGATATTCCCACATCAGCAGTTATTCCAACAGACTCAAACACCTACACAAGCGGCTCTGTGTATCCCGTTGACTCAACCTTTACCTCTGCAAGTCGCATTGAAGCAAAGGACGATTTTGGAAACATAACGGATATATGGACTTTTTCGGGCTGGAGCGACCCCAACAGCAGCATTATGGGCAACAGAGACGTTACCATTATCGGTGTTTGGGAGCATCAGAGTTTTACCATAGACAAGCACTCTGTCATCTATGATTGGGGCACAAAGTTCCCCGACGGAAAGGTTCTTCCTGTCGACAACAACAAATATGTTTACAACCAGCCTTATTCGGTGGACAAGACAAACAAGGCTGATGACACAGTTGCCACCTATGACAAGTACAACAACCAAAACGGCTTGTGGGTTTTCTCGGGCTGGACCGACCCCAACAACGAGCTTATGGGCAACTCTGACGTAACAGTTGTAGGCTCTTGGGAATTTATCCCCGTTACCGTTGCTGATCATAAGGTTATTTACAAGTGGAGCGGAGATATTCCCCCGAATCATACTCCGCCCACAGACAGTAATTCTTATGTGAACGGGCAACCTTACTCGGTTGACGCCACCTATTCAAGCAGCACAGTAATCTATGAAAAGGATATTTACGGAAACACCACAGGCACTTACACATTCAGCGGTTGGGACGACCCCAACAATGCCGTTATGGGCAACGCTGATGTCACTATTGTAGGCGTTTGGGAATACAAAGCCGTTGAAGTTCCCACTCATAAAGTCATCTACGAATGGAGCGGAGATATTCCCCCGAGTCATACACCGCCGACTGATAGTAATGCTTACGTAAATGGTCAGCCCTATTCAGTTGATGACACCTACACCGCCGACACCGAAATTAAACTCTTTGACGAGCATCAAAATCAAACGGGCGTCTACACCTTCAGCGGCTGGACCGATCCTAATAATGCCGTGATGGGAAATGCCGATGTTACTATCGTAGGTGTTTGGGAGTTTACCCCAATCACTGTTCCCGATGATGACCCGAACGATAATCCCAGCAGCGACCCATCTGAGCCGTCAGATGATACCTCAAGCAGCAGCTCGTCCAATCCCACAGAGAACAATTCGAGCAACATTTCATCTGAGCCGACGGACGACGGTTCGAACGATACCTCATCAAAGCCGACAGAGGACACCCCGTCAATGCCATCTGAGGACAATTCAAGCAATACTTCGTCTGAGCCGACGGACGACGGTTCGAACGATACCTCATCAAAGCCGACAGAGAACACCTCGTCAATGCCGTCCGAGGACGAACCGAGCAGCAACCCGTCTGAGCCCTCTGACAGCAGTTCAAACAGCGTTTCATCAGAAAAGCCTAATGAGCCCACAAACGAGTACCCAAGCGCCCCCAACACAAGCGAAAAAACCTCGCTCATGTTATTGCTCGCTATAATAACCTTAAGTATGGCAGCACTGTTCATAACGATTTGTCACAAGCAAAAATCAACCAAATAAAACAAAAAGAGAAGGCTTAAGCCTTCTCTTTTTTTATTTAACATCAAAGCCTATCTGACGGGCGAGGTCTGCCCATTTTTCAAACTCAAAGCAAAGGCCACCTTTGTTGTGGCTGTCGCTTGACATAATGACCTTGCCGCCGTTTTCATAAATACATTTTAAAATATCCTCGCAGGGATATGGGGTGCTTCTGTACCCTCTTGAAATTGCGCCCGTGTTTATTTCAAAGGGCTTGCCGCTCTTTACAAGAGCCTTTACAGCCTTGGTGTATGCTGCTACGTATCTCGGGTGTTTTTCATCAAAAAGGCCGCCGTCCTCATTAAACTTGCGGATAAGATCCAAATGCCCGATTATATCGGCACCCGTTTTTTCTACTACCTTAGCTTCCTCGTCATAGTACCACTCGGCAAAGGAATAAAAATCGCCGCCAAAGCCTTTTTCTACAGCATCAAGTAGCACCTCGCGGGATAGATCAAGCGGGAAATATTCTCCCTCTATCTTAACGTAGTGCACCGAGCCGATCACATAATCAAAGTCCTTATCGGCGGGCGCGGAATATATGTCCTGCTCAATTCCGCAGAGTATCTTTATCTTATCCTTGTACTTTTCCTTAAGCCTTGCGACCTCTTTTTTATACTCATAAAGCGCCGCAGGGTCTGAGTAGACGTCAAGGTCAAACTGGGCAAAGGAGTGCATCGAAAAGCCAAGGGTCTCCATCCCCTTTTCTATGGCAGAGAGCACCATTTCCTCGGGGCTGTCCTTGCCGTCACAAAAGTGAGTGTGGGTGTGAAAATCACTTGAGATCATTTTGTCATTTTCTCCTGCTTTACCTTGTGGTCAATAACGTGGCGGGAGGCGAGCTCAGCATGAATATCCTCAAGCGAGATTCCCATTTCAATCATAAGTACCATAACGTGATAGGTCAAATCGGCAATTTCATAAATAGTTTCCTTTTTATCGTCCGCCTTTGCCGCAATAATGACCTCGGTGTTCTCCTCGCCGACCTTTTTGAGAATCTTATCTATTCCCTTTTCAAAAAGGTAGGTTGTATATGAGCCTTCTTTTTTCTCAAGTTTTCTGCCTCGAATAAGCTCCATAAGAGCCTCTAAGCAAAAGCCGTGATTTTCCTCGCTTGCAAAAACTGTGTTTTCAAAGCAGGACTGCGTTCCCAGGTGGCAGGCGGGCCCGTCAGGCTTTACCTCTATCTTAAGGGCATCCTTATCGCAGTCAGCAGTTATCGAAACGATGTGCTGATAGTTGCCGCTGGTTTCGCCCTTGAGCCAAAGTTCATTACGACTGCGACTGAAGAAACAAGTAAGCCCCTTTTCCATAGATATCTTAAGGCTTTCCTTGTTCATATAAGCGAGGGTCAAAAGCTTTTGGCTATCAGCATCAACCACAACGGCAGGAATAAGCCCCTTTTCGTCAAATTTAAGTTCATCAATGTTTATCATAAATATTCTCCTTAAAGCCTTACGGGAATGTTATTTTTCTTAAGTTCATTTTTAAGGTCGCTTATCTTTACCTCGCCGAAATGGAAGATCGAGGCGGCGAGCCCTGCATCGACCTTAGGCAGAGCCTTGAAAAGTGTTGTAAAATCATCTATCTTGCCCGCTCCGCCCGATGCGATAACAGGAACTGAGACCGCCGAGCATACCGCGTCGAGCATCTCTAAATCAAAGCCGCCCTTAACGCCGTCGGTATCAATAGAGTTGACAACTATCTCGCCCGCACCTTCCCCTACGCACCTTTTTATCCACTCGATAGCTTCCATACCGGTGTTTTCCCTGCCGCCCTTGGCAAAGACGCGGAAAACGCCGTCTACCCTTTTTACATCGGCAGAAAGCACAACGCACTGGTCGCCGTAGCGCTTCGCCGCCTCTGAAACTAGGGCGGGATTTCTTATTGCTCCCGAGTTTACGCTGACCTTGTCTGCGCCGCATTTTAGCACCCTGTCAAAATCATCGAGTGTGTTTATGCCGCCGCCGACGGTGAGCGGAATGAATATGGTTTTAGCGACCTCGGTTAAAATATCGGTAAACAGCTCTCTACCCTCTGCAGAGGCGGTTATGTCGTAAAAAACAAGCTCGTCTGCGCCGTTTTCGCTATAATAGGCAGCAAGCTCTACGGGGGAGGAAACGTCGTTAAGTCCCTCAAAATTTACCCCTTTGACTACCCTGCCGTTTTTAACGTCAAGGCAAGGAATTATTCTTTTGGTAATCATTTTGCCTCCTCTATAGCCTCTTTGAGATCTATTGCGCCTGTGTAATAAGCCTTGCCGATAATTGCGCCGTAAAGCTTCTGTGCCGCAAGCTTCTTAACATCATCAATAGACGAAACCCCGCCCGATGCGATTATATCAAGGCTAAATTCCTCTGACATTTCCTTATAAAGCGCATGGTTTGTGCCCTGCATAGCGCCGTCCTTTGAAATATCGGTGCATATAACGGTTTTAACACCGAGATTTTCGAGCTTTTTGCAAAACTCCATAGCGTCAAGCTCACTTTTTTCAAGCCAGCCGTGAATTGCGACTTTGCCGTCCTTAATATCAACGCCGACGGCAATTCTCTCGCCGTATTTTTCGACCGCCGATTTAAGAAAAGCCTCGTCCTTTACGGCGGCGGTGCCGAGTATTACCCTATCAATGCCCGCGTCAAGATATTTTGAAACGGTTTGTATATTTCTTATTCCGCCGCCGACCTCGGTAAACAGCGAGGTCTCGCAAGCGATTTTTTTAACAGTTTCGAGGTTAGGCGTAGTGCCGCTTTTAGCGCCCTCAAGGTCTACCATATGAATGCAGGTGGCGCCCGCCTTTTCAAAGTCGCGTGCGACTTCTATGGGATTTTCGCTATACACGGTCATCTGAGTATAGTCGCCTTTATAAAGGCGCACAGCCTTACCCTCAAACAGATCTATTGCCGGAAAGATAAGCATTTTTAATTCTCCTTTTCGCAAAAGGCACGCAAAATATTAAGCCCGACCTTACCGCTTTTCTCTGGGTGGAACTGACAGCCGAAAACGTTGTCCTTTGCCACCGCCGCGGTAAGCGGCGCGCCGTACTCAGAGGTTGCGATAACGCTTTTTTCGCAGTTTGCTCCGTAGAATGAATGAACAAAATAAACGTGGTCGCCGTTGTTTATATATTTAAACAGCGGATTTTCTTTTGTAAAGTCAAGGGCGTTCCAGCCAATATGTGGTATTTTAAGGTCAGCGGGGATAACCTCTGAAATAGGGCGAATCTCGCCCGAGATGAGCCCCAAGCCCTCATGCTCGCCATACTCATAGCTTTTATCAAAAAGCAGCTGCATTCCAAGGCAGATGCCAAGCAAGTGTTTACCCTCTTTTGCCTGCTGTTTTATAAAATCGGCAAGGCCGCTTTTCTGAAGTTTTTTTGCGGCATCGCCAAACGCGCCAACACCGGGCAGAATTATTCTATCTGCCGAGGCGAGCAGCTCTTTATCGTCGGTTACAACCGACTCGACCCCCAAAAAGTCAAGCGAACTTTTTAAGGAAAAGAGGTTTCCGACTCCGTAATCTATAATGGCAACCATCAGAGAACTCCCTTCGTTGAGGGAATCTCATTTTCAAAGCCCTCTTCAATGGCGCAGGCCGCCTTTACAGCTCTTGCCGCCGCCTTAAACGAACCTTCTATAATGTGGTGGGAGTTGCTTCCCGCAAGCTGTTTTAGGTGCAGGGTGCAGGCGGAATTTCTCACAAATGCGAGCCAGAACTCCTCGTTAAGCTCGGTGTCAAAGCTGCCTATCTGCTCGGCAGGAATCTGCTCGTCAAAACCGAGGTACTCTCTGCCCGAAAAGTCTATTGCCGCGAGAATAAGAGCTTCATCCATAGGTATAGCGGCCGATCCGTAACGGCAGATGCCCTTTTTATCACCAAGAGCCTCTTTGAAGGCCATTCCAAGACAGATACCGATGTCCTCAACTGTGTGGTGGTCGTCAACCTGAGTGTCGCCCTTGCAAACTACCTCTAAATCAAACCTGCCGTGCTTTGCAAAAAGGGTGAGCATATGGTCAAGAAAGCCGCAACCGCTGTCAATGGCGCTGCTGCCCTTGCCGTCAATGTTGAGTTTAAGCTTTATATCGGTCTCCGCAGTTTTGCGGTTTATCTCTGCTACTCTCATTTTGTTTCCTCCAAAATTTCTTTTAAGGCAGAAAGCAGTGTTTTAAGCTGCTCTTTTGTTCCTATAGTAATTCTAAGGTACTGAGAAATGCGCTCTTTTTCAAACTGGCGCACCAAAATTCCCTTTTCTTTAAGCTTTAAATAGGTTTCTCTGCCGCCGAGCCGCTCGTTTTTTGCAAAAACAAAGTTCGCAAGCGAGGGAAGCACCTCATAGCCGAGCTCTTTAAGCTCTGACACAAACCACTCGCGGTTTTCAGCAATCTTTTTGCAGTTAGCCTTGGTGTACTCCTCATCGCAAAGCACACCGTAGCCTGCCGCTAAGGTCATAGAATTTACGTTATAGGGGTTTGTGGAATATCTGATGGTATTAAGGTCAGAAATTACAGCTTCACTCGCTATGCCGAAGCCGAGCCTTGCGCCCGCCATCGAGCGCGATTTTGAAAAGGTCTGGGTGACCAAAAGGTTGTCAAACTCTTTTACAAGATCTACACAACTCTCGGCGCCGAAATCGACATACGCCTCGTCGATAACAACTATATTATCGGGGTTGTTTTTAAGGATTTCGGCAATCTGATTTTTGGAAAGCGCCATACCGGTCGGAGCATTGGGGTTGGCAATAAAAATAGTCTTGCCGAGGTTAAAATAGTCGGTTATATTGATCGAGAAATCCTCTTTTAAGGGGATAAGCTCATACGGGACGTTGTTAACATCGGCAAAAACGGGATAAAATCCGTAGGTTATATCGGCAAATGCGGCGGGGGTGTTTTCATCGCAGTAAGCCATAAATGCAAAGTTAAGTATCTCGTCTGAGCCGTTTGTTGCGATTACCTGAGTAGGCTTAACACCAAAGGTTTCTGCAAGCTTGTCCCTCAGAATTTTACACTCGGGGTCGCTGTAAAGCTGGAGCTTTTTTGCCGTCTCAGCCGCCATTTCCTGCGCCTTTTTTGAGGGCGGAAAGGGAGATTCGTTTGTATTAAGCTTTACGTACTGCATATCCTTGGGCTGCTCGCCAGGGGTATACGGTACAAGCTTTTTATATTTTGCGCTTAAAAATCTACTCATTTTTCCTCCTCAAAGCGCACTGTAGCGCTTTTGGCGTGAGCCGTAAGCCCCTCTTTTGTGGCAAAGAAGGCAACCTCATCGGCCACTTCCTTAAGAGCATCACGGCTGTAATAGGTAAACTGTGTTTTCTTTACAAAATCATCAACCGAGAGCGGACTTGAAAACTTTGCCGTTCCGCTGGTTGGCAGAGTATGGTTGGGGCCTGCGTAATAATCGCCGAGCGCCTCGGGGCAGTTTCTGCCCATAAATATCGAGCCTGCGTGGCGAATTTTGTCTAAATACTCAAAGGGCTCGTCAACGCAAATCTCAAGATGCTCGGGAGCAATCTCGTTGGCAATTTCGATTACTTTTATAAGGTCTGCGGCAACGATTATCTTGCCGTTGTTGTCGATTGACTTTCTCGCAATCTCGGCACGCGTAAGAAGGGGAATCTGCCTTTCAAGCTCGCTGGACACTGCCTTTGCAAGCTCCAACGAATCTGTTACCAAAACGGCACTTGCGTTAACGTCGTGCTCGGCCTGCGAGAGCAGATCTGCGGCAACGCACTTTGCGTCCGATTTTCCGTCTGCCACCACAAGAATCTCGCTGGGGCCTGCAATCATATCTATTGAAACCTGACCGAAGACCTGCCTTTTCGCCTCGGCAACGAAGGCGTTTCCCGGGCCGACTATCTTATCGACCTTGGGAATACTCTCGGTGCCGTAAGCAAGAGCGGCAATAGCCTGCGCGCCGCCCACCTTGAATATCTTATCAACGCCTGCAATATAGGCCGACGCCAGAATGACGGGGTTTACCTTGCCGTTTTTGCTCGGCGGGGTTACCATAACGACCTCGGGGCAGCCTGCAATCTTTGCAGGAATAGCGTCCATCAAAACGGTGGAGGGATATGCCGCGGTGCCGCCGGGAACATAAAGACCAGCTCTGTCAACGGGGGTTATCTTCTGACCGATCACGATGCCGTTTTCCTTTTCTATAGAAAAGCCTTCGCGCACCTGCATTTTGTGAAAGGTGCGGATATTTTCGGCGGCTTTTTTAAGTATCTCCAAAAACTTTGGCTCAACGGATTCTACCGCCTCGTCAATTTCCTCTTTGGAGACCTGCAGAGTTTCAAGCTCTGCACCGTCAAATTTCTTGCAGTAGTCAAGCACGGCACTGTCGCCGTTTTCCTTGACGTTTTTTATAATGTCGGCAACTATATCCTCGACGCTTGTCTGAGGAACGAAACGGGAGAAAATTTCGTCATTTGAAACCTCGCCGTATTTTAAAATTTTAATCATTTTTAGCCTCCGTCTGCTCTGACAGACCCTTTACAATTCTCTCGATAGGCTCGCTCTTGAACTTAAAGTTTGCCTTATTTGCAATAAGCCTTGCGCTGATGGGAACAACATCCTCAATAACCTCGAGGTTGTTCTCTTTGAGTGTAGTTCCTGTTTCGACTATATCGACAATTACATCAGAAAGGTTTAAAATCGGGGCAATTTCGATAGAGCCGTTTAGGTGAATTATATCAATATCCCTGCCCTGCGCGGCATAGTGGTTTTTCGCGATATTCGCAAACTTTGTTGCAACTTTGAGGGTCTTTCTTGTATCGTCGCGAAAGCCTTTTTTTGCCGCTACCGCCATTTTGCAGATGCCGATATTTAGGTCAAAAAGCTCATAAACATCGGGCTGGTATTCAAGCAGAATATCCTTGCCTGCAACGCCGATATCTGCCGCACCGCGCTCTACATAGATAGCAACGTCCGAGGGCTTTACCCAGAAATAACGAACGCCGACCTTTTCATTTTCAAAAATGAGTTTACGGCTATTTTCCTTGATCGACGGGCATTCAAAGCCCGCCTTTTCAAACATCGCGTAAACCTTTTCGCCAAGCCTTCCTTTAGGCAGGGCAACGTTTAACATATCCAATTTTTGCCCTCCTTTTTAGGCAAGAGTTATCTTTTCTCTGTATCTTAATTTTTCGGGTATGCTCTTTACCGCGAGAACGGTTTTGCCCTCGCCCAAGATTTTGCGCACCAACTGTCCGACCTCGTCGGCAGAGGCATTTTCGCCGTAAACAACGACTGTATCAACGTCAAAATCGTCGGTGTTTTCAGAGAGCATCGAGAGCATATCGAGGTAGACTGCAAAGCCTATCGCTCCTGCTTTCTTGTTCATTCTCTGCATAAGGTTGTCGTACTGACCGCCCGAAAGCACGCCGTCAGACACGCCTTTCACAAAGCCCTTAAAAACAATTCCGTTATAATACTTCATATCGTTTATAACCGAAAAATCTATGCTTATCATATCACCAAAGCCGTTTTTCTCGGCCTGCTCGGTAACGAGCGAAAGGGTGCTAAGAGCATCCTTTGACACGTACTCCCCTACAAGCTCGCAAAGTGCGGGAAGTACCTTTTTGGGCGAGCCGTGCATAGAGATAAGCTTTTTAAGAACATCTATTTTATCCTCACAAACGCCGCAGCTTTTGCAAAGAGCGCTAGCCTCGTGAACGTTCTTTTCACCAAAGGCGCGAAGTATCTCTTTTTTGTTCTCAGCATCTATTCCAAAGGCCTGGGCAAGCTCTGAAACTATGCCGATATGCGAAACGTCCAGCACGCAGTTGTCCGAAACGCTTTTAAGGCTGGCGGCGGCAAGAGAAACCACCTCGCAGATGCAGTAATCATCAACGTCACCGATACACTCAAGGCCAAGTTGCCTTATCTCCTTATAGGCGTGGGTCGGGCCCGATACTCTGTAAACATTCTCGTCGTAATAAACCTTTTTGATACCCTCTCCCGTTTTGCTGTTTTTTATGATGGAAAGGGTAACGTCCGGCTTTAGCGCCATAAGCTTGCCGTTTGTATCGGTAAAGGTTATAACGCTGTCTGAAATGAGGAAGTCTTTATTGCGGACATACAGATCGTACTGCTCAAACTTGCTCATTTTATATTGGGAGTAGCCGTATTTTCGGTAAAGCGAGCCGAGCCGCAGAGCCGAAAGCTCCTCCCCTTCAAACACAAGGTTTTTGATCTCCATTTTAGTCCTCCGACTCCTCGAGCTTATCTATAGCCAAGCGGTAACCGCCGCTGCCATACTCAAGGCATTTATTTACACGGCTTATAGTCGCGGTACTTACGCCTGTTTGCTTTGTGATTTCGAGATAATTTTTATTCTGGCTAAGTAATCTGGCAACCTCTAATCTCTGGGAAATATCAATGATTTTCTTTATAGTACAAAGGTCTTCCATAAGAGCGTAGCACTCCTCTTCGGTTTTGACCCTTGCCAGCGCCTTGATAAGTCTATCGGTGGATTCTGTATGCCAATTATTCATAACTGCACCTCTCCGCATTATTTGTATAGATTTTACCACTTTAGCGTGTTAAAGTCAATAGTAATATCAATATTTTTTACATTAAAACGGCCGTTTTTTGCAATACTATATGTAGCTTAAAGGAGAGTGAAAAAATGAGCCTTAAAAAACAGCAAAAAAGAGCCTTGATTTTAGCAAAAAACATTGCTTTGACTATCATCGGTACGCTCACACTCGCTTTCGGCAGTTCAATTTTTATAATCCCCTTTGACCTTGTTTGCGGCGGGGTCACGGGAACTGCCATTGTCTTAAACCGACTGCTAAGCATTCCCGCCTTAAGCGTTTCGACCCTTATAACGATATTGACCTGGGCGTTGTTTTTTGTGGGACTTTTTGTTTTGGGGCGCTCGTTTGCCTTAAAGACTCTTTTATCCTCGATAATCTACCCTATCGGCATAAGCTTTTTTTCAAGATTTACCGACCCGGACTTTTTCGGCGGCTTTTTTATTCTTGAGGCCGAGCGTTATGGGCAGATCTCGCTTATACTTGCGGCGCTTTTCGGCGGTGTTTTTATCGGGGCAGGCTGCGCTATAACCTTTTTGGGAGGCGGCAGCACAGGCGGCACAGACATTATCGCCTTTTCGATATGCAAGTTTGTAAGGAGTCTGCGAAGCTCCTACGTGATTTTTGCAGTCGATGCGCTTATAATAATTTTTGGAATGTTTGCACTTAAAAACCTTGTGCTTTCCTTACTTGGAATTTTATCGGCGTTTGTCACCGCCATTGTGATAGACAAGCTTTTCCTCGGCGAGTCGGGGGCGTTTATTGCGCAGATAGTTTCAGACAAGAGCGGCGAGCTGAGTGAGCGGATAATCGAGGCCCTTGAGCGAACGACCACCTTTTTCGACGTTACGGGCGGCTACAGCAAAAACGGCAAAAAGCTGATTATGGTGTCCTTTCCCAAGGAGCAGTATGTTGAGCTTATCCGCATTATAAATCAAGTTGACAGCCGAGCCTTTGTAACGATCCACCGCGCTCACGAAATTCGCGGCGAGGGCTGGAATAAATAAAAAAGTAGAGCAAAAAAAGCTCCCTCTGACGAGGGAGGCAATTAAAAAGGTCAGATCCTTTCCGAACCCGACCTTTAAAATATCTAAGAGACACTATTTTGCGCTTTCTGCTTTTTGTTATTTTACGAGCTTCATTAGGGTTTCGCCGTCGGCTATGTAGTGGGTTGCAAGCTTTTCCATTTTGTCCTGGTCAAAGTTAAACTTATCGTAAATTCCGACTGTGTTAAGTCCCATACCGTTTGCAGTTCTGAGAGCAACGTAGGAATCCTCAAAGACCCAGGTGTTGTCCATATCAGTTCCCAAAACCTCGAGCGCATTGTAATAAATATCGGGCTGGTCCTTGCCCTTGCCGACATCGGCGCAGGAAAGAATGGTGTCAAAATACTCATACAGCCCGCAGCGCTCCATAGCATATACTAAAAGCGCCTTGTCGGTTGCGGAGGCAACACACATTTTAACACCCTTAGCCTTAAGATAGTCAAGAAACTCCTTTACTCCGTCTTTAAGCTCCACCCTATTTACATAGCAGTCTTTAAACACCTCGTTGGCGGTGTTTAAAAGGTCTGCACCGCTTTCGCCTATCTTAAAGCGCTCGTGATAGTGGTCCATAGCCTCAGCGAGCACCATGGTCCTTATAGCCTTGTCAGCTTCCAAATCGGGATAAAATCTCTCGCCGCCGAGGTACCTGTTTCCAAACTCCTCCCAAAGCACGTCCCAAAAAATGAGAGAGTTTATTAATGTTCCGTCCATATCAAAAATTGCGCCTTTAATGTTCATAATATTTATCCTTAACTTACTATATAGTCATTTTTATATCCGTGGGCGCCGAAAATTTGCCAGTCGCCCCTACTGAGCAGGTTGTAAAACGCCTTGCGCTCGGCTGAGCAGAGCGCAGGCGAGGTATCCACCGAGGTCATAAGAATAGGGGCATACCGATTATACTCTGCCTGCTGCTCGGTAAGGCCCGCAATATTTATGTAAATATCGCCGGTAAATGCTATTCGCTTTTCAAAATCTATAAGCACGATCTCTCCTGGGAGGTGTCCTCCCTGCCCCTCGTAGACCTCAAAATTAAGGTCACCGAAGTTAAAGACGCCTATGCGTTCGAGCGGCTGACTTTGGGTGTCCTTACTGCCCCAAAGCGCCTCTACCTTACTCTTTTCTACCGGCTGATACTCGGTAAGGATCTTACAAATATTGATATACGGCTCATGCAAGGCATTCATTTCGCGAAAACCTTTTCTGCCGTCAAACTCAGCCTCAAGACAGTCAGCGCTCTTGCGGCTTGCAAGCACCCTGTCAAAAAGCGGGAGCAGTCCGCAATGGTCAACATCGGCGTGGGTGATCAAGACCGTTTTGGTGATGCTGTCAAACTCTGGCAGCTCTTTTCTGAATATCTCCTGCATTTCATCTCTATAGCAGGCGTAGCCGCTATCAACAAAAAGCACCTCACCGCCGCTTTTAATTATCGCGGTGTTACTGCCGCAGGGCGGCTCTATAAGCAGGGTTTCTGTATTTTCGGAGATTTTATGGCGGGTAATTCTGGGGGGAGAATTTTTCGCCCTTGCACTCCGCCAAAAGCTCGCCGAATCTTCCTATGCTTTCAAAGGTTTTATAGGGCGAAGTCCCCATTTCGTCGAGCGTTTGCATAGCGAGGTTGGTGTTCACAAGAAGCTTTTCGCGCATTTCATCGCCCAAAGATGCGCTCTCTGCAAGCGCCTGCACAAAGGAATTGTAAAAAATACTGTTATCAAAAATTTTCTCGGTGTGGTCGTAGTCAATGACCCGCACCCTGCACAGCTTTTGCGCACTCTCTATAAACTGGGATATTTTTTCGGCATCGTCTACATAAAGGCCCATCTTAAACTGCTGATAGTCGGTTCCGTTTTCCTGCGAGCTTATATATGAAATGTTGAATTTAAACTCATCTATAAGCGAAAGCACATCGGTAACGCTACCCGGCACATCGCGCAGCATAAACTCAAGCAAAACAACACTACTGTCGTTTTTGCCGCTGTGGATATACCCGATCTCTTTAAGTCGGTCATCCGCCTTTTTAAGCTGCTCGCTCCCTCGGCATCAATAAAAAGTGTATGAGTGTCTATAGCCTTGTTGTAGTTTACTCGGGTTATATTTACGCCCAGCTCAGCAAATGCCTGACTTGCCTTTAAAAAAGCACCGATATGGTCGGGCATTGTTGTTACATAGGTTTTTCTCATTTTTTCACCTGCTTTGCTCCTTATATTTTGCCTCTTTTTTCTGCTTTTGTCAAGGTGCAAAAAAGCCCTGCGGCAAGCCGCAGGGCTGATTTTGTTTAGTGGGCGTCTAAGAGCTCGCCGTTTACGAGGATTCTGTTTAAGTAAAACTCTGTCTTTTCAAAGTTTTTATCGTTGGGGTACTTGCTCTGAAGCGCCGATTTATCGGGCATTGCAGAATCCAAGGTAAAGGTCACGGTGTGCTCACCGTAGGGCAGAGAGTCAATAAAGAAATACTCGACCCTCAACTCCTTATCGTAAACCTTATCGTAAATTTCCAATACACCCTTATCAACGCCATCCACAGTTACTTTAAGCTGACCCGAGAAGGAGCTGCCAAGCTCAACAAAGCCAATTTCTGTTCCGCGGAACTTTACAGTTACCGACGAGCCGGGAGTTCTTGTTCCCTTAAGCTCTTTGATAGTCTTTTTAATTGCGTTTGAGGTTACAGCGTAGCCAAAATCGGTGTAAATGCCGTTTGCATCGAGGGGGCAGGTTACCCACTCTCCCGAGAACTTCATTTTTGACCAATCGGTCGACTGCGAAGCGTTTACCCAAGGCGATTTATCGTATGTAGCTGATTTAACGGCGTGATTTTTGATGCTATAGCTATCCTTGTCAAAGTTCTTTTCCATATTTACAACGCTTCTCGCTACTGCACCCGCTCCGAGCAAATGTCCCGCCTCAGTGGGATGGGTCTTATCTGAGGTGTAGAGAATTTTGCGCGGCTCAGCCGCACCATCGAGAACAAGCTCTCCCGCCTCATACATATCGAAAGCCTGCTTTCCAAAGAAAACAGAGGGAATGTCATAATAATCGGCAATCTTTTCGCTCATTTCGGGGAACGGAGGAAGCTTGCCCTGCGCGTAATGGGTAGCATAATAATTGGTTGCAGAGGTGTAGATAAAACATATGTCGGTTGTGGGGTCGTTTTCCCAGATTTTGAGCACTATACCCTCAACATGCTTTGCATCTCCGCCGTTTGAGGCGTATTCGACAAACACCAAATCGGGATCATACGCCAAAACCTCATCGTCAATGCGGCAAACCCCGAGGTCTGCATTTGTTCCTGCAACAGCAATCTCAATTTCATTTATCTTGCCCGAATAGTTATTCTCAAAATACTCGGTTGTGAAATTTCTCCAGCCCTTCATCTGTGTTATGCTGCCGCCGATGTAGGCAAGGGTTACCTCCTCGCCCTTGTGAAGCTTATAAAGGGTGTTGTAGATGCCGCCTCTGTTATAATACTCGTCCTTGTACTTGCTGTTTCTGAAGGTGTAGTCAAGTCTATACTTGGAGTTGTCCACATCGCTTTCAGAAGATGTGTTGTTGGTGTTGTTATTAGGTCTTACAACGCTTGTTCTGGAGCTTGTGCTTGTGCTCTCTGAACTGGTTTCTACCTCATCAGCCTTTGAGCTGATCTCATTGTTGGAGCTTGTTTCTGCCTTAGAGCTTGTTTCCGCTTTGGAGCTCGACTCCTCTTTTGCCTCTGACGAAGCCTCTGTCGACACAATATCGCTGCTGACAAGGCTCTCATTATCCTTGGGCTTCTCGCCGCAGGCGGCAAAGGACACAAGCATTGCCGCAGCAACAAGACAGGCCATCACATTTTTAAGCATCTTGATCTTCATCTTTTTAACCCCTTAAATATTATTTATTTATATCCAAAAGCTCGCCATTTAAAAGAATTCTACCTAAGTAAAACTCGTTTCTTTCAAAGGCTTTGTCAGTCGGATTTTTGCTTTGCAGAGCCGACTTATCGGGCATCTCGGAGTCCAGAGTAAAGGTCACCGTATGCTCGCCGTCGGGTAGCTCTTTTATAAAATAATACTGATGGCGGATATACGCGCCGTAATATTTATTGTAAAGCACCAGCTTTTTGTCAAGCTCGGCACCGTCCACGATAACTTTGAGCTGACCCGAATACTGACCACCAGCCTCAAAAACTCCTACATGAGTTCCGCGAAATTTCACCGTTACAGACGAGCCTGCCGTTTTTGTCCCTTGCATATCGGGGAACACCTTTTTAAAGGTGTCTAAATAGTCGCCCGTGTAGTCGTAGTTTTTAAATTCGCCGTTTTGAAGGCTGCAATCAAACCACTCGCCCTCAAATTTCATCTTATTCCAATCGACAGAGCAGGTCGCCTTTGTCCAAGGATTTTTGTCGCAGCGCGTAGATGGTACGCAGTGGTCTTTGATAGTGTAGTTATCCTTATCAAAGTTCTTTTCCATATTTATAATGCTTCGGGCTATTGCACCCGCCGCAAGCCAGCCGCCCGAGGCGGTAAGGTGAGTTCCGTCATTGGTATAGATGATTTTTCCCTCTTCTGCCTTGTCACCTGCAAGAGTAATCTTTCCCTGCTCGTAGAGATCAAAGGCCTGATTTGCAAAAAAGACAGAAGGAATATCGTAGTGCTTTGCGACCTCTTCATAAATGGCAGGATATTCGGGGAGTCTTCCCTCTTTATAGTAATTATACTTTTCAATAGTGGTGGTATAGACAAAGCAGATGTCGGTCTTGGGGTTTTTCTCCCAGATTTTTAAGACCATACCCTCCATATCCTTTGCCGCGCCGCCGTTTACCGCATATTCAATAAACACTAAATCGGGGTTATGCACAAGAACATCTGAATCAATGCGGCAGACTGCAAGGTCTGCCTCTGTTCCCGCAAGGCCTATATTTATCTCGGTTATCCTGCTTTTATAGGTTTCCCGCAACCACTTTGTAGTGCTTTTTGACCAGGTTTCACTCTGAGTTATGCTGCCGCCCAAGTATGCAAGCGTTATATCCTCGCCCTTTTGGAGTTTGGAAAGGGAGTTATAAATTCCGCCGCGGTTATAATATTCAGTTTTATACACATCGTTTTTAAAGATATACTCAAACATATTCTTCTCCTTGGCAAAATTTAGTTGGAATTGGTGTTTAGGCAAGGTGCATACTTAGGCGGCCGTTGTTTTACTCGTTGGCATCTAATAGCTCGCCGTTTAAGAGTATTCTGCCTATATAAAGCTCGTTCTTCTCGTAGGTCGTATCAGAGGGATATTTGTTCGCAAGCGCCGATTTATCGGGCATTTCAGAATCTAATATAAAGGTTACTGTATGCTCGCCCTCGGGCAGAGAGTTGATAAAATAATACTGATGGCGCAAGTAAGAATCGTAGTACTTATTATAAAGCACAAGCTTCTCATCAAGCTCTACGCCGTCCACAATAACTCGAAGCTGGCCAGAATACTGTCCGCCCGCCTCAAAAATTCCGATATCTGTTCCACGGAATTTTACAGCTATTGACGAGCCTGCGGTCTTTGTTCCCTGCATTGTGGGGAAAAGCTGCTGGAAGATATACTTATATCCGCCCGAATAATCGAAGTTCTGGAAATTGCCGCTTTCGTCAAGCGAGCAGTCAAGCCACTCTCCCTCGAACTTCATTTTAGACCAGTCTGCAGAATAGGTTGCATCTGTCCACGGAGCGTCATCGTAGGTTTCGGTGGGGATCGTGTGGTCTGTTATGGTGTAGCTATCCTTATCAAAGGTCTTCTCCATATTCACAATCGAGCGGGCGATCGCTCCTGCTGAGAGGAAACCGCCGTCTGCCGTTAAGTGAACGCCGTCAGTGGTGTAGAGGATCTTCCCATCCTCTGCCGAGGAGGCGGATAGCGTAAGTTTTCCCTGCTCATAGAGGTCAAATGCCTGGTTTCCGAAAAAGACTGTGGGTATATTATACCACTTTGCGACCTCTTCGTAAATACCCGCATACTTGGGAAGTTCTCCGCTTGAATAAATTGAGTAGTTACTTGTTGTGGTGGTGTAAACAAAGCAGACATCTGTAGTGGGGTCGTGCTGCCAGGTTTTGAGGATCATACCCTCCATATCCTTTGCCGCACCGCCGTTTACCGCGTACTCAATAAACACTAAATCGGGGTTATGTACAAGAACATCCTGCTCAATTCGGCAGACCGCAAGATCGGCATTTGTTCCCGCAAGGCCGATGTTGACCTCAGTGATATTTCCGCTGTAGGTTTCCTCAAACCACTTGGTCGTGTAGGTTCTCCAGGTGTCCATCTGGGTGATACTGCCGCCGACATAAGCGATGGTTACGTCCTCGCCCTTTTGCAGCTTAGAGAGTGTGTTTGAAAGTCCACCGCGGTTGTAATACTCGTTTTGGTAAACAGTATTTGTGTAGGTGTAGTCAAGCATATAACTCGTTACAGTTCCAAAATCTGAGCCCGCATTATCATCGGGGTTTGCATAGTCCTCTGACAAAAACTCAAACTCCGCCTCACTCAAAGGCTCGGTCGATTCAAGGCTCTCGAGAACAGCTATCTTGCCCTTTGTCCACTCTCCCTCTACGCTCAGCACGATCTCTGTGCGCTCTGCGCTGGTATTTGCGGCAAGATTTTCTATTGTTTCTTCATTTCTGCCGACCTCAACGCCGTTTTCATCATAAACCGTAACAACTACAACAGCAGATGCAAGGTCGTTATCCGTTCTGTTTTTAATGGTGTAGCCTATCTTGTTTCCGTAAGACGAAACGGTGGATATATCAACAATATCCTCGTAGACGGTTGCGGTATAATCCGCCGCGTTTCCAACACTGCCCTGCTCGAAGCCTGTGAAATATTCGTTGGTAGTGAGCAGAACTGCGCCAACACGGGCGTAGTTATTGGATGTATCAACAACACCAACGGTGTTTTTGCCCGCTTTAAGCTTAATGCTTCCTGCCAAGGTCCAGCCGAATGAGCCCGAAGAGCCTGTATCTTCATTAGCGCCGTGCTGACCGATCTTGTTAGGTAGTTGAGAGCCGTTTACTGCAAGGTGGGCATAGCGCGAGCCTTGGCTATTTGAGGTGTAGTCCTTTGCATAGCCCCAGACGTAATAAGTTGCGCTCTTGGGAACCTCAATGAGTGCAGTCGCAGGGTATCTTGTTCCCTGGTAGCCCGCCTGACCGTACAGGTAGGTTGAATTACCGCCTTCCAAGCGGAAGGTGCCCATATCTGTTGCAAATGCAGTATAGGGCAGGTAGAGGTGTGTTCCGTTTACAGAGGTTAGACCATCGCTGTTCTGGGTTTTATAAACGGTAGCGGCGTCGCCGTATTTTATCATTGCAATTACGAGCTGCCTAAGGTTTTTCTGCCTCTCAGTTGCCTCTGACTGAGTTATAGCAATTTTTACTGCCGCATAGGAAACAATATCGTAAGCAAGAATTTCACTTACACGAGTTGTACCGTCGTAAACCGAAACATAAACGGTTTTGCGCATCTCGGTTGCATCAAGGCCGCCGAAAAATGCTGTATAATTGCCGCTTGCATCTTTTGTAAAGCTTGTGATCTGAGCAAGCAGATTTCCGTCGGTCTTTGCATCGTAAACCTTAACGCTAAGTCCCTCAGTTTTCTCTGCAGAAAATGTAAACATAAGGCCAACCGTGTCTTCAAAGCGGACATTTGCGCTTACCCAACTGACAGTTTCGTCAATATCGTTATACACTCCTCTTAATCCGCCTGTAACAACGGGTGTTTTGGTTGCAAGCCTTTTTTCTGCTACCGTTAGATCTTTATTAACAAGATTATCGGTGTCAATACCTGTGTAAACCTGCGCCGCCGCGCCATAGTTTAAAATATCAACGAGCAAGCCCTTAAAATCATCTTTATCATCTGCATCGGCGTACTCGCTGAGCTTATTATAGCAATACTGCTTAACGCTATAGGTGATCTGTTCACCTTTATATTCTTCTCCGTCAAGATATGTTCCAAAGATCTGAGCGGTAATGGTTTTACCGAATTTTTCTGGTAACAGATGATCAAGGGTAAAGACATATTCCTCGCCCTCTCGCTCGCCGTAAACTACGCTTTGCTTTCCGTCAAGCGTTAGCTTGGCATAAATATCCTCAAAATCCTCAAGATTTTTGACTCTTGCTTTAAAGTTTACCGAAATGCTCTGATAAAGGCTTAAGGAAGCGGCGTCAAAGGAAAGTCTTTTGGGGTTGGTTTCGGTGTTGCCTTCGCTGTCCTCAAAGGTTTTTTCACATTTGCTGCAAACATAGTGTGCTATATGGCCTGTGCTTTCAGCCGTAGGTGCTTGAGCCTCTGCCGCCTCTAATGCATGTCCTCCGCTCTTTTCGCAGTCTGTAAGCTCAGAAACAAATGCGTCGCCATCCTTTACTATTTTAATATCGCCGAAATAAAGATTTTTGTTAAGCCAACTATCGCTCTCGTCGGGGTAAAATATATATCCCGCAACCTTAACAGCGCCAACTGCGCTGCTGGGAACTATAAACCAGCCGTCAAAGTTATAAGGGACGGTCAAAACCGTGCCGCTTTCGAGGGTTGTGGTTGTATTATCGGTATAATTTATGACTATAGTTCCGGCAAGGTCGATAGCACCTGCGGCATCTTTAGCGTAAGAGCCCACGCAAAGCGACATAGTTGACGCCGCATTTTCTGTTCCGTCAAGGGACTTAAAGCGCATTGCAACGAAGTTGTAATCCGAAGCATCACTGTAAATATCAGAAATAGGATATCTATCGCTGCGGGTTGTTGTTTGCACGCCGTCAGTAACTACATAATAAGGAATATTGAGGGTATAGTTTGCGGGCTTGAACAGGGTGTAATACTTGGATTTTCCTGCGGTATACAACTTATCGGTACCTGTGACCGTATAGGGAAAGAAATTCTCGCCATCTACCGTTACACTAACCGCGCTCTTCATAAAGTTGGGCTCGGGGTAACGAGGCATGCCGCAGTTATAATCTCCCGTGGTATAGTTATCATAAGATTGGTTAAATGAAATTTTTCCGCCAGCCGATGGTACCGTAAGAACATCCTTTGCGTTCTCGACAACAGGCTCCTCTTCAGCGTTTTCGAGTCCCGCCACAAAGGTGTCATAATCTGTAACGGCATAGGTGTCTCCGAGGCAGAGGGTTCTGCCGGTCCAGTCACTGTAATTATAATAATCTGAGCCTGTATTTTCCAAAAAGAACTGGAATGAGGTCGTTGCCTTAATCGAGGTAAGAGCCGCGGTTGTTGTGGGAATTACCATATATCCGTCAAAATCGCCGCAGGGCAGATCAACCGCACTTCCTGTGCAGGTCGATTTCGTGGCTGTTCCTGTTTTAGCATCCACAAAATAGATGTTGGCATAATCAAAGCTGATTTTGCTACCAGAATTATCGTAAAACTGAAAGGTAGAAAGCTGATCCTTGGTGCCGCCTACTACCTTTATTCTGAAAGCAAGGTGGGTGATGCTATCCTCCGTCGCATCATCTATCGCGGCAAAGCCTGCAGAATCTACAGTAACAGCAGAATTTTCAATTGAGGAAATGTTATTGAAATAAACCCTTCCCGCCGCTCTCTGTATTTTGCCGTAGCTTGTATTTATATTGGCTGTGCCGTCTACATATTCAAGTTCACCGCCCGAAACCGTCACTTCCTGCGGGTTTATAAGCATATAAGTCTCGCCGCCGAGATCTCTGATATACAAACCACCGCCTCCGCTTTCATACTCCTGTGCATTAAACGGATCTGCGGCATTTTCGGTAGTATCCTTCATAAGAAAACGGGAACTGTACTGATAGAAATAGTACGTTGTCCCCGAGCGGAATTTTAAAAACTGCTCGGTTTCGGGAACGTCCATAACATACCCCGCAGTTCCCGCAGGCAGAGTGCTCTCGCTCACCTCCTCTGCCGCACTGACAGTAAAGGACGGTACAAGCACCGAAATTAAAATTATTAAAGAAATTATAATTGATAAAAATTTCTCTTTCATTTTTAAAACTCCTGTGTTATAATGATGGTATTATATTTGGTAATACCAAATATCTTTTAAATATATTATATTTGGTATTACCAAATATGTCAACATTTTTTTGGATTATAATTACATCAAGGAGGGGTGCGGCTTGAAACCGAGAAAGCTTAAACTTGGCAACAGAAATATCATCGGCGCAAGGGTTTACGACGCGCGTAATGCTAAAGGCTTAAAGCAGAAGGAGCTACTTGCAAAGCTGCAGCTTAAAGGCGTTGAGATAAGCACGCCTGCGCTATCTCTATTAGAGGGTCAAAAGCGCCCCGTTTCAGACATTGAACTCAAAGCCTTGTCCGAAATTCTTAATGTTTCGGTAGAGTGGCTGCTTGGAATACAAGATGATAAATAAACAAAAAAACAACCCGAAAAGTAACTTTTCGGGTTGTTTTTATTTTAGTTTACAGAGTCCACAACAACAGATACAACATCGTTTTCGATTTCTGCAAAGCCTCCGTCGGTTTGCTTTGAAAAGATGCTCTTTTCGCCGTCGAACGCCTCGATCTTGCCTGAACTCAAACACAGAACCGCCTTGGCGTGTCCTCTTCTTATTCCGTAGCTTCCAGCGCCCTTGCCGTTTTTGTCATCAACAATGCAGACATTTACGCTGTCGCACTCTTTTTCGCACAAAACTCCCTCGGGCAAGATCACCTTTAAGGTCAATTTTTCCTTAATCATTTATGCTCGTCCTTATACTTTTTAAATACCTCGTCTATTGTTCCTGCCATAAGGAAATACTGTTCGGGAATGTTATCACACTCGCCCGAAAGTATACTTTCCATTCCGTCGATGGTTTTTTCAAGCGGAACGTAGACACCTTTTATGCCGGTAAAGCTTTCGGCAACGTGGAAAGGCTGGCTCATAAAGCGCTGAGCCTTTCTTGCCCTCTTTACAAGCGCCTTATCCTCGGGGGAAAGCTCGTCCATACCAAGAATTGCAATAATATCCTGAAGCTCGTTATACTTCTGCAGCACCCTTTGGGTCTCCTTTGCCACCTTATAATGCCTGTCTCCGACATAGTCTGGGGTGAGCGCTCTTGAGGATGACTCAAGGGGGTCGACTGCGGGGTAAATGCCCAGCTCAACTATCTTTCTTGACAGAACGGTAGTTGCATCAAGGTGGGAGAAGGTCGTTGCGGGGGCAGGATCGGTAAGGTCGTCGGCGGGAACATAGACCGCCTGGACCGAGGTTATCGAGCCGTTGCCCGTTGAAACGATACGCTCCTGCAATTTACCCATTTCAGATGCGAGTGTCGGCTGATAGCCAACCGCCGAGGGCATTCTGCCGAGCAGAGCCGAAACCTCAGAGCCCGCCTGGGTAAATCTGAATATATTATCAATGAACAAAAGAACGTCTTTATGCGAATTTTCGCGGAAATACTCCGCCATTGTAAGTCCAACGAGGGGAACTCGCAGTCTTGCGCCTGCCGTTTCGTTCATCTGACCGAAAACAAGCGCCGTCTTGTTAAGAACTCCCGACTGGCTCATCTCGTTATAAAGGTCGTTTCCCTCTCTTGAACGCTCACCGACTCCTGCGAAAACCGAATATCCGTCGTGCTCAAAGGCAACATTTCGGATAAGCTCCATGATAAGAACGGTTTTTCCAACGCCCGCTCCACCGAAAAGGCCGATCTTTCCGCCCTTTACGTAAGGAGTCATGAGGTCGATGACCTTAATACCTGTTTCAAGAACCTCGTCAGACGAAACGATCTCTGCAAAATGGGGCGCAGGGTGATGAATGGGCCACTGTGTCTCGGAGGCTATCTCGCTGCCGTTATCGATCGGCTTGCCCTCAACGTTTACCATTCTGCCAAGGGTTTCCTCACCAACGCAGATCTTTATCGGCGCGTCGGTGTCAACGGCCTTCATTCCTCTTGACATACCGTCGGTAGCGCTCATTGAAATGCAGCGCACCTCGCCGCCGCCCAGATGCTGAGAGACCTCAAGGGTGTGCTCCTCGCCGTTTACCTCTATTGTTACTGCATTGAATATATCGGGAACCTCGTTTTCATTAAACAAAATGTCAACAACGGGTCCCGTTATTCTCTGCACCATACCTACAGAGCCTTTTGACATTATTTAAAACCTCCATTACTGCGAAAACTCTGCCGCAGTTTCGATTACATCCGCCGTTACCTGACTCTGACGTTTGCGGTTAATCTGCCCCTCAAGCTCGCCGACTAGCTCTGTCGCGGTGTCATAAGCCGAGCGCATAGTCATAAGGGTTGCCGCCTGAGCGCCGAGCGCAGTTTCCAGCACCATTTTATAAAGGCGGGCAGAGAGGATTTTATCCTCTGTGCCTTTTATAACGCTCTCTTTATCAGGGAGAAAAAGCAGGTCCTCCCCGCTCTTTTCCTCGTCGCTGCTGCCCAAAAGGTTACAGAGCGAGGGGGTCTGCTTCATCATATTGCTGTACTTAGGATAGATTATCTTAACGGCAGATATTTTACCGTCGGCGATATATTTTTCAATATCGCCCATCAGAGCGTGCGCCTCGCTGTAGCTCGGAACATCAGAAAAAACATAGCTTTTTTCGTAGGGTAGCTTTCTGCCTTCAAAAAACGCCTTTGCCTGCTTTCCGCAGGTAAAAACAAGTGGCGACTCGCTGTTTTTTATAATATCCTCAGCAAAGGAGAGCAGCTCGCTGTTAAAGCTGCCGCACATTCCCTTATTGCCCGCCATAACGATAAACGCCTCGGGCGCGTTACAAGGAGCAGAGCCAAAGAGCGCATCGTAATCTGCCCTGCACCGCTCATAAATATGGTTACAGCTTTGCTCATACCTTGAAAACTCAGCGTAGAGGGCGTTAATACGGGAATATTTGACTGTTGAGGCAGTTTTCATCGCCTTTGATATCTTTTGGGTTGAGCGGATGCTTCTGAGCTTCTTTTTTAAATACTGAACTGTCGGCATAGGCTAAGCCCTCGCTGCAAACTCGCCAAGCGCCGCTTTAAGCTCGCTCTTAGTCTGCTCGTCCATTTTCTTAGCCGCTTTCAGCTTTTCTGAAAGCTCCTTACAGTCGTTCTCAATATAAGCGTAAAGCTCTCTCTCAAATTTAGCCATCTCGTTAGGGTCAAGGCAGGCGCAGTATCCCTCGCTGACGGCAAAGATCAAGACCGCCTGCAGATAGTCGGGGATAGGATTGTACCTTGCCTGCTTGAGCGCCTCCATAAGCATTCTGCCCGAGGCAAGTGTCTTTTTGGTTTCGTCGTCAATATCCGAGCCAAACTGCATAAAATCAGCAAGCTCGCGATACTGAGCAAGCCTTGCTCGCAGGTTTCCCGAAACCTGCTTCATAAGCTTACTTTGAGCCGCACCGCCGACACGGGAAACCGAAAGTCCCACGTTTACAGCAGGGCGCTGACCCTCGTTAAACAGCTCTGAATCGAGGAATATCTGACCGTCCGTAATGGAAATTACGTTGGTCGGGATATAGGCAGAAATATCTCCTGCCAGAGTTTCAACTATAGGCAGGGCGGTTATAGAGCCGCCGCCAAGCTCACTCGAGAGATGCGCCGCTCTCTCAAGAAGTCTTGAATGAAGATAGAAAATATCTCCGGGGTAAGCCTCTCGACCCGAGGGTCTGTGAAGGAGCAGAGAAAGCTCGCGGTATGCAACAGCGTGCTTAGACAGGTCGTCATAGACTATCAAAACATCTCTGCCACTATACATAAAATGCTCTGCCATTGCCGCTCCCGCAAATGGCGCGATGTACTGAAGCGCCGCCGACTCAGAAGCAGGTGCAGAAATAATGGTGGTGTATTCAAGGGCGCCATGCGCCTTTAATTTTTCGCGTATCTCGGCAATAAGGGTCTCCTTCTGACCTATTGCAACATAGATACAGACAGTTCCCTTGCCCTTTTGGTTGATGATGGTGTCGATAGCGATGGCCGTCTTACCCGTCTGTCTATCGCCGATTATCAGCTCACGCTGTCCCTTTCCGATAGGAACAAGAGCGTCGATAGCCTTGATGCCTGTGTGAAGCGGACTATCAACGGGAGCGCGCTCCAAAATTGCAGGAGCCTTAAACTCGATAGGTCTGCGCTCTTTAAAGGGCAGATAACCCTCGCCGTCAATGGCGTTTCCGCGCGCGTCAACAATTCTGCCAAGCAGACAGTCACCAACGGGAACGGTTGCAATTCTGCCTATTCGGCGAACGCGGCTTCCGCTCTCGATGTTCTCATATTTTCCAAAGATAACGCAACCGATTCGGTTCTGCTGAATATCCAGCACCATACCTCTCTCGCCGCACTCAAACTCGATAACCTCACCGTACATAATATCGGCAAGTCCGTCCATCCAGCAGATGCCGTCAGAAACAGTCATAACCCTGCCGAGCTGGTAGGTGTAAATTTCGGGCTGGTAGTTTTCCGCCTTGTCCATAAATTCGCTCAAGAGCGAATCAGAAGCGTCGGAGTCAAAAATCGGCTCGCGGTTAAGTCTTCTGTTAAAATGATAGAACTCCTCGACCACAGTTCCGTCATAAACGGTGTCGCCTATCCTCAGCTTAAGTCCGCCAATAAGGGCGGGGTCCTCAAGCACCCAGAGCGAAGTTTTTCCGTTTACGGTGTTTAAGAGCTCTGTCGTCGCCTCGTCTATCTTCTCAACAAGCTCCTTAGGGAGAGGATGCGCCGAGGTAAGCGTTACATAAAGCACGTCGCTATGCTTTAAATACGACATATCTCCGCTAGTGAGCTTGATTTGAGATAAAATGTTATCAACAATACTGCTCTCAAGCGCCCTCATTCTACTAAGATAGGGCTCTTTAGAGAAAAGCTCTGCAGTATTCTTTTTAAGAATTTCAAAAAGTTCTTTTCTTGCGTCCTCGATCATCCCGCGGTGTATCTCGCGGCATTCTCTCTCTTCGAAACTTTTAAGCTGGGAGATCTTCGCCTCTGCCGCCGCTCTTGCCTGTTCGACCTCGAAATCATCTGAAATTTCGGGAGCCGCAACTTCCTCGTCTATTAGGACAGGCGAAGAAGAGGCAAGAATTTCTTCCGCCTCTGTAAGATCGCGATTTAGCTTGTCGTAACGGTTTTTGAAAATAGAAATAACAGTTTTTCTCCCGAACACAACCAAAATCGCCGCAAGAATTAAAAAGTTAATTATTACGTACTGTATTTCCATACCTTATACCTTATGCGTTATTATTCTCTCTGCAAGGGCGTCTGCCGCCTTTTGCATTTGGGGGGTGAGCGCCTCAATTATTCTGGCATATTCTTTTTGGATATCCTCTCTATACGCCTCGACGTTCTTAAGGTGCTCTTTTTTGGCGTCTTCCATCTGCTTTTTATTGTCGCTCTGTATCTGCGCGATGGCGTTTGCCGATTGCTCTTTTTGCATCTGGAGAGCCTCGGCCTTTTTGTCGGCGAGCATTTTCTGGTGCTCCTGTAAAATGCGCTCGTTCTCTGCCTTTTTCCTTTGTGCCTCCTCGATTTTCTCTCTGCGGCGGTCAAAAAGCGCCAAAACAGGCTTAAAAAGCAGGTTATGCAGAATGAGCATAAGAACGGAGAAGCAGATCACCGTCCATATTACAACCGAAAGTTGTATGTTCATACTCTACTCCTTAGATCTTTGAAATAAGCATAAATGCGATAAGAAGGCCGTAAATGGTGAGCGCTTCCATAAGTGCGAGCGAGATGATAAGCGAGGAACGGATGTCCTTTGCGCTGTCAGGCTGGCGGGCAATGCTCTCCATAGCCGACTTTGCGGTCATGCCCTGTGCGATAGAGGGTCCGAGTGTGCTGATTGCGATAGCAAGAGCAGCTGCGATAGCGATAATTGATGAATTGTTCATTTTGATTTACTCCTTTATTTTTAGTCTTCAGTAACTTCTTCTAAATAAATTGATACCAGCATTGTAAAAACTATTGCCTGCAGTGCGCAGAACAAAATCGAAAGCACCATCATAACAACAGGTGCGCCTATCGGGAAAACGTGATAAAGCTCCTCGGTTACCATTTCCTCGCCGAAAATGTTTCCGTAAAGTCTCAGCGCGAGCGAGGCAGGCTTTATAAACTCGTCAAGTATGAGTAGCGGTAGCATAAACGCAATGGGCATTACAAACCGCTTGAAATAGTGCTTTTTGTTGTGGCGAAAGCCCGAGATCTGCAAAAACAGAAAGGTTATGACGCCGAGGGCCAGCGTTACCGAGAGCGACGCCGTCGGCGCCTTTACGTAATCGGTAAGACCAACGCCTGGGATAAGTCCCGAATAATTTGAAAAGATGATGAATACAAAGAGCGATGCCAGAAAGGTAAAATATTTCCTTGACTTTTTTCGCCCCAGATTGTCGGCAAAGAAGTTGTCGAGATACTCGACGCCGGTTTCGATCATATTCTGAAATTTGCCTGGGCGCTCCTTGAGGCTGAGCTTGACGACAAGCGAAATGGCGGCGATGACCGCAAGGATTATCCACATTGTAATAACCTCGCCGGTTACGTCAAGAAACCCAAAGAGCTTTATGACTACCTCTGATTTTTCACCCATCGCTTTCACCGTCCTTTTTTCTTTGTTTATTCAAAGCATCATTTAGTTTTACCAGCTTGCCGGTAAAATAAAACATCGGCACCGTTATGCCGACTGCAGCGCCTATCAAAAGGTAAATAAC
>JAFTYW010000018.1 GCA_017461245.1 Oscillospiraceae bacterium
AGAGATCTTTCTCTTCTGAGCGATGTAGCAGCGAACAACCTTATTAACTCCGGGGCTGAGCTCGTCACTGTTTTCTCTTGTAAATTCCTTAACGTCTACGATAATACCGTATTCGCCGTGAGGAACCTTAAGAGAGGTATCTCTGACTTCTCTTGCCTTTTCGCCGAAGATGGCTCTTAAGAGTCTTTCCTCAGCGGTAAGCTCAGTCTCTCCCTTAGGAGTTACCTTACCTACGAGTATATCGCCCGAGTGAACCTCTGCGCCGATGCGGATGATTCCGCGCTCGTCAAGGTCCTTTCTGGCATCGTTGGAAACGTTGGGGATATCAGCGGTGATCTCCTCGGGTCCAAGCTTGGTGTCGCGAGCGTCGATCTCATATTCCTCAATGTGAATAGAGGTAAAGAGGTCATCACGAACAAGCTTTTCGTTAAGAAGAACAGCGTCCTCGTAGTTATAACCCTCCCAGGTCATAAATCCGATAAGCATATTCTTACCAAGGCTGATCTCACCGTTGCAGGTTGCAGGACCATCAGCAATAACCTGACCCACCTTAACCTCTTCGCCTGCGTCAACGATAGGCTTCTGGTTGATACAGGTTCCTTGGTTGGAGCGCAGGAACTTGATAAGCTCATACTCGTGCTCCTGACCTGCTTTGTCAACAATAACTATCTTATCAGCCGAAACAGACTTAACTGTTCCGTCCTCCTTAGCGAGAACAGTAACACCCGAATCAACAGCGGCCTTGTATTCCATACCGGTACCGACGATGGGGTTCTGAGTCTTCATAAGGGGAACTGCTTGACGCTGCATGTTCGCGCCCATCAGAGCACGGTTAGCGTCGTCGTTTTCAAGGAACGGAATCATCGCGGTTGCGATGGAAACGACCATCTTAGGCGAAACGTCCATATAGTCAACTCTATCACGGTCAACCTCGGCAATCTCGTCACGAACTCTGGCGTTAACACGGGGACGAGCAAATCTGCCGTTTTCGTCGAGGGGCTCGTTAGCCTGAGCGACAACAAAATCGTCCTCAACGTCAGCGGTCATATAAACGACCTCTTCAGTTACAACGCCGGTCTCCTTATCGACCTTTCTGTAAGGAGCTTCGATAAATCCGTATTTATTAATCTTGGAGAATCCTGCAAGATAGGAAATAAGTCCAATGTTAGGACCTTCAGGGGTTTCGATAGGACACATTCTACCATCGTGGGTATAGTGAACGTCTCGAACCTCGAAGCCTGCACGGTCTCTGGAAAGACCGCCGGGGCCGAGGGCTGAAAGTCTTCTCTTATGGGTAAGCTCTGCGAGGGGGTTGGTCTGATCCATGAACTGCGAAAGCGGAGATGAACCAAAGAACTCACGAATAGCCGCAACGATAGGACGGATATTGATGAGTGACTGAGGCGACAGGGTTTCCATATCCTGAGCCTGAATGGTCATCTTATCGCGGATAACCTTTTCCATTCTCGAGAAGCCGATCTTGAACTGATTCTGCAGAAGCTCACCGACACTTCTTACACGGCGGTTGCCGAGGTGGTCGATGTCGTCTGTAGTACCGATAGAATCTGCAAGGCAGTTAAGATAGTTGATGGATGAGAAAATATCGTCAACAATAATGTGCTTGGGAATCAGCTCGTCCACTCTCTCCTTAAGCTGAGCGCGGATATACTCCTCGTCAGAAGAAGCCTCGATGATCTCCTTGAAAACGGGCAGATAGATCATCTCATTGATGCCCATCTCCTCGAGCTCATCCTCGGTGATGTGGATATAATCGCAAACAATGCTGCGGCGAACCATTCCGTTAGAGAACACCTTGATCTCTCTGTCCTCATGCTCGTGCTTAATGAAAACAGTAGAAACACCTGCATTCTCAATTTCCTTAGCAAGCTCCTCGCGAACTAATGTTCCCTTTTCGGCGATAAGCTCACCTGTAATGGGATTAACAACGTCGCGGTTTAAGGTGCAACCACGGATACGTGCTGCAAGAGCAAGCTTTTTATTATACTTATAGCGGCCAACTCTCGAGATCTCATATCTTCTCTTATCAAAGAAGAGACCTGCAATGTGGCTCTTAGCATTCTCAACTGTCGGGGGCTCACCGGGACGCAGACGGCGGTAGACCTCTTTAAGAGCCTCGTCTGTGTCAGCAGTTTCGTCACGGCTGAGGGTTTCAAGAATGCGAACATCCTCACCGAAAACATCAATTATCTGCTCTCTTGAAGAAAGACCGAGAGCCTTGATGAATACGGTGATGGGAATCTTTCTCTCTTTATCGATGCGGACATAGAAAATGTCACTAACATCGGTCTCATACTCGAGCCATGCGCCTCTGTTAGGAATAACGGTTGCCGAGAAAAGCTTTTTACCCGACTTATCGTGTTCCATACCGAAATAGATTCCGGGCGAACGCACAAGCTGAGAAACGATAACACGCTCTGCACCATTGATGATAAAGGTACCGCTATCGGTCATGAGCGGGAATTCGCCCATAAAGACCTCCTGCTCCTTGACCTCACCTGTTTCCTTATTTAAAAGGCGGACAGTGGCACGCATGGGGATGGCATATGTCGCATCTCTTGCCTTACACTCTGTAATGCTGTATTTGGTCTTGTCGTCAAAGTGATAATCAATGAACTCTAAAACGAGATTTCCGTTATAATCCACGATCGTGGAGTCCTCGTTAAATACCTCTTTGAGTCCTTCCTCGAGAAACCATTTGTAAGAATTCTTCTGGACCTCGATCAAATTCGGCATATCGAGAACTTCATTGATTTTCTGGAAGTTCATTCGGGATATTTTTCCGAACTTTGTTTCCTTGACATTCACCATCAGTTCCATCACTCCGTTCTGTATATTAAAAACAAATCCTGATTTGATGAATTTTTTTGCGCTTTAAACCCGCTTTCCCTCACGCTTTTCGGCGGTTTTGAAAAGGCGAATTTTTGGGCAATTTTTGCCTCAAAAAACGGCATTAAAGGCACAAAAATCCATTTTGATACATTTTAACATTATATCCTAATCGCAAAGCATTGTCAACCTCTTTTTTGGTTATTTTTTAATTTATTTTAAAATATTTTTTTACCGCCGTTTTTCAATTTATTTTTATACCGTAGGGGACGATGCCCACATCGTCCCCTACGGTATAAAATAAACATTTTCGCAAAATAAAAACGCCCTCTTTTTAAAGAGAGCGTTTTATGTTTATGTTCAATATGCGTTAAAATTCGCCTTATTTATGGAAAAGCTTTTTGGTCTGGTACTGCGGCTCGCAGGTCAGATTCATTTTCAGCTTACGGAAAATGTTTCTGTCGACCTCCGAGAGCATAACAGTCGAGTGGACCTCACAGCCCACCAGCTTTTCGGTCTGTTTTAAGGCACGCTCGGCAGTCGGGTTGGTGGCGGCGCTGACGGCAAGGGCGATAAGCACCTCGTCGGCGTGAAGCCTTGGGTTGTGATTTCCCAAAATGCCGGTCTTGAGCGACTGGATAGGCTCTATGATAATTCTCGAAATAAGGTCAATATCATCGTGAATTCCCGCAAGCACCTTTAAAGCATTGAGAAGCGCCGCGGCAGACGCGCCGAGCAGCGAGGTCGTTTTGCCTGTAACGATAGTTCCGTCAGAAAGCTCGATAGCGGCAGCAGGAGCGTGTGTTTCCTCTGCTTTAGAAAGTGCCGCCTTTACGCAGACTCTGTCCTCTACACTAACGGCCGCTTGGTTCATTAAAAGCTCTGTTTTATAAACAGTGTCTGCGCCGACTCTGCCTTGACGCTGGTCGCAAAGCATAGCGTAGTATCTGCGAACTATTTCCTGACGGGAAGCGGCGCAACATATCTCGTCATCTGTAATGCAGTTACCCGCCATATTTACGCCCATATCGGTAGGCGATTTGTAGGGGCTCTGGCCCGCGATCTTCTCAAAAATAGCATTAAGCACGGGGAAGATCTCAACATCTCTGTTATAGTTTACGGAAGTTTCGCCGTAAGCTTCAAGATGGAAGGGGTCGATCATATTTACATCATTTAAATCAGCGGTTGCCGCCTCGTAAGCGAGATTGACGGGGTGCTTTAAAGGCAGGTTCCAGATCGGGAAGGTTTCAAACTTAGCGTAACCCGACTTGATTCCCCTCTTGTAATCGTGGTAAAGCTGAGAGAGGCAGGTTGCCATCTTTCCGCTACCGGGGCCGGGGGCGGTTATAACAACGAGGGGGCGCTCAGTTTCGATATAATCATTTTTACCGTAGCCCTCGTCGCTAACTATAAGCGGAACGTTGCTGGGATAGCCTGCGATGCAGTAATGGATGTAAACCTTAATATTAAGGCTTTCAAGCTTCTTTTTAAATGTGTCAACGACCGACTGGCCTGCGTACTGGGTTATAACGACGCTGCCGACATAAAGTCCGCTTTCGCGAAAAGCGTCAATAAGTCTTAAAACGTCAAGGTCATAGGTTATACCAAGGTCACCGCGGATCTTATTTTTCTCAATATCCCCCGCCGAGATAACGATAACGATCTCGGCCTGATCCGAAAGCTCCATAAGCATTCTGATCTTACTATCGGGGGCAAAGCCGGGCAGAACGCGGGCGGCGTGAAAATCGTCAAAAAGCTTGCCGCCAAACTCAAGATAAAGCTTGTTGTCAAACTTCGCTATTCTTTCACGAATGTGTTCGGATTGCATCTTTAGATATTTATCATTGTCAAATCCTATTTTTTTCATCGTCCGCTACCCTTTTTAATTTATTTTATTACAAACATTAATAAAAATATTATACGGACTTTTTTTCAAAAAAGCAACCGCTTTTTAAAACTTTTTCTCCTTAAATTAAAAGCCACGCGCCGAAAGCGGCGGTCAAGGCATTACTTTTTAAAAACTCAAAAATCGGCTGTACCGAAAAAACATAATCGCGGTCGTTTACAGTAATTTCGGCTTTGCCGTCAGAGAACCCTGCCGAAAAGGGCGTTGAGACCCTTTTTAAGCCCGTTTTGCTGGTGTTCGCCTCGACGAAAATCATAGCAACGGCAAAGGCTATCACAAGCGCCGTCACAAACGCCGATGCCAAAAACAATTTAAGCGAGCGCCTTTTTGTTTTCCTCAACTTTTACCGTACTCCTTTAGTACCTCGACAAGCGATCTGCCCAGCATTTGTCCCGAGTAGATCGCCTCGTCGAGTGTGTTTGCGTGCCCGCCCATTTCAATGAGCAGGGAATTTGTCGTTAAGTACATATTATATCTTCTGTGGCAGACCATTGCGGCTCGGGTAAGCCCGGGATAGCTGTTTTCCATCTGTTGCTGCAAAACAGATGCAAACTTCATATTTTCCCGCCATTTCGGGAAGTCCATGGTGCCATCATCAACGCCTGCGATTATCATGACCTGCGCCGCCTTTTTGCCGTTTATAACGGCGGTGGGTTTGACCCTCACCCCGCCGCTCTGCTCAATAGCATCGCGGTGAATATCGAGGGTGACGGTTATCGAGGGATACTTTTCAAGATATTTTTTTACCGTTGCGGCACTTCGGTTGTAGGCTCCGTTATACGAGGGATAATCGTAGAGCGAGCGGTCGTGAATGACCTCTATTCCCGCCGCCTCAAGCTCTTTTACTATCTCGTCGCCGACTCGGAGCATATTGTACTTTTCGTCGACTGTTCGCGCCGAGCTTCCACTTATATAGTACCCCAGATCCTCCAGCTCATACGACTCGGTTGAGTGGGTATGATAAATGAGCACCTGCGGCTGTCCATCTGTGAGCTTTATCTCGGGCGTCTGCTTTAAAATTTTTTGTATCTCGGCGTTTGACACCTTGCTTGTGTTTGAAAAAGCGGCGCCTCCCTGCCAGATAATCTTGGAAGAGGTTTTTGAAGCCTTAAATGCATACTCCGAAATACTTCCCGCGTCTTTAGGCTTTTCTTTTGGGGCGCTGCTCGAAGTGCTCTGGCTAGAAACCGTCTCGCTTTCTGCCTGCGAGAAGCTTTGCTCTTTTTCTATCGGCTCGACGGTTATACTCTCGGTCTGCTCTGCCGAGGTTTCGGCCGCAAAATACTTTGCCGCAACCGAAATACTGCCCTGCGGCATTGCGGCAGCGGCAGAAATCACAGACAGTTTTTCAAAAAAGCCGCCCGAATATTCTGCCAAAAACGCAACGATCAAAAAGCAAAGCCCTGCCGAAACAACAGGCCTTGCGGTTTTCTTTAAAAGTGTTAAAAAGAGCTTAAATCTTATCCCTCGCATTTTTATCCCCTTCCCTTTGCTACCTTTATATATATGAGGGATGGGGAGGGTTTTATCACTGGGTCAAAAAATAGAGGTCGGAAACCGAGAGGTCGGGCTGCAGCGCCCTGCCAATAGCGAGCGCCAGAACGCGCGACACCGACAAAATAAGTGAGTCTATCTCCCGAGGGGTTACCATAAAGCCCTTAAGCTCGTCTGCCCCCTGCCCGTTTACGTCGCCGCCGTTTGCGTCAAGGGCAACCGTCAGCGCATCGACCACCGTAGGCACGCCTATTGCAATAACAGGAACGCCGAGCGTTTTCTCCGAAAGCTCCCGACGGGCATTTCCAACACCCGAGCCGGGGCAGATTCCGCTGTCGCTTATCTGAATACTGCTTCCAAGTCTGTGCGTGCTTTTGGAGGCGAGGGCGTCAACGGCTATAACGCAGTCGGCGTGTATCTTGTCGCATATCCCTTTTATAACGTCACCCGTTTCGATGCCAGTCTGCCCCATAACGCCTGGAGCAACCGCCGCAACGGGCCTGAAATTAAACTGCGGCATAGTGTCTGCAACGTGCCTTGTGGACAAGGTAAACTCGACCGTTTTAGGCCCTATTGCGTCGGGGGTTATGTTGTGGTTTCCAAGCCCCGCCACAAGCACGCTGCCGCTCGGCAAAAGCGGCGCCAGCTCCTTTGCGATAAGCTCTATCTCCTTTTCGCACTCGGTGGGGTTTGGTTTAAGTTTGGGCAGGTCAAGAGTGATGTAACGGCCCTTGGGCTTACCTATTGCATCGGCGCCCTCGGCAGTTTTTATCTCAATTCTCGTGATTTTAACCCCGTCACAAAATTTTTCCTCAAAGTCCACCCCATCGGGAACTCTATCCTTTATAAGCTCCCTGCGCTCTAAGGCAAGATCGGTTCTGTAATTCATGTTTTTTCACCTTTTTAAAAAAATTTCAAAAAATGCTTGCAATTTATAAAAGTTTATGATATGATAACTTGTACTGCCGTGCAGATAATAATTTTATCTGCCGAAAATGATTGTTTTAAAGGAGGTGTAGTGATGCCTAACATTAAATCAGCTAAGAAGAGAGTGCTTGTTTCTGAGATCAATTATCTTCGCAACAAGGCCGTTCGCTCCAATCTCAAAACCATGA
>JAFTYW010000019.1 GCA_017461245.1 Oscillospiraceae bacterium
TATAATAATAAGTTGCATCCATTTATATTCTTATACCCTCACTCTTTTTTCTTACATGCTTTGCTTATCGCATTCATTCCATATTAATAATTGTTTCTCGGTTTATACTTGGTTTCACTGACAATCACTTAAGTTCCGGTTGACCGTGAGATATTCCGTCAGTGTATAATGTTCCTGCCTCTTCTTTTTGCATTTACAAAATAAAATATCTGTTAAGCACGGCCGTGGTTAAGCAATTGTAATCAGTTTTTCCTAAAGCCATGTATTTACTCGATAAGCACAAGCATTACTTACTTTTTATTGATTGCCCCGATAGAATTATTTCCTAATCCTCCATTTTGCCGATGAGCCGATAGTATGAGGGGATTGATAAAAAACGAAAAGCCGCTTCTGAATTTCAGAAACGGCTTTTATTGGGTGAGCCTCTTGTCGGATTCGAACCAACGACCCCGAGATTACAAATCACGTGCTCTGGCCAACTGAGCTAAAGAGGCAATATGTTTTGCGACGCTGTTACCATTGTAAAGCGAGTGCAAATGTACTGCTTTTTTTTTAACTACAAAACTTTTTCTGCTTTTTTTTTGAAAAACGGGCAATATTGCCCTCTTTTTCACCCCAAAAGCACACAAGCTCACCGCAAAGATTATCTCAAGCGGAAAACTATCGGGACATTGGCGTACGTACGCACAGGCTTGCCCGAAATACTACCGGGAACCCACTTGGGCATAATATTGACAATACGCGCCGCCCCTATGCCAAGACAGAGGCCCCTGTACTCTTCACAATATGCGCGTCCGATATTGAGCCGGCATAAATTGAGGCATGGCGAACAGAGCAAAAAAAGAGAGCAGACAAGAACTTTTTCATTCTTATATATAAACATTGCCTGCCGCCAAATTGCTTGGCGGCAGGCCGATTCATTTACCCACTTACGCAAACAGGGACGACATTATTTGTTTCTGTTCTTTTCTGCCTGAACCTTGATTGCGTCAATGGCGCTAAGAAGAGCATCCTCAAACGTGCCGCTTGTCTTTGAAGCGAAAAGTTCACCGCCGGGAGCCATGACACGCAAAGCCACCTCCTTGTTATTTGCAGTCTCGGGCTTAATCAGCTTCATTGACACCTCAAGAGTTGTCGCGCCCTCACAAAGCTTGTCAAGCTTAGCGACTTTTTTCTCCACGAACTCCATCAACTGCTGTGATGCATCGAAATGAACAGATTGAATTCTTGTTACCATAATTAAACCTCCTATAATTTAGTTGTTAGCGGCTCTCGGATGAGCCTTATCATAAAAACGCTTAAGTTCCTCAAATGTAAGATGCGTATAGACCTCTGTCGTCGCAAGGCGTTCATGCCCCAGCAGTTCCTTGACAGCCCCGAGCTCAGCCTCGTTGTTCAGCATGGCGGTCGCGAAAGAGTGCCTGAGCACGTGCGGGCTTTTCTTATGCACCGAGGTGAAGCCATCCAACAGCCCTCTCACCAGGCGATAGACCGAAGAACGGGAAATGCGGCATCCCTTCGACGACAGGAACAGAGCCTCTGTTTCCGGCCGCAAGGCGGAACGCTGCTCCAAGTAGGCCTCGAACTCTTTCTTCATCTCGGCGCCGAAAGGCACGACACGCTCTTTCGCACGTTTGCCGAGAACCTTTATTACCGACTGCGAGAGGTCCACATCCTTAACGTCAAGCCCCACCAACTCCGCCAGACGCAGGCCTGCAGAGTAGAAGCACATAATTATCATCCTGTCGCGGCTGCCCTCATAGCCTTCGGTGAAGGCGTCTCCGTCAAGCAGGCTGTCCATATCGTCTTCCTTAACGAACGTAGGCAGCCTTTTCCTTCTTTTGGGCCCCTGCAGAAGAGCCGCAGGATTAGACGGCACCTTTCCCTCGGAACGCAAAAAATTAAAGAACATGCGCAAAGCGCTTATCTTGCGGGATACCGATGACGAAGCCGCTCCGCCGTCCATAAGCTCAGCGACCCACGAACGCACGATGTCGGCATCAACGTCAGCGAACGACAAAGACTCATCAAGGCGGGCCAAATAGTCTTCGAAAGAGCGAAGGTCATTGGCGTACGCCCTCAGCGTGTGAGGCGAGCAATTCCGTTCAACTCTCAAATACCCGATGAATGAGTCTATAAACATATTCGTTGCCGCAAGATACATCTTACGGCAACGAATATAAATCAGATTTAATTAAAAAACAAGAAAAGGATGTTTTTTATTCCTCGTTCGCACGAAGTTTCTGAACGTAGATAGCGTGTTCCATCTTCAGTCTCTTGAGTACTGAAGGCTTGTCAAACTGCTGACGAGCACGCAACTCCTTAACTACACCGGTTTTCTCGAATTTTCTCTTGAATTTCTTGAGAGCTCTTTCAATATTCTCGCCCTCCTTAACAGGTACTACAATCATTTCCTATTTTATTTATTTAGTTTATATTATTTCCCACTTTAGACATAAAGCGGTGCAAAAGTAGACACAATTTCCCATTCCACAAAACATTTAGGCTTTTTTTTATTCAAAAAATTGATAATTGCAACCAATTGCAACCAATTGTAAAAAGAGGGAGCTATTAAAGCCCCCTCCTAAAATCTCCTTATCCTAATGCTATATTAACGTGAGTTCGATATAAGAATTTTAATTTGTATTAAATTTAACTCTTTGAAAATTAGGAGAATAGCGATAATTGTTGTAACTTTAGGTTGCAATCAAAAAAAAATACAACACCTTACCGCTATGTTCTCCGAGGATAA
>JAFTYW010000020.1 GCA_017461245.1 Oscillospiraceae bacterium
AAAGTAAGCGGTACACCCGAATGCCCCCGTCTTGATGTTTTTCGCTCCGCTAAGCACATTTATGTGCAGGTCATTGATGATGTGAACGGAGTAACTCTTGCTTCCGCATCCACAGTTGAAAAGGATTTCGGCGCATACGGCGGAAACAAAGAGGCAGCTAAGAAGGTTGGCGAAATGATCGCCAAGCGTGCTCTTGAAAAAGGCATAGAGAACGTTGTTTTTGACAGAGGCGGATATATTTATCACGGTCGTGTTAAAGAGCTGGCCGAAGGTGCCCGTGAGGGCGGCCTCAAATTCTAAGAGGAGGTTTTACTTGTGAGCTTAATTGATGCATCGACAATGGAACTGCAGGAAAAAGTAGTTGCCATTAACCGCGTATCAAAAACTGTCAAGGGTGGTAGAATTTTCAAATTCGCTGCTCTGGTAGTCGTAGGCGACGGACAAGGAACCGTAGGCTTCGGCTTAGGCAAGGCAGGTGAGGTACCCGACGCAATCCGTAAGGGTATCGAGGACGCGAAGAAAAATCTTGTAAAGGTGTCTCTTAAAGGCACTTCAATTCCCCATGAGGTTATCGGAGCATACGGCGCAGGCAGAGTTCTTATGAAGCCCGCTGCACCCGGTACCGGTGTTATCGCCGGCGGTCCCGTTCGTGCGGTTGTTGAAATCGCAGGAATCAAGGATATTCGTACCAAGTCGCTCCGTAGCAACAATCCGTGTAATGTGGTCAGAGCCACCATCCAGGGCTTAGCTTCCTTAAGAGATGCCCAGCAGGTAGCTGAAATTCGCGGAAAAAGCGTTAAAGAAGTTTTGGTAGGTTAAGGAGGGTCAGGAAATGGATAAGGTTAAAATCACTCTTAAAAAGAGCCTGATCGGATGCAAACAGGATCAGATTGCAACCGCATATGCCCTCGGTCTTAAAAAGATCGGCGACGAAACGGTCCAGCCCGACAATCAGCCTACAAACGGCAAAATCAGAAAAATTTCCCACCTCGTAGAGGTAGTAAAAGCGTAGTGCTTAAGGAGGTGCGAGCGAAATGAAACTGTTTGAATTATCACCCGCAGAGGGTTCCCGTAAGGACGCTTACCGTAAGGGTAGAGGCGCAGCTTCGGGTAACGGAAAAACTGCTGGTAAAGGACATAAGGGCCAGAAAGCCAGAAGCGGCGGCGGAGTACGCCCCGGATTTGAAGGCGGCCAGATGCCTCTTGCAAGACGTGTTCCTAAGAGAGGCTTCAACAACATTTTTGCCACCAAGTATGTCGGTATCAACGTAGACGCTCTCAATCGTTTTGAGGACGGAAGCGTTGTAGACGAGGCTGCTATCGTAAAAGCAGGTCTTGTTAAAAAGACTCTTGACGGTGTCAAGATTCTCGGCAGAGGAGAACTCACTAAGAACCTTACTGTTAAGGTAACTGCTTTCTCCGCTACTGCTAAAGAGAAGATTGAAAAGGCCGGAGGAAAGGCCGAGGAGGTGTAAAGTATGCTTCAAATCCTTAGAAACGCCTGGAAAATTGCAGATCTGAGAAAGAAACTACTTTACACATTGTTAATCGTTGTAATTTTCAGAGTGGGCTCGGCTATCCCCGTTCCCTTTCTGGATATGAGCGAGCTTGCAACATTTGCTGATACCTTAAGTGGAGACGGAAGCCTGTTTGGATATTTAAATATGCTTACAGGTGACTCCTTCTCTAAGGCAACACTGTTCGCTCTCTCAATTTCCCCCTACATCAATGCTTCCATTATCGTTCAGCTTTTAACTGTTGCGATCACACCGCTTCAGCGCTGGGCTAAGGAAGAGGGAGAAGAGGGAAGAAAGAAGATTGGAAAACTCACAAGAGGTGTAACCCTTCTTTTAGCTCTTATGATGGCTATCGGTTACTACTTCACCCTTAAGAGCAACAATATCGTTGCTGTAACCGACGGATTTTACGGTTGGTTTGCAGGCATCACTATCGTTCTTGCTTTTGTTGCTGGTTCATCGGTCATTGTCTGGCTGGGCGAGCTTATCAACAAGAACGGAATCGGAAACGGCATTTCGATGATCCTCTTCGCAGGTATCGTTTCCAGTATGCCTACCGCAGCTATGACTCTTTGGGGCTACTTTACAGCTGAGGGTATTCTCTACAAGATTCTTGTTCCGGTTATCCTCGTTCTCGCTGTTGTCGTTATCGGATTTATCGTTCTTATGAGCGAGGCAGAGAGAAGGATCCCTGTTCAGTATGCAAAGAGAGTCGTTGGAAGAAAACAGTACGGCGGCCAGAGCTCTTACATTCCCATTAAGGTAAATATGAGCGGCGTTATGCCTATCATCTTTGCCAGCTCGATTGTAAGCTTACCCGGCATCCTCGTTTCCTTCTTCAACGTAACTGAAGGTTTCTGGGCAAACTTTGTTTCGATCTTCAACTACAACTCTGCACTTTATGCAGTTGTGTACTTCATCTTTATCATCCTGTTTAACTATTTCTATGTTTCGATCCAGTATAATCCTATTGAGATTGCTAACAACCTCAAGAAGAACAACGGCGCGATCCCCGGTTACCGTACCGGCAAGCCGACTTCGGATTATATTATGAAGGTTTTGGGCAAAATCATTCTGATTGGTGCTCTCTTCCTTGGTGTAATTGCGGTATTCCCCATTGCATTGCAGGGAATCACCAAAATGAACATCGCACTCGGCGGAACAACCGTTCTCATTATAGTCGGTGTTGCTCTTGAAACCGTTAAGACTCTGGAATCACAGATGATGATGCGTCATTATAAGGGATTCCTCGAATAAGGAGAACCAGATGAATTTAATTCTTCTCGGAGCCCCTGGTGCAGGAAAAGGAACTCAGGCGGAAGTAATTTGCGACCGCCTCTCCATTCCCGCAATCAGCACGGGCAATATAATCCGCGAGGCTCTCAGAAATGAGACCGAGCTTGGCTTAAAAGCCAAAAAGTTTATCGAAGAGGGCGCGCTCGTTCCCGATGAGGTCGTTATCGGCATCATTCAAGAGCGCTTAAAAGAGGATGACTGTAAAAACGGCTTTATCCTTGACGGATTTCCCCGTACAGTTCCTCAGGCAGAGGCCCTTGATAAAATGGGTGTCGTGATCGACAAGGTCGTTGACATTGAGGTTGCAGACAGCAAGATATGCGAGCGTCTTTCGGGCCGCCGCGTATGTAAAGCCTGCTCTGCAAGCTATCACACACTCTATAAGCCGTCCAAGAACGGCGAAACCTGCGACAAATGCGGCGGCGAGCTCATTTGCCGTAAGGACGATCATCCCGATACAGTTCTTGAAAGACTTAAGGTCTACCACGAGCAGACCGAGCCCCTTATAGCTTTTTATAAAAGCAGAGGCAAGCTTGTAGTGGTTGAAGGTCAGGAAGAGGTTGAGGATACGACCCGCCTTACCCTTGCCGCTATTGAGGAATAGTCTTATGATAGAGCTGAAAACTGCAAGCCAGATTGAAAAAATGAGAGTTGCTGGGCGGCTCACACGACAGGCTTTAGAGCTTGCCGGAAGCCTTATCGCCCCCGGTGTAACCACCGGAGAGATAGACAGAGCCGTTCACGATTTCATTGTTAAAAACGGCGGTATCCCCTCTTTCCTCGGATATGCAGGCTATCCTGCATCCTGTTGTCTCTCGGTTAATGAAGAGGTCATTCACGGAATCCCCGGCAAGAGAGTTCTTAAAGAGGGCGATATTGTTTCGGTCGACGTTGGCGCCATCGTTAACGGATGGCACGGTGACAACGCCGCAACCTTCCCTGTAGGAAAGGTCGCGCCCGAGGCCGAAAAGCTTATGCAGGTTACCCGAGAGTGTCTTGAAATTGCGATTTCAATGGCAGCGCCCGGTGTTCGCCTCGGCGACATCGGATACGCTATCCAAAGTCACGCCGAAGAGCATGGCTACGGAGTTGTCCGCCAGTTTATAGGACACGGTATCGGTAGCGAAATGCATCAGGCACCCGACGTTCCTAACTATGGAAAGCAGGGCAGAGGAATCCGTCTTGAAAAGGGTATGACGATAGCAATCGAGCCTATGATAAACCTTATAGGCCACGAGGTAAGGACCCTTGCAGACGGCTGGACTGTAGTAACAAAAAGCGGGAGCGTTTCTGCTCATTTTGAGAACACAATAGCAGTAACCGATAACGGTGCTGAAATTCTCACAAAGCTTTAAGCTTTGAACAAAAATTGTCTGCTCAAAGGCGAGCAGAAAAGTCAAGTTTTTTTGGCTTTGTTATGTAGTGAGTAAAGTTATTTTTCCTCTCTCAGTGGAAAGCGGCTGACAAGAAAACTACAGAAAACACGCCTTAAAAAGATAGAAATAGGGCAAAAGCCCTAAAGCCTTTGCGAGGAGGTTTTTAGTTTGTCAAAGGAAGATGTAATTGAAATTGAAGGAACAGTCCTTGAAGCACTGCCCAATGCAATGTTTCAGGTCGAGCTCCCCAACGGTCATAAGATCCTTGCCCACATTTCAGGAAAGCTCAGAATGAACTACATTCGAATCCTTCCCGGCGACAAGGTAACCGTTGAAATGTCCCCGTATGATCTTTCAAAGGGACGCATTACCTGGCGTTCCAAATAAGCCCACAAAGGCATAAAAACAAGCAAGAAACGGTCAATAGACCTATCAAGGAGGTATATTCATTATGAAAGTTAGACCTTCGGTAAAGCCCATCTGCGAAAAATGCAAGGTTATTAAAAGAAAAGGTCGCATCATGGTAATATGCGAGAACCCCAAGCATAAGCAGAGACAAGGCTAAGAAGAAAACTTAAAGTTGGAGGTGCAATAGTATGGCACGTATAGCCGGAGTTGACTTGCCTAACGATAAGCGAGTCGAAATTGGTCTTACCTATATTTACGGTATCGGTCGTAAATCTGCTAACGACATTCTTAAAGAGGCAGGAATCAATCCTGATACCAGAGTTAAGGACCTTACAGAAGACGAGGTTTCTAAGCTTCGTGAATGCATCGATAAGGGTTACAATGTAGAAGGTGACCTTCGTAGAGAGGTTGCTCTCAACATCAAGAGACTTATTGAGATCGGTTGCTACAGAGGCGTCCGTCACAGAAAGGGTCTCCCCGTAAGAGGACAGAAAACCAAAACCAACGCAAGAACACGCAAGGGTCCCAAGAGAACCATTGCTAACAAGAAGAAGTAATAAAAGGGAGGGATATAAGCAATGGCAAAGGCTGCTACTAAAAAGACTGCTGTCCGTAAACGCCGCGAGAGAAAAAATATCGAGCACGGCGCCGCACATATCCAGTCTACTTTTAACAACACAATCGTAACCTTGACCGACAGCCAGGGCAACGCTCTTTCATGGGCAAGCGCAGGCGAGCTTGGATTCAGAGGTTCTAAGAAGAGCACTCCGTTTGCTGCTCAGTCTGCTGCAGAAACTGCTGCAAAGGCTGCTATGGAGCACGGACTCAAAACCGTCGAGGTTTATGTAAAGGGACCTGGTTCCGGAAGAGAAGCTGCTATCAGAGCACTTCAGGCTACCGGACTTGAGGTTACCATGATTAAAGACGTTACCCCTATTCCCCACAACGGATGCCGTCCTCCTAAGAGAAGACGTGTATAATTTTAACAGGAGGTGCTTTAGAAATGGCAAGATATACTGGCGCGGTTTGCAGACTGTGTCGCCGCGAGGGACAGAAGCTTTTCTTAAAGGGTGATAGATGCTACTCTGGTAAATGCTCTATTGACCTCAGAAAGACTGTTCCCGGACAGCACGGTGCCGGCCGCAAGAAAGTTTCCGATTACGGATTACAGTTAAGAGAAAAGCAGAAGGCAAAGAGATTTTACGGCGTTCTCGAAAGCCAGTTCGCAAAATATTTTGAGATGGCTGAGAGAAAGGCTGGTATGACCGGTGAAAACCTTCTCAGAATTCTCGAATCCAGACTTGATAACGTTGTTTATCGTCTCGGATTTGCATCCTCTCGTGCACAGGCAAGACAGCTTGTTCTGCACGGCCACTACACCGTTAACGGCAAGAAGGTAAACATTCCTTCCTACCTCATCAAAGAGGGCGATGTTGTTGCTGTTAGCGAAAAGGCAAAGAGCGCAGACTTTATGAAGGCACTTGTTGAGAACAATGGCTCCAAGCCCGTTCCCCAGTGGCTCGATTTAAACCGTGATGCTTTAGAAGCTAAGGTTGTCCGCCTTGCCGGCCGTGATGAGATCGACCTTGAGATCAAGGAACACCTCATCGTCGAGTTGTATTCAAAATAATAAGCATTTGCCTGTCGCCTGCACGCGTGTGGCGTGTAGGCGCAGGAAAAATCGCTTTGTCTGTAACATTATACGGGCTTAAGGCCCATTAGGGAGGAAAATTTCATGATAGAATTTCAGAAACCCAAGTTTACCTCCACCGACCTGACAGCAGACGGACGCTACGGCAAGTTCGTAGTTGAGCCTTTGGAGAGAGGTTACGGAATAACTCTCGGCAACAGCCTTAGAAGAGTTCTTCTTTCTTCGCTCCCCGGAGTTGCTGTTACTTCGGTTCGTATTGACGGAATACAGCACGAGTTTTCAACAATCCCCGGTGTTAAAGAGGACGTTACTGAAATCATCCTCAACATCAAGGGACTTACAGTAAATTATGCGGGTGAGGAGGCTAAAGAGCTTACCATCAGCGCAAAGGGAGAGTGCGAGATCACTGCTGCCAGCATCCAGGCTGACGCAGAGGTTGAGGTTCTCGAGCCTGATATGCACATCGCAACCCTCGGCGCAGATGCAGAGCTTAATATGCATCTTACCATCGAAAAAGGCCGTGGTTACGTTTCTGCTGAAAGAAACAAGGAAATTATGGCCGAAAAGGGCGAAAGCGTTATCGGAGTTATCCCCGTTGATAGCATTTACAGCCCCGTTCTCAAGGTCAACTACACCGTTGAGAACACTCGTGTTGGACAGATTACCGACTATGACAAGCTGACACTTGAGGTCTGGACAGACGGAACTATTTCCGCCAAAGAGGCTGTGTCGCTTGCTGCCAAGGTTCTCAATGACCATCTCACATTATTCGTAGACCTCTCTGAAGAGGCCGCTAACACCGAAATAATGGTCGAGAAAGACGATAAGAGCCACGAAAAGATCTTAGAGATGACTATTGAGGAGCTTGACCTTTCGGTTCGTTCATTCAACTGCCTTAAGAGAGCAGGAATCAATACGGTTGAGGATCTTACAAAGAAAACCGAGGAAGAAATGATGAGAGTCAGAAACCTCGGAAAGAAATCCCTTGAAGAAGTTATCAATAAGCTTCATTCTCTGGGATACGACCTCAATCACGAGATCGACTAAATTCTTTTTATAAAACTTCATGACTGCGGCATTTTGTCGCAGAAAGAAAAGGAGTGAATATCAATGCCGGGTTCCAGAAAGCTTGGAAGAGCAACCAGCCACAGAAAAGCAATGCTCAGAGCTATGGTAACTTTCCTTCTTGAGAATGGAAAGATCGAAACAACCGTAACCAGAGCCAAAGAGGTTGGCGCTATGACCGAGAAGATGATCACCATCGCAAAAACCAACAATCTTGCATCTAAGAGACAGGTTCTTGCTTTTGTAACCAAGGAAGCGGTTTGCAAAAAGTTATTTGACGAAATCGCACCTAAATACGCTGAGAGAAACGGCGGATACACCAGAATTATTAAGGTGGGTCCCCGCCGCGGAGATGCAGCAGAAATGGCGATTATCGAGCTCATCTAACAAAACTAAAAGGCGAAGCATTTATGCTTCGCCTTTTTTGTTGAATCAGAAATCTACCGACAGTGCTGGTAGTTCCAAAAAGTTTTAGTTATGCGTAGTTTTGCCGCAGTGGAAAGCCTCCCTCTGACGAGGGAGGTGGGCAAAATCTTTGATTTTGCTCGGAGGTAGAGAAAATAAAAGGGAAACATTCTCTCCCCCAGTCTTTTGCTTCGCAAAATCCATTTCTCGCTGCGGCTCGGTCACCTCACGGCTCTGACAGTCCGCAGGACTGTCATTCACTCCCGTTCGGCGCTGCGCTACCCTCGTCAGAGGGGGCCTAGGATAAGCATACAACTGCATTTGCAGTGGTGGGGCTGGCTCTGGTAAGCGGAGAATGGGGGATTGTTGTTTTTATTTTTTGCTTTTTGCAAAATATTACAGTAAAGCAGGTAAAAGATTGACAAAACCTAAACAATTCTTGAAAAGGACCACAAAATATAGTATCATATAATAGGTGTGATAATGATGTGAAGGAGAAGGCTGATGAAAATTAAAAAAACTTCCGCTTTAATGCTTGTTTTTTTGATTGTAATGACCGTTTTTTGCTCCTGCACCAAAAACAAAAATACACCCATTTCATCTCAGCACTATGTGATGGACACCGTTCTTTCTCAGAAGATCTACTCCTCGGCTGATGTTTCAGATAAGGCTTATAAGGCTTTGCAGGATGAGGAAAATAGACTTTCTGCCTTTAAAGAGGGTTCTGAGATTTATGCCATCAACAATGCAAGCGGAAAAAGTGTTTCGGTTTCAAAAGAGACCTTTGAGCTTATAGAGAGATCCGTTTCCTTTGCAAAGGAGTCCGGATACCTCTTTGATGTTTCGGTCTATCCCTTGAGCCGACTTTGGAAGGATGCCATAGAAAGTGGAAAACTCCCCGAAAAGAGTGCAGTTTCATCCGCTAAAGCGCTGGTAGACGGCAACAAAATAACACTCGATAAGCAAAATTTAAGCATAACTCTGCCCGAGAATATGGGTCTTGACCTTGGCGCAATAGCCAAGGGCGCCGCCTTAGAGAATGTGCGCGAAATTTATGAGCAAAACGGCGTTTCGGGCGCGATATGCTCGCTTGGAAACAGCGCAATGCTGCTTTTCGGAAACAAAGCGGGCGAGGACTTTAAAATAGGTCTGCGCAGTCCCTTCAAAGCCGAGACAGCCCAAACCTTTGCAACCCTTTCGCTTCGCGATTGCGTTATTTCAACCTCGGGCGGCTACGAGAGATACACCGAGATCGACGGAAAAACGTACCACCATATTATTGACACAAAAACAGGATACCCCGCAGAGAGTGATATTGCCTCGGTAACCGTCGTTGGCAGCGACGGCGCATTTTGTGATTATATGTCGACAAGGCTTTTTGTTGATGGGTTCAATAACGCTATAAAGATAATAGAACAAAACAACCTTGACGCTGTTGTTGTAACAAACGATGAAAAAGTTTACGTTTCCAAAACGCTTGAGAGCCGCTTTGAGCTTTTAGATGGCTCTTTTGAGAGGATAAATTAAAAATGAAACAGAGGATAGTAACCCTGCCTGCTTTGATAGCTTGTATAGCGCTTGCGGCAGTTTCTGCTGCAGTATGGGCGTTTATGCAAAACGGCGCAAAAGGTGCAGAGGGGGTTAACATATATAAGAACGGAAAGCTGGTCACAGCTTTGCCGATGGATAGTGACACAGAGTATTCTGTAGAGGAAAGCTCTGTTAAGGTGAAGATAGAAAACGGCTTTGCCTTTATTTCTGAGAGTGACTGCAAATGCAAGACCTGCATAGGCTTCGGTAAATTATCAAAGGCAGGGCAGAGCGCAGTCTGCCTTCCCCAAAAGGTAACTGTAGAGCTTTTTGGAGAAAGCGAGATAGATGCTGCGCTGTAAGGAGTTTTTATGAAAAAAAGTTTAAGCAAAAGGGTTGCCCTTTTGGGTATGCTCGCGGCGCTCACGGTCGCGCTCTCCTTTGCAGAGTCGCTGCTGCCGCCACTGCCGTTTTTGCCACCCGGCTTTAAGATAGGCATTGCCAATATCGCGGTCATGTATGCCGTCTTCTGCCTTGATATAAAGGCGGCGCTCAGCCTATCGGTAGTCAAATCGGGATTTATGCTCTTTACAAGCGGCGGCTATGCCTTTGCGCTTAGCCTTTGCGGCTCTGTAGCCTCGGTGCTTGTAATGTTTGCTCTTTTTAAGTTTTTTAAAGAGCGTATTTCCTATATAGCCGTTTCGGTTGTAGGCGCTCTTTTTCATAACGCCGCCCAGCTATGTATGGTATGTATTATAACAAGCTCGCTTGCGGCGCTTTACTACTCGCCCGTGCTTGCGTTTATGGCAGTAATCTGCGGCAGCGCAACCGCCGCCTTGACAGGCGCCGCAATGCCGCTTATCAAAAAATTATAATTGATTTTATAGAAGGGAGATTTTTTCTTGGGAGCTTTTCTACACACAGTTAAGGTCGCGCACTTTAAAAAGACGGCGACATTTGCAACCAAAATTATGCCTACCCCAAAAACCGTGCTTATCCCTATGCTTCAGCATATCGGCAAGGCCTGCACCCCAACAGTTAAGGTGGGGGACACCGTTTTAAAGGGCCAGCTTATCGGTGACAGCAGCGAATTTATGTCTGCCCCCATTCACGCATCCACCTCGGGAAAGGTCATCGCAGTAAGAGACGTTTTGATGGCATCGGGTGTTTACGCCCCCGCAGTCGAAATATCTGCTGACGGACTTGATACCCCGATCGAAACTAAACCCATAGAGGTAAACACTCTCGAAGAGCTTGTTTCTGCTGTAAGAAACCTTGGTATAGTAGGCCTCGGCGGAGCGGGATTTCCCACAAGCATAAAATTAAACCCCAAGAATATAGACGCTATTGATACCCTTATTGTAAATGCGACCGAGTGCGAGCCGTTTATAACCGCCGACCATCGCGAGATATTAGAGGACCCCGACGATATAGTAGAGGGGATAGAGCTTCTCAAAAAGCTTATGGGAATAAGCCGTGTAATAATCGGAATAGAGGAAAATAAGCCTGACGCTATAAAGCTTATGCGCAAAAAAGCCGAGGGCAGATTTGAGGTTGAGTCCTTAAAATCGACCTACCCGCAGGGCGCAGAAAAGGTTATAATCTACCATTGCACGCGCAGAAGGGTTATGGAGGGTCAACTTCCTGCCGACGTTGGAGTTGTTGTTCTTAACGTTGCCACCCTCGGCAATATAGTCAGAGGACTTAGAACAGGTATGCCCCTTACTCACAAGAGGGTAACCGTCAGCGGCGACTGCGTAAAGGAGCCTGCCAACGTTTATGCCCCTATCGGAGCCAGAATTGACGAACTTGTTGAGTTCTGCGGCGGCTATGTAAAGACCCCGACCAAGCTTATCGCAGGCGGCCCCATGATGGGCAAGTCGCTTTCAAACGGAAGACATCCTATTATCAAGTCAAACAACGCCGTTTTGGCAATTTCTGATTACCTTAGCTTTTCGCCCGACCCCAGCCCTTGCATAAGATGCGGCAGATGCCTGCGAGCCTGCCCTTTGAGCCTTATGCCCACCGTGTTTGAACACGCTTACGAGGAAGGTAATTTTGACCTTCTTGAAAAGCAAAAGGTCAGCATCTGTATGGAGTGCGGCTGCTGCGCTTACGTCTGCCCTGCGAAAAGACCGCTTGTGCAGATAAATAAGCTTGCAAAATCTGCCCTTCGCAGTAGAAAAAAATAGGAGAAAGCTTTATGGAAAAATTAACAGTTTCGGCAGCACCCCATATAAAGAGCGGAAACTCGACAACCAAGGTTATGCTCGCCGTTATTCTGGCGCTGCTTCCAACAACTGTAGTCGGTTGTGTTTACTTTGGTATAAACGCCGTCTTAGTCGTTGTTACAGGTGTTGTAACTGCTGTCGTATGCGAGTGGGCATACCAGAAGATCATGCACCATAAGGTCAAGATCAAGGACCTTTCGGCAGTTGTAACCGGTCTTTTGGTTGCGCTTAACCTTACCGCAACAACTCCGCTCTGGATAGTTGCACTCGCAAGCGCTATCGCTATTATAATTGCAAAACAGCTTTTCGGCGGACTTGGCTACAACTTTGCAAACCCCGCTTTAGTCGGACGAATTGTTGTAACCCTTTGCTTTACAGGCGAGACCTCAAACTACCTTCTCCCCTTTGAAAAGGCGGTTGACGCCTCTGCAAGCGCAAGCGTTGATGCCGTTTCGGGAGCGACTTTGCTTCCCATGATAAATGCGGGAGAACAGCTCCCTGAAATATGGAGAGTCTTTTTGGGCCTTCAGGGCGGCACCATTGGTGAGGTCTGCTCGTTTGCCCTTATCGTAGGCGGAATTTACCTTATGGCAACAAAAACCATTTCCAAGGAAATTCCCTTAAGCTACATAGCAACCACCTTTGTGCTCACCGCACTCTTAGGCCACAACCCCGTTTATTCGATCTTATCGGGCGGACTTATGCTCGGTGCTATCTTTATGGCAACCGACTATGTAACAAGTCCTATGACCAAAAGAGGAAAGATCATATTCGGTATAGGCTGCGGTGTCATAACCGCCCTTATCAGAATTTACGGCTCAAATCCCGAGGGTGTTTCCTACGCGATCCTCTTTATGAACGTGCTTACACCGCTTATTAACAGCGCAACTATGAAAAAAAGTAAATTCGCATATCATGGCGGCAAAAAGGAGGCAAAAAAATAATGAAGTCTCTTTTAAAGCCTATAATTGTTTTGACCGTTATCACCCTTGTCTGCACCGCGGCTCTCGCGGGTGTAAACTCTCTTACAAAGGAGATCATTGCAGCCAGCGCAGCCGAGAAAAAGGCGCAGTCTATGCAGGCACTTTTCCCAGAGGAGCAGGGCTTCGAAGCAGTAGAGGTGTCAGTCGAGCTTCTTAAAAAGTACGGTGCTTCTGCTGTTTCAAAGGCGGCAAGCGGCGCGGGATATATCGTTGAAAATTCCGCTTCGGGTTACGGCGGAGAAATACTTATGATGGTCGCCTTTTCAGAAAAGGGCGAGGTCATCGGAGTTAAAATTCTTTCCCATGAGGAAACCAGCGGAATAGGAACCCGCGTTGTAGAAAGTGACGACTTCCTCTCGCAGTTTGAGGGAAAAGACTCAAAAACCGAGGCGGGAATTGACGCTGTCAGCGGTGCAACCGTTTCGTCAACCGCTGTTGTAAACGGCATAAACAATGCCTGCAACCTTTTTAATGAGGCAGTTTTAGCACAAGGGGGAGAGAGCAAATGAAAAGTAAGTTAGCCATTTTGCTTAACGGAATCATAAGGCAAAACCCCGTTCTCGTTCTGGTTCTCGGAACCTGCCCCACTTTAGCTGTAACAACCGCGGTGTCAAATGCACTTGGTATGGGCGCGGCAACAATATTTGTTCTCATCTGCTCAAACCTTGCAATTTCGTTGCTTCGCAATATCATCCCCGACACAGTAAGAATCCCCTGTTACATAGTTGTTATCTCAACCTTTGTAACCATAGTCGGTCTTGTTATGGAGGCTTACCTGCCGGCTCTGTATTCGGCGTTGGGAGTTTTCCTGCCCCTTATAGTTGTTAACTGTATAATCTTAGGCCGTGCCGAAATGTATGCAAGTAAAAACGGACCTCTCGATTCAGCAATAGACGGTCTTTCAATGGGTCTCGGCTTTACCCTCACACTTTTCTTGATGTCGACTATTCGTGAGGTTTTGGGTGCAGGCACCTTCTTTGGCTTTGATGTAACCTTTGGCGTCCTTAAGCCGATGTCTATCTTGACCCAACCCGCAGGCGGATTTTTCGTCTTCGGCGTTCTTATGGCGCTCTCAATATTTGTTCAGCAAAAGAGCGGCCAAAAGAAGATTAAAACTACAATGGATTGCGCCTCCTGCGGCCTTTGCGATAAAGGCTCTTGCGGCGGGTGCGATAAGAAAGAGGAGGCGCAGGCATGAAAGAGCTTTTGGTAATATTGTTTAGCGCTATCCTCACAAATAACGTTGTCCTTTCAAGATTTATGGGAATCTGCCCTTTCTTAGGCGTTTCCAACAAAACGAAATCAGCCGTCGGAATGGGGATTGCGGTTACGGTCGTTATAGCCATCTCGACTATAGTTACCTATCCAATCTCAACTCTGATTTTGGCGCCAAACGGCCTTTCGTTTTTGAACACCATTGTTTTCATCCTTGTTATCGCGTCCTTTGTTCAGCTTCTTGAAATGGTTTTGAAGAAGTTTATGCCCCCGCTTTACTCGGCTCTCGGAATTTATCTTCCGCTTATCACAACAAACTGCGCCGTTCTCGGTATCACCCTCATAAATATTGAGGACTTTTCGGGTATGGGCGAGTTTGGACACGCTATAGTCAACGCGGTCGGTACAGGACTTGGATTTTTGATCGCTATGGTTATCTTCTCTGGAGTTCGCACAAGATTAAATTGCGTAAAGATCCCCAAATGCTTCCAAGGACTTCCCATTACGCTTGTGGCGGCCGCAATCGTTGCTATATCGTTTATGGGCTTTTCGGGAGTTATTGACGGAATTTTTGCCTCAGCCTCAGAGAGTATACCCTTCTTTTTAAAGTAAGGAGAAAATGTAATGAATGAAATTATTTTTCCCGTTATAATAGTGTCGGTGCTGGCGCTGTTTTTTGGAATTTTGCTTGTTTTTGCCTCCAAAAAGCTTGCGGTAGAGGCTGACGAAACGGTTACAAACGTCCGTAATGCGCTCCCCGGAGCAAACTGCGGCGGCTGCGGCTACGCTTCTTGCGATAGCTATGCCGAGGCAATAGTAAAGGACGGTGCTCCTGTTAACGCCTGTGGCGTTGGCGGAAAAACTGCGGCAGACGCTATTGCCGCAATTATGGGCGTCGAGGCAGGAGAGCAGAAAGAGGTAAGAGCCTACGTCTGCTGCCACGGCTGCGCCGAAAAACCCGAGGATCTGCTTGATTATAGGGGAATTAAGAGCTGTAGAGCGGTTGCCGATTTTTACGGCGGCAGAGAAAACTGCACCTATGGCTGCACAGGCTACGGCGATTGTGTTGCTGCCTGTCCCTTTGGCGCAATCTCCATTAAAAATTCAGTTGCAGTTGTTGATAACTCCATCTGTGCGGGATGCCTTGCCTGCCTTAACGCTTGCCCCAAAGGCATAATTTCAACCGTTCCTGCAGCAAAGGCGTATATCGTTGCCTGCCGAAATCACGAGCAGGGAAAATATACAAGGGTTAGCTGCACGCACGGTTGTATCGGCTGTAAAAAGTGCGAAAAGGCCTGCGAGGCGGGTGCGATAACGGTCGATGGCTTCCTTGCAAAGATCGACCACTCCAAGTGTACCCTTTGCGGCGCCTGCGCTGAGGGCTGCCCTGTGCACTGCATTTATTTTGTTGAGTAGGTGAAAAAATGATCAAGTATGCCTTTTTTGATGTTGACAACACACTTATAGATTTTCAGGAGAGCGCCAAGCTTGCAATGCCCCGCCTTTTTGAAAAGATGGGCTACCCCTATAATGAAGAGGTTCCTAAGATCTATCATAAGATCGGTGATCCTCTCTGGGCGGCGGTTGAGCGCAAGGAAATTACCGGCAAATATTTAAGAAGTATCCGCTGGGGCCTTATCTGTAAGGAGCTCGGCTTCGAGTGCGATAGTATTGCTATGGAGGCAGAGTATGCCGAGCAGCTTTCTAACTTTGCCGTTCTTATCGACGGAGCAGACGACCTTTTAAAGTATCTTAAGGAGAAAGGTTACACCGTCGTTATCGCCAGCAACTCCTATAAGGACCAGCAGATAAGAAGAACTAAGCTTGCGGGCATCTCTCAGTATATTGATGCATATTTTACCTCGATGGATATAGGCTTTGAAAAGCCACGAATCGAGTTCTTTAACGCCTGCTTTGAGGGACTTGGATATCCTCCCAAGGACGAAGTTATTATGATTGGTGATTCTCTTAATGCAGATGTTGCGGGAGGAAAAGAGGCGGGTATCAAAACCATCTGGTTTGATAAGTTTAAGACCCACGCCGAAAATGACGCCGACTACTGCGTCACTTCGCTTCGAGATATAATGAAAATTCTGTAACACAAAAGGCTTTGACATAAATTGTCAAAGTCTTTTTGCGTCTTTAGGAATAAAAAAGGTGTATTTTTTCATAAAATAATAGGAATGTTAAAAAAACTGTGAAATTTATACAGAATTTCGATGGAAAACTATGGAAAACGCGAAAAAACTGTTGTATAATATAATTACATAGAATTTTTTTAGCGAATCTCTTTTCTCTGCGCAGGTAGGGTGCCTGCATTCTCTTCATCACGTCTTAAAAAACATTAGGAGGCCTTGTAAATGTATTTTCGCAAAAAGGACTGTGTCGCAATGATTCTGGCAGGAGGTCAGGGAAGCAGACTTATGGTTTTGACTGAGGATACTGCTAAGCCCGCTGTTCCATTTGGCGGCAAGTATCGTCTTATCGATTTCCCCCTCTCAAACTGCGTTAACTCGGGCATTGATACCGTTGGAATTTTAACCCAGTATCAGCCTCTGCAGCTCAATGAGTATATCGGTAACGGTATGCCGTGGGGTTTAAATAGCACAAACGGAGGCATTCATGTGCTCTCACCTTATTCAAAGAGTGCCAGCTCTGAGTGGTATAAGGGAACTGCTAACGCCATCTTCCAGAACATTTCGTTTATTGATAGATACAACCCCAAGAATGTCCTTATTCTTTCGGGCGACCATATTTATAAAATGGACTACTCCAAGATGATGCGCGAGCATAATAAAAGAAAGGCCGACTGTACTATTGCTGTGCTGGACGTTTCTCTTGAGGAGGCCTCCCGCTTCGGCATTATGAACACCGATGACGAAGGTAGGATCTTCGAGTTTGAGGAGAAGCCTAAAAATCCTAAGAGTACAAAGGCCTCGATGGGAATTTATATCTTCCGCTGGGAAGTTTTAAAGGAGTACCTTATCTCTGATAATGAGGACCCCACTTCGAGTAACGACTTTGGAAAGAATATCATTCCCCGCCTTATTGACGACGGATATAATCTTTTTGCATATTCCTTTAACGGCTATTGGAAGGATGTTGGAACTATCGATAGCCTCTGGCAGTCCAATATGGATATCCTCGGCGAAAATCCCGAGCTTGATATGCGCGAAAAGGAAAATAGGATTTACGCAAGAAACTATGCAAACCCCTCAAGCTTTGTTTCAAAGAGTGCCGATGTTGTAAACTCTTATGTTGCTGAGGGAAGCCTCGTTTACGGCAAGGTCCACAACTCAATTATTTCGACAGGCTGCGTGATTGAAAGAGGCGCCGAGATCCACGATAGCTTTATTATGCCCAACACCGTTATCGAGAAAAGTTCAGTTATAAAATACGCCATCATCGGTGAGGACACCGTTGTTCACGCTAACGCCAAAATCGGAGATAACCCCGAGTTTTATGAGAAAAACAAGTGGGGCATAGCGGTCGTCGGCAAGGAGCGCGAGGTTCCTCAGAATAAGATAATCTTACCCAAAGAAACATTTTAATTGAAAGGAAGAATTCGCTATGAAGGCAATGGGTGTTGTTTTCTCAAACATTTATGACAGCTCGCTCGGTGAGCTTACAAATCACAGAACTGTTGCATCGCTTCCTTTCGGTGGCAGATATAGACAGATCGACTTTGTTCTTTCAAATATGTCCAATTCGGGCATCTATAATATCGGCGTTATCACAAAATATAACTACCGCTCGCTTATGGATCACCTCGGTTCTTGCACCGAGTGGGATCTTAACCGCAAAAACGAGGGACTTACTATTTTACCGCCCTTTGTAAGCGGAAATACGGGCATATATAAGGGAAAGCTTGAGGCTCTTTACTCGGCAGTCGCCTTTATTGATAACCCTAATTACGACTACGTTGTGGTTTCGGATTCTACCGTTCTCTGCAATATAAACCTGCGCGATGCGATTGAAAGTCATATTAAATCAGGCGTTGACATCACAATTATCTCAAATAAAGAAGCGGCTGACGGCAAAAAGCATCCCCTTGCAATAAGCGTCAACACCAAAAACAGAGTTACAGGCCTGCTTATCGACTCTCCTGCCGAAAAAGGCTCCTACGTCGGTATGGGAATGTTCATTTTCAAGAGAGAAATGCTGGTTTCGGCAATAAAGCAGTGCTATGCCAAGGGCTATGTTCATTTGGAACGCGATTTTATCCAGCGAGGATTTAACGAAAAGAAACTACGCATCGGCATTTATAAGTTTGACGGCGTTGTTTTAAGAAACGAGGATATCAAGAGCTACTATAAAAATAATATGGCTCTTCTCGAGAGCAAGGTGCGCAAGGGCCTCTTCCTTCAAGATAATCCCATCTACACCAAGGTCCGCGATGAAATCCCCACCTATTATGGAGAGGGAAGTGAGGTCTGCGACTGCCTGCTTGCTGACGGCTGCTCGGTTTACGGAAAGATAGATAATAGTATTCTTTTCCGCGGCGTTAGGGTGGAAAAAGGCGCCGAGGTCAAGGGCAGCATCGTTATGCAGGGCACAAAGATCGGCAAGGATGCCAAGCTCGAATGTGTAATTTTAGATAAAAACGTAACTGTCAGCGAGGGCGCAGTTTTAAAGGGAACGCCCCAGCATCCCGTTATCGTCAGAAAAGGAGAAACCGTATGAAAATAGTTTTCGCGGCTTCGGAGGCGGCGCCGTTTTTAAAAACGGGAGGACTTGGCGATGTTGCACAGGCTCTGCCGCAAGCTCTGAGCGAGCAAAAGGGAAACGAGGTCTGCGTTTTCCTTCCGTATTATAAAAAAATCAAGCAAAACCCCAATATTAAAACCGAGTTTGTCAAGAGTTTTGCTGTAAATCTCGCCTGGCGAGCCCAGCATGTCGGCGTCTTCAAGCTCAAAAGCCTTAAAAGAAAGCTTAAGGTATATTTCATTGACAACGAGTATTACTTCGGCGGTAGAGACAGCGTTTACGGCGACGGCGACGACGGCGAGAGATTTGCGTATTTTTCAAAGGCAATCTTGGAAAGCCTTGTTGAGCTGGGTCTCCGCCCCGATGTTATTCATTGTAATGACTGGCAGACCGCCCTTATCCCAAACTTCCTAAACGCCTTTTATAAAGAGGCGTTAGGCTGCGTTAAAACAGTTTTCACTATACATAACATCGAGTATCAAGGCAAGGCCGACCCCTATTTTATCTGCGACACTCTGGGACTTCCCGAGGAATACACCAACACAATGCTCTTTGACGGTTGTGTAAACTTTATGAAGGGCGCCATTCTTAGCTGCAATGCCCTTACAACCGTTTCAAGAACCTATGCCGAGGAAATAAAATACCCCTATTTTGCTCACGGACTCTCTGAGGTTATAGGGGAGCACGAATTTAAGCTTTGCGGAATAGTTAACGGCATAAATACAGAAACTAATAACCCCGCATCAGATAAGGCCCTCTTTGCAAACTATAATGTTCAGTCCTTTAAAAAGGGCAAGAGCGAAAACAAGCGCGCCATTCAGAAAAAGCTTGGGCTTCCCGAGCGCGACGATGTTGCCGTTATCGGAATGGTAACGAGGCTTGTTTCTCATAAGGGCCTTGATCTTATCTGTGCCGTTATCGACGAGCTAATGCGCTGGGATATCCAGCTTGTTATCATCGGAACAGGCGATTTTGTTTATGAAAACCGCCTGCGCGCCGCAGCCGAAAGGCATCCGGATAAGTTCTCATTAAACCTCTGCTTTGACTCAAAGTTTGCCTCGCAGGTCTATGCCGCAAGCGATATTTACCTTATGCCCTCAAAGAGCGAGCCCTGCGGCCTTTCCCAGCTCATTGCAATGCGCTATGGAACGATCCCCGTAGTCAATGCAACGGGTGGCCTTCGGGACACCGTTGCCCCCTATAACGCCGAGAGCGGCGAGGGCGTCGGCTTTACCTTCCAGAGTTTTAATTGCGACGATATGCTAGGCGCTTTAAGGCGTGCGCTGGAAATTTACGGCGGCGATAAAAACGCCTGGGAAATAATAGTTAAAAACGCTATGAACCGAGACAGCTCGTGGAATCAGAGCGCAAAAGAATATACTAAGCTCTACAAAGAGCTTTTAACTGACAAGGCTTAAATAAAAGGAGTTCTCTATGCAAATCAAAAAAAGCGATCTTACTGTAAAACTTAACGAAACATGTGTCAGATTGTTTTCCTGCAATCTGTCCGAAACCACCGAGAAGCAGGCCTACAAAGCCGTTTGCACCGTGCTTCGTGAAATGCTTGCAAAAAAGCGCAAGGAGTTTCAGGATTCTTTTCAGGAAAAACAGCGCAAGCAGGTCTACTATATGTCGATGGAATTTCTTGTCGGCACTTCACTTAGAAACAATCTTTTCAACCTCGGCGTTGAAAAAACCTTTAGAAGCGTTTTAAAGGAGCAGGGCTTTGATATTGAAAAGCTATACGAGCTTGACCCCGATGCCGGCCTTGGAAACGGCGGCCTTGGCAGACTTGCTTCCTGCTATATGGACTGCTTAACCGGCCTTGAGTACCCTGCAACAGGCTTCTCTATCCGTTACGAATTCGGCATCTTCAAGCAGAAGATAATCGACGGCTGGCAGATGGAGTTCCCTGATAACTGGCTTGAGCGCGGTGAGGTCTGGCTGCAGCCCAGACAAGACGAAAGCTATGAGGTCAAATTTGGCGGCAAGGTGGATGAGTGGTTTGATAACGGACAGTTTAAAACCGCTCAGACGGGCTATCAGAGCGTGCTCGCCGTTCCCTATGACCTTTACATTTCGGGTTACGACAGTAAGGCCGTAAACAAGCTTATCCTTTGGCGTGCGCAGATTCCCGGCTTTGATATGACTGCATTTTCAAGAGGCGACTACGTTCGTTCGCTCGAGCAGAACACCATGGCTGAGGTCATCTCCAAGGTGCTTTACCCTGCAGATAATCACATTGAGGGCAAGCGCTTAAGGCTCCGCCAGCAGTATCTTTTAGTTTCCGCATCGCTTCAGAGCATTTTAGCGGCGCACTTAAAGAAGTACGGCACCCTTGAAAACCTTTCGGACAAGGTTGCTATCCATATTAACGACACCCACCCCGCCCTCTGTGTTCCCGAGCTTATGCGAATTTTAATGGATGAGCACGGTTACGGCTGGGACAAGGCTTGGGAGATAACCTGCAAGACCCTTTCCTACACTAACCACACCGTTATGAGCGAGGCGCTCGAGCGCTGGAGCGAGGAGCTGTTTAACGAGCAGCTTCCCCGTATCTACACCATCGTTCTCGAGATAAACCGCCGACTTTTAGAGCAGCTTAATGCAGTTTACGCAGGCGACCACGGTAAAATTAACTATATGGCCGTTGTTGCAAACGGCGAGGTAAGAATGGCAAACCTCTGCCTTGCCGCCTGCCACACAGTAAACGGCGTTTCCAAACTCCACACAGAGATTCTTAAGGATAGCATCTTCCACGATTATTACAACCTTGATAACGACCGCTTTATAAACGTTACAAACGGTATTGCCTACCGCCGCTGGCTCTGTCAGGCAAACCCTGCGCTGACAGGGTTTATATCTGAGCTTATCGGTGACAAGTTTATGAAGGACGCCGAGGAGCTACAGAGCCTTAACAAGTTTAAGGACGATAAGCGAGTTTTAGAGCGACTTTACGAAATCAAGCATCAGAACAAGGTCAATCTCGCCGCACAGATTGCAAAGCGCAACGGCATAAACGTTGACCCCTCGTCGCTTTTTGACGTTCAGATAAAGCGCCTGCACGAATATAAGCGCCAGCTACTTAACGTTCTGCAGATACTTTATATGTATAACCGCATAAAGAGCCATCCTAACGAGGATTTTGTTCCCAGAACATTTATCTTCGGAGCAAAGGCCTCTGCGGGTTACGACCTTGCAAAGCAGATCATCAGCCTTATCTCCGCAGTTTCAGACTTTATCAATGCTGACCCGCAGGTAAGAGATAAGATAAAGGTCGTCTTTATGGAGGACTATAAGGTATCTCTTGCTGAGCATATTATCCCCGCCGCCGAAATTTCCGAGCAGATCTCAATTGCAGGTAAAGAGGCTTCGGGAACAGGTAATATGAAGCTTATGATCAACGGCGCAGTAACTCTCGGTACTCTTGACGGCGCTAACGTTGAGATATTTGAGCAGGTAGGACGCGATAACATATTCCTGTTTGGAATGAACGTTGACGAGGTAAACGCCCTCTGGAGCCGCGGCTATAATCCTGCCGATTTCATAAATGCAGATAGCGAGCTTCGCGAGGTCATCTCAATGCTCACCTCGGGCGTGCTTGGCAAGCGCTTTGACAACATCGCGGCGTCATTGTTAACTAATCGTTACGGTTGCGCTGACCAGTATATGACCATTGCCGACTTTGCCGACTATGCAAGAGCGCAGAGAGACGTTTCCAAAACCTATCTTGACCGTCAGAAATTTATGCAGATGTCGCTTGCAAATATTGCGGGAGCGGGAATTTTCTCGGCAGACCGCGCAGTAAAAGAATATGCAGAAAAGATTTGGAAGTTAAAATAATGCGAATTTTATATGATAGTAAGCTTAGCGACTACAAAACTCCGTTCGGGGTTTTGAGAGAGAAAGAGAAATGTAAAATTTCAATAGACATTCCGCTAAGCTGTAAAACTCGCTCGGTAAAACTTGAGTTATTCGGTGAAAACGGCGGCTTTTATGCCGCCTTTTTGCTTAATAAAACCGACTGTCCGCTCGAGGATTATGAAAAGTGGGCAGGTGCCTTCACTATTCAGGATGCGGGGTTGTACTTTTATCGGTTTTATATAGTAACCGAGGGCAGCGAGTTTCCACTCTATAAAGAGGACTACGATAAAACCAATATGTGCGCAGGCGACTGGTGGCAGATTTCCTGTATTCCAAAGGATTTTCACACCTCCAAGGGCTTTGCGGGCAAGGTTATGTACCAGATCTTCCCCGACCGCTTTTATAAATGGGGCGACTGCGATCTAAGCGGAAAATTAGAGCCCTATTGGGTTCATAAATCTGCAGACGAGCTGCCCGATTTTCGCCCCGATAAAAAGGGAGAGGTGCTTAATTGCGACTTTTTTGGAGGCAACCTAAATGGAATTTCCAAAAAGCTCGGCTATTTAAAGCGGCTCGGCGTTTCGGTAATTTACCTAAACCCCATCTTTAAGGCCTACTCAAACCATAGGTATGACACCGCCGATTATAAAAAGATCGACGAGATGTTAGGAACAGAGGAAGACTTTAAAAACCTCTGTAAAAAGGCACACAGACTTGGCATTAAAATAATTCTCGACGGCGTTTTTTCGCATACGGGAAGCAATAGTGTCTATTTTAAAGATGCGGTAAACGATCCCGACTCGCCTTATAGAGAATGGTTTGATTTTAAAAGCTACCCCGACGATTATACTTCTTGGTGGGGCATAAAAACTCTGCCCTGCACAAACGAAATGAATGATAAATACCGCGAGTTCATAATCGGCGGTGAGGATAGTGTTGTCGCCCATTGGCTAAATGCGGGAGCAGACGGCTTTAGACTCGACGTTGCCGACGAACTTCCCGACGAGTTTATAAAAGAACTGCGAGAGAGGATGAAGGGGATAAATTCCGACTCGCTTTTAATAGGCGAGGTGTGGGAGGACGCCTCTAATAAGATAAGCTACGGTAAGCGCCGCAGGTACTTTACAGATGGCGAGCTCGATAGCGTTATGAACTATCCGTATCGAAACGCTATTATAGATTTCGTAACAGGAAAGGACGACGGTACAAGTTTCGAGCGCACAGTTATGACGATCGCAGAAAACTATCCAAAAGAGGTAGTCTCCTGCCTTATGAACAGCCTCTCGACACACGATACCCCGAGAGCTCTCTCGCTTTTAAGCGGCGTTACGCCGCCCGAAAGCAAAGAGGAGCGGGCGGTGTTCAGGCTATCTCCCGAGCAGCTCGCGCTTGCGCAGGCGCGGCTAAAATGCGCCGCATTCTTGCAGTTTGTTTTGCCTGGAATGCCCTGCATCTATTACGGAGATGAGATAGGCACACAGGGCTTTGAGGACCCTTTCTGCCGCACCTTTTTCGATTGGCAAAAAGCAGAAAACTCTCCACTTAAAAAGTTTTATGAGAAGCTTGCCGCCCTCAGAAACAAAAACGACTGCTTGAAATACGGGGATGTTTATGTAGAGCGCATCGGTGATGGAGAAGTATGCATCGTCAGAAAATATAAGAATAAGAGCGTAACGGCATATATAAACTGCAAAACGCTCAGATTTAAATTTTTAAAATAATAAGAGGTGAAAAGGATGGAAAGACAGTATCTGTGTATTGACTTGAAGTCCTTTTTTGCTTCTGTTGAGTGCGTTGAGCGAGGTCTTGACCCAATGACGACAAACCTTGTCGTTGCCGACCCCGAACGCTGCGAAACCACCATCTGCCTTGCGGTCTCCCCCTCAATGAAAAGGCTGGGGGTCAAAAACCGCTGCAGAGTTTTTGAAATTCCAAAGCATATCGAATATATAAAAGCTGAGCCGAGAATGCAGTATTATATAAATTACTCGGCCGAGATTTACGGTGTCTACCTTAAATACGTTTCAAAGGACGATATTCACGTCTATTCCATTGACGAGGCCTTTCTCGACGTAACCGAGTACCTGCCGCTTTATAAAATGACGGCACGCGAGCTCGGCGAAAAGATAAGGCAGGATATTTTGGAAACGGTTGGAATTCCCGCCGCCTGCGGCATAGGCACCAACCTCTACCTTGCCAAGATTGCCCTTGACATAACCGCTAAGCACAGCCCCAATTTTTTGGGCGAGCTTGACGAGAAGAAATACCGTGAGACCCTTTGGGATCACAAGCCGATTACTGACTTCTGGCGCATCGGCAGAGGAATAGCGGCGCGGCTTGAGTCCCGCGGCCTTTACTGTATGCGCGATATAGCAAACTGCCGCGAGCAGATACTCTATGACCTACTCGGTGTCGATGCCGAAATTTTAATAGATCACGCTTGGGGCAGAGAGCCTACCACCATAGCCGATATAAAGGCGTATAAGGGGCAGAACCACTCGGTAAGCAGCGGGCAGGTGCTTTCCCGCAATTACAGCTTTGACGAGGGCAGCATTATAATTCGCGAAATGGCAGAGCAGCTCAGTCTTGAGCTTTTTGATATGGAGCTGGTCTCCCATTCGTTAACTCTCTGTCTTAGTTTTGGTGATAAGTCAATGCCAATGGCAAGAGGCACCCAAAGATTTATGTCGCCAACCTCGTCGTCTGAGCAGATAATGGGCTCAGCGCTCTCGGTCTACGAGCGCATTATGCCAAAGAACGCCTATATCCGCAAGGTCAATATCACCTTAAATCAAGTTGTGGAAGAACTACCGCTTCAGTTCAATCTCTTTGCCGACACCGAAAAGCTAAAGCGAGAGAAAAAGCAGATGCAGGCGGTAATCGGCATTAAAAAGAAGTTTGGCAAGAATGCCATTTTAAGAGGAACAGACCTTAAAAGCGCCGCAACCGCAAGGGAGCGTAACCGCCAGATAGGCGGGCATAAAAGCGGAGAAAAGGGGTAAATTCAAATGAAAAATAGCGAAAGAGCAAAGATATTCGCCCCGTTCAGTCCCTTAAAGAGTTTTGGTGAGGCGCTGCGGGAAAAGGAGATAGTAAGAGTTCCAAAAACCGAGCTTGCCGAGGAGCGAATAGCTGAGCTTGACGAAATTCTGCATAGGGTAGAGGTTGGCTCTGAGGTGTCGGTCGTCTATTACGATAACGGCATCTACGAAAAAATAACGGGGCTGGTGAGCGGTATAGATAGTCTTGCCAAAACCTTAAGCATTGCAAAGAGGACAATATTGTTTGATAATATATATGATATCAAGTTGTGATAACAAAATATTTATAAAATCGTGCTTAAAATAGCAATAAATGACAAAAAATACTTGTCTTTTGACATAAATTAATGTATAATAACTTTTGTATATTATTTTAACAAAACGGAGGACAAAACTTATGAAAAAGATAGTTACTCTCGTTTCCGCGCTCGCGCTCAGCTTAGCTCTCTTGCTCAGCGGTTGCGCAACAGGAAGCAAAAATATCAACGTCGGCACCGGCGGAAACACCGGTACATACTACGCTTACACCAACGCTGTTGGAACAATTCTCCAGGCAGAAACAGGCCTTGCGTTTAACGTTGTTTCGACCGGCGGCTCTGTTGCTAACATCAACGGAATTGACGACGGCGACTACAATATGGCGATCGTTCAGAACGATACCATGATCAACGCTTACAATGACCTTGATAAAGTCAACTTCAAAAACGGCGCCGTAACCTCTTTCTCGGTTCTCGGCGAGGTTTATTCTGAGGTTGTTCAGATCGTTGTTCGCGGTGACCTTAAGGACACCGTTAAAACTCTTGCTGATCTTAAGGGTCTCAGAGTTTCTGTAGGTGACGCAGGCTCGGGCGTTTATCTCAACGCTAAGGACCTTCTCGCCGCTTACGACATCGACATTGATAAGGACATTGTTCAGAGCAATCTCTCGGTTGGTGACTCTGCTGACACAATGAAGGACGGAAAGCTTGATGCCTTCTTCTTCACCGCAGGCGCTCCCACAACCGCTATCACCGAGCTCGCAACCTCTATGGACATCTTTATCCTTTCTCTTGAGGACAGCGTTATGGATAAGTTCATCGCTGACCATAAGATCGACGGTAAATATGAGGTCTATGCAAAAATGCCCATCACCCACGACCAGTATGACTTTATCCCCGAGGGTGAGTCTGCTTACACCATCGGCGTTACCGCTACATACATCGTTTCAAACGACCTTGATGAAGACACAGTTTACAATATGACCAAGGCTCTCTGGGAAAACACCGATGATATTGCAGCAGCACACGCTGTAGGTAAGGCAATGAACATTGATAACGCTATCGTAACTATCGGTAACGTTCCCGTTCACCCCGGTGCAGAGAAGTATTATAAGGAAGTCGGTCTGATTAAATAAGTTTTAACTTAAAAAAGGCACCATCGCCTGTGATGCTGATTCTGCCCGACGGCGCTTTTAAAAGGCTGTCGGGCAGATTTAATTAAAAACAGGAGGAAACGATCTTGGCTAATGTAAATACCGAGGTAAGCTCAGAAGAGCTGCTTCGCGAACTTGATAGGGATAACGCCAGCAGAAACCTAACCGGCTGGAGAAAGCATATTGTTGAAATCGTCTTTTTTGCCTTTGCTGCAATATGGATGGTTATGACGCTTGTTGTATCGGGCGCAACTCAGTACACCCGACTGCCGCTTTTCTTGGGCCTTGTGCTTTTTGTAGGCTATCTTAAATACCCTATATCCAAAAAACTTGAACGAAAAGAAAATCACCTGCCTTTTTATGACGTAGCGCTTGCCTTTCTCTCACTCGCGGTGTTTGGCTACTACGTGATAAATCAGCAGAACATCATAATGATGGCAAACCGTATCGGAACCTTTGAGATCATTGTTGGTATCATTGGAATTCTGCTTCTGGTTGAGCTTTGTCGCAGAGCAATGGGCTGGCCCATTATCTGCGTTGCGGGCGCGTTTGTGGTCTATGCGATTGTCTGGCTGATCCAGAACAACCCGAGAACAGCCATTCGTAACTTAGTTTACGGTCTGTTTTACGATCTGAAAAGCGGAATTTTCTCAACTCCCGTAACGGTCTGCGCATCTTTTATAGTCTTGTTTATAATCTTGGGCTCGTTCCTTGAGAAAACGGGCATCGGCAAGTTCTTTATCGATCTTGCAAACTCTATCGCCGGTGCAAGAGTCGGCGGACCTGCAAAGGTTGCCGTTATCTCCAGCGCCCTTGAGGGAATGTATTCGGGCTCGTCTGTTGCTAACACAGTTGGCTCGGGTGCTGTTACCATTCCTACAATGAAGAAGACGGGATATAAGCCCGAGTTTGCCGCCGCAGTCGAGGCCGCCGCTTCAACGGGCGGTCAGATTATGCCGCCTATTATGGGCGCCGCTGCATTCCTTATGGCAGAGATCACGGGTTATTCCTATTCCACAATTATAATCGCTGCGATCCTTCCCGCCGCCCTCTACTTTACCGGAATCTTTATGATGGTGCATTTCGAGGGTAAAAAGCTTGGCCTTAAGGGACTTCCTAAGGAAGCGATTCCCAACTTCTTTAAGCTTATCCTTAAAAACGGCTACCTGCTTCTCCCTGTTGTTGTGCTGGTTGTATGTATGAATCACTTTACTGCGGGAATGAGCGCCTGTTTTGCGATCCTCTTTGCGCTTATCGTAAGTTTGATTGACAAGCCGCTTATTAAAGCTTTCTTTAAGGGAAAGATCGGTAGCTTTGCAAACGTTTTGAGACTGCTTGCTCCTCTTGCTCCCTTGGCTGTTTTAGCAGTTTTGTGGCAGATTATAGGGCTCGATATGGGTCTTTCGATATTCTGCGCAATGCTTGCCGCAGTAGGCTGCAGCTTCTTTACAAAGGATGCGATCTTAAAGCCCGACCTTGTTGTTGAAGGCTTTAAGGGCGGAACTCACGGCTCAATAGGCGTTGCCGCTGCCTGCGGTGTTGCAGGAATTATTTCGGGCGTTGTTTCAATGACTGCCCTCGGCTCAACCCTTATCGCAACCATCGTTCCCCTTGCTGAAAAGGGAACCTTTATAGCGCTCTTCCTCACTATGCTTTGCTGTATTGTTCTCGGAATGGGAGTTCCCACAACCGCAAACTACGTAATTATGGCAACCATCACCGCCCCCATTCTTGTTAAAATGGGCATACCCGTTTTGGCGGCTCATATGTTCGTTTTCTATTTCGGTATCGTTGCTGATATAACTCCTCCCGTTGCCCTTGCGGCATATGCCGGCGCGGCTATTGCTAAATCAAATCCGTTGCAAACGGGAATAACGGCAACAAAGCTTGCTATAACGGCCTTCATCGTGCCTTATATATTTGCCTATAGCCCCGAAATGCTGATCGTAATCGGCAACCCCTCAGCCCTAGACATTATCAGAATTATCATAACCTCGTTTATAGGCATCTACAGTATCTCGGCGGGTATGGTAGGCTATATGCAGCACAAAACTCCCGTTTGGCAAAGACTCGTGCTTATCGGCGCAGGACTTATGCTGATAATCCCCGAAATAATTACTGATATAGTCGGAATTGCGATTGTTATTCTTATGATTTTAATTCAGTATGTTTTCACAAAAGATAAAAAGGAAAAGCTTTCGGTTTAACACCGAAAGCTTTTTTCTTTTAAAGTATAATGCAGATAAGGCCGCCGCAGCCCTCGTTTATGATGCGCTCAATGGTCTCCTGCAGCTTTATTCTGGCGTCGGTCGGCATACGGTAAAGCTTGTTGTGCAGGCCCTCGTTAATAAGCTCGTGCAGAGATTTGCCAAAGATGTTGGATTTCCAGATGTCCTTGGGGTTTTCCTCAAACTCTTTTAAGAGGTACATAACAAGCTCCTCAGACTGCTTTTCGCTACCGACAATGGGCGAGACCTCGGCGTTGATGTCGGCTCGCATAAGGTGGATGGAGGGGGCAGAGGCTGAAAGGCGAACGCCGTATTTTCCGCCCTGCCGCACTATTTCGGGCTCAGCAAGGGTAAGCTCGTCGATCTGCGGCATAACTATTCCGTAGCCTGTCGCGTTTACCTCGTCAAGAGCAGGCTTTATCTTGTCGTACTCTCGTTTAATCTGCGAGAGTTCAATTATCTGCTCGAGTAGCTCGCCCTCGTCAGAGATCTCAAGCCCCGAGATCTCGCCGAGTATCTTAAAGAACAGCTCGGGGCAAACCTCGGCAGAAACAACCGCACTTCCGCTGCCTAAGTCAATGGAAGAAATATAGGCGCGGTTTATATATTCGCAGTCAGAAAGGGCGGGGATAGCGCTGTCAATGTCAGAGATCTTTTCGATGCTGTCAGCTGCCTCGCGTATCTTTTCAAAAACCGCCTTTTTGATGGGGTGGCCTACGGGCAGGGTGTTTATCCAAAGCGGCATCTGCAGGCTTATCTCCTGAACAGGAAACTCTGATAAGATCTGAGAGAGAATGTTCTTAATATCCTCCTCGGAAATGTCGTTGCAGCTAATAGGGATAACCGAAACACCATGCTTTTCAGAAAGCTCTTCTGCAAGCCGCATGGTTTCAGCGTTACCGGGGTGGGCGCTGTTTAAGAGCACAACAAACGGCTTGTTTATCTCCTTGAGCTCGCCGATTACGCGCGCCTCGACCTCGGCGTATTCCTCGCGGGGAATTTCTGAGATAGAGCCGTCTGTTGTAACAACAAGACCTATTGTAGAGTGCTCGCGGATAACCTTTTGAGTTCCAATTTCCGCCGCCATATTAAAGGGAACGGCGCTGTCAAACCAAGGAGTCATAACCATTCGAGGCTGCTCATCTTCTATATAGCCGAGGGCGCTGGGAACAATGTAGCCAACGCAGTCGATCATTCGCACGTTAAGATTTGCCGAGTTGTCGAGCGTTATCTTAACAGCGTCCTCGGGAATAAATTTGGGCTCAGTCGTCATAATGGTGCGCCCTGCTGATGCCTGCGGCAACTCGTCTGTTGCCCTCTCGCGCGAAAACTTGCTTTCTATGTTGGGAACGACTAAGGTTTCCATAAATCGCTTGATAAGGGTCGATTTGCCCGTTCTCACGGGTCCGACCACGCCTATGTAAATGTCGCCTCCCGTGCGGGTGGCTATATCCTGATATATACTGCTGTTTGTCATTGTTTTTCCTCCGTCCACACATTCGTTTGTATATGCTTATGAGGACAAACGCTCTTTTATTCCAAAAAACAAACAAGTTTTTTGACGGTACGTGGGGGTCAAGGGGCGAAGCCCCTTGTCGTATATGCGAATTTTAACGAGTGCTTGGCTAAATTTGTAGGGACAGGCCTCCGGACTGTCCGCAAAGTAATAACGGGCAGTCGAGGACGCCTGCCCCTACGGATTCTAACGAACATATATAGGTAATTTGTAGGGGACGATGCCTACATCGTCCCACAAGGTGAAACTTTAGTTATACCTCATCCGCCCTTTGCTTGCGGCAAAATTCACCTTTTCCGCGGGGAGAAGGTTTGCAAAATAAAAAAGGGTAGGCATTAAAGCCTACCCTTTTGTTTAGTTCTGATTTTCTTTTCCAAGGCAGCAGTTTTTGTATTTCTTGCCGCTGCCGCAGGGGCAGGGGTCATTTCTGCCGATCTTCTGAACATTTCTTACAGGGCGCTTTTTAACGGTGCCGTCGCTCTCGCCGTGAATAGCGGTGGTTGGCTTGGCAACCTGCTCGCGCTCGATGTTTTCGTTCTGCTTAATTTGAACGGTCAGCACAAGGCGTGAGGTCTCCTCGCGGATGGATGCGATCATCTCGTCGAACATATCAAAGCCTTCCTTGCGGTACTCAACAACGGGGTCGTGTTGTCCGTAGGAACGCAGATGGATTCCGCGCTTAAGCTCCTCCATATCGTCAATGTGGTTCATCCACTTTGAGTCAACAGTTCTAAGGAGAACAACTCGTTCAAGCTCGCGCATAAGCTCGCCGCCGATCATATTCTCGCGCTCCTCGTATATCTTCATGGCGCGGTCAAAGAGCATATCAAATATCTCGTCCTTAGAGATATCGCCAAGCTCTTGCGCCGTAAAACGCAGGTCGTCATCGGCGGTTAAGAAACCGCGGTAGTGGTCGCGAAGTCCATCAAGATTCCAGTTGTCGTGAATGGAATCGTCCGCGAGGAACACATCAACATTTCCTTGAATCGAGCCCTTGATCATACCAACGATATTGTCGTGCAGGTTTTCGCCTTCGAGGACCTTGGAGCGCTGGTCGTAGATTATCTCGCGCTGGCGGCTCATAACATCGTCAAAGTTAAGAACATTCTTACGGATAGAGAAGTTTCTGCCCTCGATCTTGCGCTGTGCGCTTTCGATAACGTTGGAGAGCATACGGTTTTCGATAGGCATATTCTCGTCTATCTTAAGTGCGTTCATAATAGCATCGACCCTATCGCCGCCGAAGAGCCTCATTAAATCATCCTCAAGCGAGAGATAGAAGCGGGTAGAACCGGGGTCGCCCTGACGGCCTGCACGGCCGCGGAGCTGATTGTCGATACGGCGGGATTCGTGCCTCTCGGTACCAAGAATGAAAAGACCGCCTGCCTCGCGCACCCTTTCGGCCTCTGCTGCTATGTCGTACTTGTACTTGTCAACAAGCTCGCGATAGACGCCGCGTGCCTCTAAAATGTCCTTGTTGTCGGTTTCGTTAAAGCCTGTCGCCTCGGCAATGAAGATCTCGGGAATACCCATTCTTCTCATCTCTGCCTTGGCAAGAAATTCGACGTTACCGCCCAGCATAATGTCGGTACCACGGCCTGCCATATTGGTAGCAATGGTAACGGCGCCGAATTTACCCGCTTGAGCAACAATTTCGGCTTCCTTGTCGTGATATTTGGCGTTTAAAACCTCATGCTTTATGCCCTTGCGGCGAAGCATAGATGAAAGATGCTCGGATTTTTCAATAGAAATTGTACCAACCAGAACAGGCTGACCTATCTTGTGGCACTCAATTATCTGCTCGATAACAGCATTAAACTTTGCGTTCTCGGTCTTGTAAACAACATCGGGATGGTCAACACGGATCATGGGCTTGTTGGTGGGAATTTCGATAACATCGAGATTGTATATCTCGCGAAATTCCGATTCCTCGGTAAGCGCAGTACCCGTCATACCCGAAAGCTTTTTGTAAAGGCGGAAATAGTTCTGGAAGGTAATAGTCGCAAGAGTCTTGGACTCGCGCTCAACCTTAACGCCCTCTTTTGCCTCGATTGCCTGGTGAAGACCCTCGTTGTAGCGGCGTCCTAACATAAGACGGCCTGTAAACTCGTCGACGATGATAACCTCGCCGTCGCGCACAACGTAGTCAACGTCGCGTTTCATAATTCCGTTTGCGCGGATGGCCTGGTTTATGTGGTGTAAAAGGGTCAGATTGTCGGCATCCATAAGGTTTTCAACCTTGAAAAATGCCTCAGCCTTTTCGATACCCGAGGGGGAAAGGGTCGCGGTGCGAGCCTTCTCGTCAACGATATAGTCGCCCTCTATCTCTTCTTGGCTCTGGGTGTCGTCGAGCTCCTTGACCTTTGTTTTCTTAAGACGCTTTGCAAAGGTGTCGGCAGTCTGATAGAGGTCTGTCGACTTGTCGCCTTGACCCGAAATGATAAGCGGAGTTCTCGCCTCGTCGATAAGTATCGAGTCAACCTCGTCAACGATGGCAAAGTTAAAGGGACGCTGAACCTTTTGGCTCTTGTAGATAACCATGTTGTCCCTTAGGTAGTCAAATCCAAACTCGTTGTTTGTTCCATAGGTTATGTCAGCGTTGTATGCTTCGCGGCGCTCATCGTTGTTAAGCCCGTGAACGATAAGACCAACCGAAAGCCCCATAAATCTGAAAAGCTTGCCCATCCACTCGGAGTCGCGGCGTGCAAGATAATCGTTGACTGTAACTATGTGAACGCCGTTTCCGGTAAGACCGTTAAGGTAAGCGGGCAGGGTAGCCACAAGGGTCTTACCCTCACCGGTTCTCATCTCGCTGATTCGTCCTTGATGCAGAACGATACCGCCGATGATCTGAACGGGATAATGCTTCATCCCCAGCACGCGCCAGGCTGCCTCGCGGCAGGCGGCAAAGGCGTCGGGAAGAATGTCGTCAGTAGTTTCGCCGTTTGCAAGTCTTTCTTTGAACTTGGCGGTCATACCGCTAAGCTCGCTGTCAGACAATGCGGCGTATTTTTCCTCGAGGGCGCAAACCTTTTCCATAATAGGATTTATGCGCTTAAGCTCCCTCGAGCTATATGAGCCGAACAGAGTGTCCAAAAGTCCCATGATAAAATTATCTCCTTTTTGGATAGGAATTAGTAGCTAAAAACGATGTTCTGAGGCTTGTATCTCTTAACAGCCGAGGAATTTTCGGTGACCTTAAGGTCAGAAGCGGCCTTTTGAATGATCTCTGTAAATTCCTCAGACTTCATGGCCGAGAGAACACTTGCCTCGCGGTCGGTATAGTCCTCGCTGTTCTCATCCATCTCGTAGCGGATAAATACATAGTAGCCGTAGGTTGAGTTTTCAACCATGGTAGGTGTGTTGAATTTAGCCTCAAAGAGAGCCTTGTTAAAGTCGTCGGGGTCGTCAGCGGTATCCTTCTGAACAAAGGCGGCCTCGCTCTCGGTCTCTTCACCTTCCTCGTGGTCGTGCTCCTCGCCTGCGGCGTGAGCCTCTTCGTCGATGAGCTTGTCAATGCTCTCGCCGTCCTCAAGGCGCTTTAAATATTTCTCGGCAAGCTCTTTGAGCTCCTTCTTCTGAGCGTCAGATGCGTCGGAAGCGGTAGAAACCTCGTCGTAGTGGCTTGAATAGAGAACGTTTATATATTTAAGCTTTGCATAGTTCTTTACAAAGAACTCTTTTCTGTCTTTTTCGGAAACAGGGGACTTGCCGTCCTCGCTGTAGTAATACTCAAAAATCTTCTGGTGCTTTTCGTCAACCATCATGATCTTCTCGAAAGAGGTTTTTCCGCATCCGTTATCCTCGTAGAGAGAGGAAACATTTTCCCAGGTTGAAGAAATGTTTGCCTTGATCTCCTCAAGCTCCTTGTCTGTAAAGGAGAGCTTGTACTCGTCAAAAAGGCGGTTTACTGCGATGTACTGCTTGCAGCTCTCGAGCGCGGCAGATTTAATGTAATCGTCAGCGTCGACCTCGCCGATCTTCTGGTCAAAAAGGTCTTTTGTGGTGTCGGTTGCCTGCTGAGCGGCAAGATAATAGGAATCAACAAGATATCCGAGGTATACACCTGCGGGAACGCTGTCCTCACCTGCGGAAACAACCCAAGAGGTGTCCTTGCAGGAGGTAAAGCAGAGAATTGATGCAGCGGCAAGAATGCCTGCAATGCTTTTGGTTAAAAAAGAAAATTTTTTCATTTTTTGTAACTCCGTTCTGTTTTGTTCGTACCAAATATTATACCAAAACTGCGCCGTTTTGTAAAGGAAAATTGCTCATTATTTACAACTGCGAAACAAAAAAGCAGACTTTTTAAAAGTCTGCTTGATTTTTTGTTATTTTTCGCCCTTTTTCTTGTTTTTAAAACAGTTTTCGGTGCCGCTTAAAAGTCGCTTGATGTTTTCGCGGTGCATAAAGATCGATGTGCCCGCAAGAACTACAAGAAACACCGTCTGCCAGATAACAGTTCTCGGCAGAAGCATATCTGCTCGCAAGGTAAGACCGACGATAAGTGTGAGCACGGGGGCAGATGCCATCGCAAGAATCGAGCCTAATGAAACATAGCCCGTTGAGAATGCGATAACTATAAAAATTGCGATACAAACAAGGCAAAGCTGCCAGTCTAAAACAAGGAAAACGCCTGTGCAGGTCAGAACTCCCTTGCCGCCGCGAAATCCAAAGAAAACAGGGAAGATGTGCCCGATAACAACAAATATGCCGCCTATATAAGCGCCAACCATCGCCGTTTCATTAAAGGGCAGGGTGCTGAAAATGTACTTTGAGATCTGTATTGCAACAACTGCTTTTGCAAGGTCGCACACTAAGGTTAAAACGGCGGGTATTTTGCCGATGGTTCTTAAAACGTTGGTCATTCCCGCGTTGCCGCTTCCGCTGTCGCGAACATCCTTTTTTGCAAAGAGCTTGCTGAAAATAACTGCAAAGCTTATGCTTCCAAGCAGGTAGGAAATTACCGCACAAATAAGAGCATATAAAACAACGGTCAATGTATCATTCATATCGTTTTGACCTCCAATGTGTAGGTTATTTGTCGCCGCGCTCGCGGGAGATCATCTTTATGGGTGTTCCCTCAAGTCCAAAGGTCGAGCGGATCTGGTTTTCGATGTATCTCTGGTATGAGAAGTGGTAAAGCTCGTTGTTATTAACAAAGCAAACAAAGGTCGGCGGGCAAACTGCGGCTTGGGTGATGTAGTAGATCTTAAGCCTCTTGCCCTTGTCGGAAGGGGGCTGGACCTTTGCTGTAGCCTCGGCGAGCATATCGTTTAAGAGACCTGTCTGTATTCTGCGGCAGTTCTGCTCGCGGACGTAACATATCATCTCATAAAGCTTGTTTACTCGCTGTCCCGTTTTTGCTGAGATAAAGATAAAGGGCGCGTAGGGCATAAAGGCAAAGTCGACCGAGAGCTTTTTCTCAAACTCGCGCATTGTCTTGTCGTCTTTCTCGATGGCGTCCCACTTGTTGACTGCTATAATGCAGGCTTTGCCCTGCTCGTGAGCGTAGCCCGCAACCTTGGAGTCCTGTTCGGTAAAGCCGATTTCGGCGTCAATCATAATTATGCAAACATCCGAACGCTCAACCGCCATATAAGAGCGCAGAACACTGTACTTTTCAATAGCCTCGTCAACCTTTTTCTGACGCCTGATTCCCGCCGTGTCAATGAAAACAAACTTTCCAAACTCGTTTTCAATAACTGTGTCAACGGCATCTCGGGTAGTTCCCGCAATGTCAGAAACGATAACTCGCTCCTCGCCGGCAAGGCGGTTTACCAGCGAGGATTTGCCAACGTTTGGTTTGCCGATAACGGCAACCTTGATGTAATCCTCGGGGTATTCCTCTTCCTCAGTTTTGGGAAGTTTGTCAAAAACCTCGTCAAGAAGGTCGCCCGTTCCATGTCCGTGAATTGAAGAAACGGCAATGGGGTCGCCAAGGCAGAGGTTGTAAAATTCGTAAAATGCCAGCGGCGGTTCGCCGATGCTGTCGCACTTGTTAACGCAGAGGATAATCGGCTTTCCGCTCTTTTTGAGCATGGATGCTATCTCGCTGTCGGCGGCGGTTATGCCGGAGCTGAGTTCAACAACAAAAACAATAACGTCTGCGCTATCAATGGCGATCTGCGCCTGGCGGCGCATCTGTGAAAGAATAATGTCGCTGCTGTAAGGCTCGATTCCGCCTGTGTCGATAAGGGTGGCAAAACGGTTTTGCCATTCAACCTTGGCATAAATTCTGTCGCGGGTAACGCCGGGTGTGTCTTCGACTATTGAAAGGCGCTGACCTACGAGCTTGTTAAAAAGTGTCGACTTGCCAACGTTGGGTCGACCGACAACTGCAATAATAGGTAAAGCCATGGTTATCCCTCCTTAATAAGTGATTCTATGGTTTCAAAAAGTCCCTCGCCGTCTGCCTTGCTTATCTTAACGGGAATGTCAAGAGCATTTTCAATATCGCTAACGGTAAGGTCGTCTAAAAATCTGTCTGTCTGGTGCCTAAGCATAACGTCGGGCAGGATTAGGCAAGAGCCGAGCTCTTTTCCTTTTAGCTGAGCTATAATGTCGGTCGCGGTCAAAAGACCTGCAACGGTGATAGTATGTCCAAAATAATCGTTTTCAACGGCAAAAATCTTAACCTTAAGGTTTGGGAAAACGGTTTTTAGGCGCTCTGCCTGCGCCTTCACAAAGGGTGCGGCGTCAACCCCCGTCGCAACAGAAACCGAGAGTGCTTTGTCGCTTCTGTCTGCATCCTCAATGCAGAGGTCAACGTCCCTTTCCATACTGCGAATGAGGCCCACTCCGTTTTCAAGCTGCGGGAAATCCTCGTAGTATGAGTAATCGGGCAGGGGAAGGTTTGCTTTTAAGTAAAATTCGTCGGCGCAGTAAACTGTGCGGCAACCAAATTCCTCTAAAAACCTCTCGCCGTATTTGTCGGCAGTTTCGATAACCGCCCTTGCGCCAGCCTCGGTGTAGGGGGTAAGGGGATAGAGGTTTTCTCTGTGCTTTGTAAGTCCGACAGGTACAAGCGCAATGCTGTTTAAGGCTGGAGCGAGCTGCGATAGGTCATTAAGGCTTCGCTCAAGCTCGGCGCCGTCGTTAATACCCGGGCATAAAACCAGCTGGCAGTTAAGAGAGATGCCCGCATCAGCAAACCTTTTTAAGATGCCGAGCGCCTTTGCGGCGTTGGGGTTAGCCATCATCTTAACTCTAAGCTCTGGGGTTGTGGTGTGAACCGAAACGTTTATCGGGCTTATGTGCATTTTAATAATGCGCTCGATCTCGTGCTCAGTGATGTTTGTGAGGGTAACGTAGTTTCCGAACAAAAAGGAAAGGCGGGTGTCGTCGTCCTTAAAATAGAGCGACTCACGCATCCCTTTGGGAAGCTGGTCAACAAAGCAGAAGATGCACTTGTTTTTGCAGCTGTGCTGCTTATCCATAAGATATGTTTCAAAGTTAAGGCCGAGCTCCTCGTATTCGTCCTTTTTTATGCGGATGGTGTGCTTTTTGCCGTGCGTGTCAACGGTGCGCAGAACAAGCCTTGTGTTTTGCTGCCAAAAACGAAAATCCAAAACATCGAAGATCTCGTTTTTGTTAATAGACACAAGACTGTCGCCCGCGGCAATGCCTTTTTTCTCGGCAATACTGCCCTTTTCCACGTCAAAAATTACAACACTCATACTTTCCCTCATACAAAAATAGAGGAGGAAATCACTCCTCCTCTACGCATTTACACAATTAGTCCTCAACCTTGATGACTTCTTTGCCCTTGTAATAACCGCAATTAGCGCAAACTCTGTGGGGCATTTTGAGTTCACCGCACTGGGGGCATTTTGAAAATGCGGGAGCGGTAAGCTTCCAAACGTTAGAACGTCTC
>JAFTYW010000021.1 GCA_017461245.1 Oscillospiraceae bacterium
AAATATAGTTCCTATTGCAAAAACTCTCCGCAAAAATATGACAAAAGAAGAACGGCATTTGTGGTATGACTTTTTGCGAGGTGGTGACGTAAAGTTTTTAAGACAGAAACCTATAGGCAGATATATTGCTGATTTCTATTCAGCCGAAGCGAAGCTTATTATAGAGCTTGACGGCTCTCAGCATTATGAACAAATAAACATCGAAAAAGACACCGAGCGAACTGCGTTTTTTGAGCAATACGGTTTAACGGTTGTCAGAATACCTAACAATCAAGTCAATCAAAATTTCAGAGGAGTTTGCGAATATATAGACAATATTGTTAAGCAATCCCTCAGTCAGCTTCGCTGACAGCTCCCTTTACACAAGGGAGCTTTTTGTTATATAGGCAAAAAATTGTAAAAAAGAACCATGCTGTTTTGACTGAGCATAGTTCTTTTTTGATTTATTTGATTTGCGTAATATCGTAGGGGGTTGTCTGATAGACAAAGTAATTAAGCCAGTTTGAGAAAAGCAGGTTTGCATGGCTTCTCCAGGTAACGCGCGGGGGAAGCGTGTCGTCATCGTCAGGGAAATAGTTCTCGGGGACCGAGATAGGAAGTCCTGCATTTTTGTCGCGCAGGTATTCTTTTTTGAGTGTGTCGGCGTCATATTCCGAGTGCCCCGTGATGAAAACCTGCCTGCCACCCTCTGTTGCGACGGCGTAAACTCCTGCCTTTTCAGAGGAGGCTAAAAGCTTAAGATTCGGCTCTGCCTCAACGTCGGCTCGGCTTATTGTTGTGTGGCGGGAATGGGGAGCCATAAACACATCGTCAAAGCCTCTGAAAAGAATTGATGACTTTCTCTCAACTTTGTGCTCGAAAACGCCGAAAAGCTTTTCGGGCAGAGGCTGCTTGCCGATGCCGAAATGGTAGTAAAGGCCGGCTTGAGCTCCCCAGCAGATGTGCAGAGTGCTCTGAACGTGGGCCTTTGACCATTCCATTATCTCGCAAAGCTCCTGCCAGTACTCAACCTCTTCAAACTCCATCTGCTCAACGGGCGCCCCCGTTATGATCATTCCGTCAAAATTGCGCTCACGGATGTCATCAAAGGTCTTGTAAAAGGCCAAAAGATGCTCCTCCGAGGTATTTTTTGACTTATGGGTCTTGGTGTGGATGAGTTCAAGCTCAATTTGGAGCGGGGTATTTCCTAAAAGCCTTGAAAACTGTGTTTCGGTGTCAATCTTGGTCGGCATCAGATTTAAAAGCAGGAGCTTTAGGGGTCTTATGTCCTGCGTGATTGCCCGAGTTTCAGTCATAACAAAGATGTTTTCCTCTGTCAGAGTCTTAACAGCGGGTAACTGATTGGGGATTTTGATTGGCATATTTCTTAACCTCTTTTAAATGTTTTGTAAAGCCTGCTCAATATCATCAATGAGGTCCTGAGCATTCTCAATGCCGCAGGAAAGACGAATAAGGTCGCCGGGTACGCCTGCCGCAATGAGCTCTTGTTCGTTCATCTGGCGGTGGGTTGCGTTGGCAGGGTGCAGGCAGCAGCTTCTTGCGTCGGCAACGTGTGTTTCGATGGCGATAAGATTGAGCTTTTTCATAAAGGCTTCTGCAGCCTTTCTGCCGCCCTTAACTCCAAAGCTTACAACGCCGCAGGAGCCGTTAGGCAGGTACTTCTGAGCCAGCTCGTAATATTTGTTGCCCTTAAGGCCGCTGTAGTTTACCCAAGCGATCTTAGGATGCTTTTCGAGATACTCGGCAACGGCCTGGCCGTTTGCGCAGTGCTGCTTCATTCTAAGGTGCAGGCTCTCAAGGCCGAGATTTAAGATAAATGCGCTCTGGGGAGCGGGGGTGGAGCCAAAGTCACGCATGAGCTGAGCGGTAGCCTTTGTAATATATGCTCCTGCAAGTCCGAAGCGCTCGGTGTAGGTAATGCCGTGATAGCTGTCGTCGGGGGTGCAGAGCCCGGGGAATCTGTCGGGATATTTGGTCCAGTCAAACTTGCCCGAGTCAACAATGCAGCCGCCAACTGCTGCACCGTGTCCGTCCATATATTTTGTAGTAGAGTGGATAACAATGTCAGCGCCCCACTCGAAAGGACGGCAGTTTACGGGTGTAGCAAAGGTGTTGTCAATGATAAGGGGGCAGCCGTGTGCGTGGGCAGCCTTTGCAAACTTTTCAATGTCAAGAACGGTGAGAGCGGGGTTTGCAATGGTCTCGCCGAAAACTGCCTTGGTGTTTTCCTTAAATGCGGCATTTAACTCTTCCTCTGTGCAGTCGGGTGAAACAAAGGTAAACTCAATGCCCATTCTCTTCATTGTAACTGCAAAGAGGTTGTAGGTTCCGCCGTAGATAGCGGAGGAGGAAATAACGTGATCTCCGCAGGAGGCGATGTTGAAAACCGAGTAGAAGGACGCCGCTTGACCCGAAGAAGTCAGCATAGCGGCAGTTCCGCCCTCGAGGGCGCATATCTTAGCGGCAACGCTGTCGCAGGTGGGGTTTTGCAGGCGGGAATAGAAATATCCCGAAGCCTCAAGGTCAAAAAGCTTTCCCATATCCTCGCTGGTTGCGTATTTAAATGTTGTGCTTTGAATAATAGGTATCTGGCGGGGCTCGCCGTTACCGGGCGTGTAACCACCCTGAACGCAGGTGGTCTCGATTCTGTGTTTGCTCATTTTTTTCACTCCTTAAATTAAAAAAACCGTCCCAAAGAAAACTTTGAGACGGAAAGTTATCCGCGGTACCACTCAAATTGTGCTCAAAAAGAACACCGCTCACAAGGCTCAATCAAGCCCTTTGCTTTAACGCAGCAATCACACGGAAACCCCTAACGCACAAAGCGCTCAGAGCCTCGGCTCAGAAGCCATAGGCATTTGAAATCCTCCGCTATCGGCTCGCACCGCCCGCCGACTCTCTTTAAGCTTACTCTTTCAGCCCTCTTCGTCATAGCCATTAATTAAACTTTGTTGACATTATACTACCCTTTTTTTAGTTTGTCAATCATTTTCTTTGATTGACAGTAATATAAAAAAGGTATATACTATAAATGAGAAAAAGGAGGAATTTGCCTTGGAATTTTTAAAAGCAATTTTATACGGTATAGTTGAGGGAATAACCGAATGGCTTCCCGTTAGCAGCACAGGCCATCTTATTATAGTGCAGGGATTTTTTCCGTTTGGTAAAGGCGTTTCACCCGCATTTCCCGAAATGTTTAATTACGTAATTCAGCTCGGCGCGATTTTTGCGGTCATAGTTCTTTTCTGGAAAAAGCTCTGGCCCTTTAAAATGCCCGATAAAAATGCAAATTTTCTTGCGGTCGATAGCGGAATTTTTAAAAAAGATCAGTGGATTCTGTGGTTTAAGGTGCTTGTTGCAACCCTGCCTTCTACCCTTGGACTTATAGTTGACGATAAGATAGACGCGCTTATGTACGCTGAAAACGGCGACCCAAATTTAGCAGGTCTTATAGTTATAAGCGCCGCGCTGGTGCTTTACGGCGTTCTCTTTATAGTGATTGAAAAGATGAACAAAAATCGCGCTCTTAAAATAAACAGTACTGCCGACATAACCTATAAGACTGCTCTTATCATAGGCTTTTTCCAACTGCTTGCGATAGTTCCGGGAACATCGCGCTCGGGCGCTACTATTATCGGCGCTCTTATCATAGGCGTTGCCCGTCCCGCCGCCGCAGAGTTTAGCTTCTTTATGGCTATTCCAACTATGTTCGGTGTAAGCTTCCTTAAAATAGTTCAGTTCCTCTCTGAAAGCAGCTTTGCTTCAAACGAGCTTGTTATCCTCGGCATTGGAATGGTGGTTTCATTCCTCGTTTCGATGGTCTGCATCAAAAAGCTTATGGAATACGTCAAGAAGCATGATTTCTCATTCTTCGGCTACTATCGAATCGTGCTTGGCATAGTTTTGGTTGCTTATTTCTTATTAAAGCCGTAAACTGAAAATCTTTTAAGCCGCTGCAAAACGCAGCGGCTTTTTTGTTTGCAACAATAATTTGGAGATACAACAGTATTCGACAAAATCAGCCCCGCCTCCTTTGCTACAATTTAAGGCAAAGGGGGCGCCTTTAGCTTGGAAACGGTTTATGTTGACATACTTGTTGTGACTAATTTTATAGCTGACTATTTCTTGTTGCTTTTAACCGCCTTTCTGTCGTCAAACGAGGTTAAAAGACTGCGGCTTTTTTTGGGAGCGGGCGCGGCGTCGCTCTCATCTCTTTTGATATTTGCTCCCGAGCTAAATGCCTTTTTAGAGCTTGCGATAAGGCTTGCCGTTTCTCTTTTGATAGTGCTTATAACTTTCGGCTTTGTAAATGCTCGCCGTTACATAAAATCTGTGATCATCTTTTATGCCGCTAATGTGATCTTGGCGGGCGGCGCAATGCTTATCTGGTCGCTTTTCGCCCCTAACGGACTTGTCGTGAGAAACGGAGCGGTGTTCTATAACATTTCCCCCGTTCTTCTTATCCTAACCTGCGCGGCGGTCTATTTAATCTCGCTGCTGGTTTCAAAAATAGTCTCCCGCCGAAGATCACGGGGCAGGGAATATAGCGTGTCGCTTGAATTTGAGGGCAAAAAAGCAGAGGTCAAAGGCATAGTTGACAGCGGAAATATGCTTAGAGACGTCATCTCGGGCGCGCCCGTTATAGTCTGTGATTACGAAAAAATAAAAACTCTTTTGTGCCCCGAGCTTAAAGAGATAATGTCAAAACAGAATTTTGAGATAGGTTTTTACTCTGCGCTTGTAAACAGCAGGTATAAAAACCGATTCAGAGTTATACCATTTGAAAGCCTTGGCAGCAGCGGCGTAATGGCGGCGCTTGTGCTTGACAGAGCGGTGGTAACAAGCGATGGGAAAGAGCAGGAAATTCCCGATATTATTATGGCGGTAACCCATAAGAAGATTGCGGGCGGGGAGTTTGATGTGCTTTTAAATCCAGAACTGATTATGGTTTAGTAAAGAGAAGGTGCAGTGTTGAATCAGCTTGTCAATAAAGTAGGACTTTTGATATATGTTATTTTAAAAAAGCTCAGATTAGACGGAATTTATTATGTAAACGGCTCGGAATCACTACCCGCACCGCTGACTGCCGAGCAGGAGGAAGACGCCTTTGAGCTTATGCGGGTAAACGCCCAAAAGGCAAGAGAAATGCTCATCGTCCACAACCTGCGGCTTGTGGTTTATATTGCACGAAAGTTTGAGTCGACAGGCATCGGTATCGAGGACCTTATTTCGATTGGAACGATAGGGCTTATCAAGGCGGTAAATACCTTTTGCCCCGAGAAAAACATAAAGCTCGCAACCTATGCCTCGCGCTGCATTGAAAACGAGATACTTATGTATTTGAGAAAAAACAATGTCCAGCGCACCGAGATTTCGATAGACGAGCCGCTCAATATAGATTGGGACGGAAACGAGCTGCTCCTTTCAGATGTCCTCGGCACAGACCCCGATATAATAAACAGCCATATCGAGCAGGAGGTAGAGCGGGACGTTCTTTTGAACGCCGTTTCAAAGCTCTCAAAGCGGGAGCGGGTAATTATGGAAATGCGATTTGGACTGGGCGGCTACAAAGAACACACTCAGAAAGAGGTCGCGACCATTATAGGCATATCTCAGTCCTACATATCGCGCCTTGAAAAAAAGATCATATCAAGGCTTAAAAAAGATATAGAAAATCTTATATGAAGTAAAAAGGCTTTTTTCACAAAAACGCCCCTTTTTTCATAAAATGAAGTAAAAAGGAGGAGTTTTTTGTGGGAGAGGCCATTATTATTTCGGTTCTTTGCATACTTTCAATTTTCGGTATACATAAAATTTTCGAGATGCTTTTAAATCTTAGAAAAACGGTTGATAAAGAAAAATTAATGCTTGTTTATAAAATGTCAGATAGAGAGCAGAATGCAGAAATGACAGTCCGCGCCCTTGCACTTGAAAGTGACAATAACATTTTCGTTGCTTGCGAGCAGGCAGAGGGGGAGGTTTACGAAATCTGTGTAAAAACTGCCTTTCAGTATAGAAATGTTTTTGTCGGCACAACTGCTGATTTGCAGAACCTGCTCCAGCAATAAAAAATCAGCTTAAAGTAATAAAAAGGCTCCCTCTGACGAGGGAGCCTTTGTTTTTTTATTATAAACGAATTTAAAAAATCTCTGCGGCTTCTTTTTTGATTTCTTTTTCAGCCTCTGTGGCTTTTGCGGGAATTATAATTCCAAGCGCCTTTTCGCAAAGCTCAAAGGTGACTGTGCCGTCAAGGAATGCTGTGTCGCCGTCAAAGCAGACGGGTAGATGGCTAGCCCCCTTGATGACTGCCTTTTTGCATTTGTGGTAAGCGACGTATTTCTGCATAGCAGGCTCGTCAAAATGCCTGCCCTCTTTGTATGCGCCTATGAAATTAATAAACTGTAGGCGGGTGAGCTTTTTGATGGGGCAAACATCCATAAACCCGTCGGTAAGGTCTGCTCGGGGAGCGGTTTTGTACTGGCCGCCGCAGTAAATGCCCTTTGAAATGGAGCAGAGCAGCATTTCGTCGTAAATCTCGGTTTCATCGTCTAAAATTATGTGCATGGGGCGGGCGAGCTTGCTCATAAGTGTGTAAAAAACGCTTATGGTGTAAGCCATTTTGCCCGAAACGCCCGGTGCGGATTTAAACTTTACAAAGTTGTGAGCAACCGAAGCGTCAAAGCCGATGTTGCACATATTTGCAACATATCTGTCGTTGACTTTTATAAGGTCAACTGTAAGCGGAGCGCCGTTTATCTGGGCGTCAAGGTCGAGAAAATCGACATCGCCAAAGGATTTTATGTAGTCGTTGCCCGAGCCGAGCGGCAAAATTCCAACCGTGGCAAGAGGTGTGCCGACCGCGCCGTTTATAACCTCGTTTATGGTTCCGTCACCGCCGCAGGCGTAAAACCTTGTGGGCCTGTCAAGATTTTCGCAGCAGCTTTTAACAAACTCCTTTGCATCGCCGCCGCAGCGAGTTATGTAGATCTCGCCGTCAAGCTCGTAAGCCTTGATGGCGGCTTTTATTTTGCTTATAAACGAAACTGCGCTGTTATTTTTGCCCGCCTTGGGATTTACAACAAAAACAAATTTCTCTTTCATATTTGCAAATGCTCCTTAAAAAAGCGTTTCTTCAATGATAAATCTGGGGCGCGCCTTGACCTCTTTGTAGATCTTGCCGACATACTCGCCGACAATGCCGAGAGCCAAAAGCTGAATGCTGCCCAGCGCCCATATCGAAGCAACTATTGTAGTCCAGCCCGCAACTGTCTGTCCTAAGATCCAGCGGATAAGTGAGTAGAGCAGAACAAGAATGCTTATAAATAAAATCACAAATCCCAGCGCTAAAACCATTCTTATCGGCTTAACGCTGAAAGAGGTAATTCCGTCAACTGCAAAGTGAAGCATCTTTTTAAGCGGGTATTTGCTCTCGCCTGCAAATCTTTCTCCGCGCTCGTAGGTAACTTGCGTGCTTTTAAAGCCAACGAGAGGAACGATCCCTCTAAGGAACAGATTTACCTCATTGAAGCTTTCCAACGCCTCAAGGGCACGGGAGCTCATAAGGCGGTAGTCTGCGTGATTGTATACCATTTCAACTCCGAAAAACAACATAAGCTTGTAAAAGGCCTGCGCGGTGGTGCGCTTGAAAAAGGTGTCCTTTTTTCTGCTGCTGCGAACGCCGTAAACAACATCGTAGCCCTCGTTAAATCGGTCGACCATCTCGTCTATCGCGTTTATGTCGTCCTGCAGGTCGGCATCAAGGGATATGGCGGCATCGCATTTGTCCTTGACCGTCATAAGTCCTGCCAAAAGCGCGTTCTGGTGTCCTTGGTTGCGCGAAAGCTTAACGGCGCATAAACGAGGATTCTCTGCGTGAAGCACGCACATTATCGAGTAGGTAGCATCGCGGCTTCCGTCGTCAACAAAAACAATGCGACTGTCCTCATTTATTTTGCCCTGCGCTATAAGGTTCTCCATTTTTTCGTTTAGACGCTTTGCAGTCTCGTTTAAGACCTCCTGCTCGTTATAGCAGGGAACTACAAAATAAACAGTTTTCATCAGTTTTCCTCCGATTTTTCACTTTCGGTTTCTGTTTCGGGTTTTGCTTCTGCCTCAGCCTCGGGGGTTTTCTGCTCGCTGCTTTCGGGCGGGAAGCGATAGGAAAGGGTTTCCTTGTCATCTCGTTTTGATATTTCCTCAGCAGAATGGATCTGGAAAGAAAGAACGTCGTCCTGGTCGTTTACGAGGCTTGCAAGCTCGTCAAAGTTGTCCTCAGACTCTGCCACAGGAGGATGCTTTTTGCGGTAGATCGAGGTTGCAACAAGGTAAATTATAAGCACAAAGAGCGCTGCGACCGAAACTATGATTCCGATTTTGAGACCGGGAGTTTCGTAAACAAACTCAATTTCGTTTGCGCCCGCCTCAGCCCAAACTGCGACAAAGCCGCTGTTTACTCGCTCAACTTTAGCTTCTTTGCCGTTAACATAGGCTCTCCAACCCTCGTCGTAAGGCACGCTGTAGAAAACAAGGTTTGCCTTGTCCATCGTGATTGTGCTTGTAAATCCGGTGTTGGTCTCAACAAAGGTGTCGGCACATTTTGCGCGGAGTCTGTCGGTGTCCTCCTGCATATTAAACTGCGAGAGATAGGAGGTTTCGGGATATAGCTCCTGCATATTTTTGCCGTATTTCTCTATCTGCTCGTCAGACAAGACTATAGCTTGAAGCATAAGTCTTGCTCTGTAAGCATCAGAGATTTCGTAATAGTAGTCCTGTGTGCAGTAGTTGTCGTAGACCCAGCCCATAGGAACATAATAGGAATTCTCATAAATATCAAAGCCGTTCTGGGCGTCAATTCTCTCAAATCCGTAGCATACCTCTCGGTCTTGATAATTAGACTCTATAAAGAGGTATCTGCAGGACGTAAGAGTTCTCAGAGCATAATGCTGGACCTCGGGACGAGATGCAACCCCTCTCTCAACGCCAATTTCGGGATAAAGGGTCATAATAGACTCGGGAACAACGCTGTGGAAAGCTTGAATGGTGGGGTAGCCCCAGAACATAGGCAGATTGTCCATTCCGTCATAAACGTCTATACGGAAAAACTCTTCGCCGTCACCCTCAAGCGATATCTTTTCACCGCCGTAAATAGCGTTATCAATAATAAAGTCCTCGTTGTAGGAATGTGATTTTCCCGTTCCGATAAATACAAGGGCATAAATAAAGGTGACTGCGCATATAAGACCTGTGGTGAGCTTAATAAAATACTTCTTTCTGCGCCATACGTTAACAGCAAGTACAGTCAGCACAATACAGGCAAGAGCAATTATAACGTAGGTCCAGAAACGCTCTGGATAAGGCACCAAGCCAAGCTCCCACTGCCCGTCGCTCTTTTTGGGGAAAACGCCCACAAGGCAGAACATAACCGTAACTGCAAGGCTCCAGCGGATACCGCTGTTAAATTCTTTCTGGGTGGCGCGCTCGAGCGAAATGACGGTTGCAAGCGCCATAAATAAAATAGGCATAAAGAACCAGCGGGCGTAATAAGCGTCGTTAAAGGCTGAAAATGCGCTGTTGAAGATGGGCACCATCGCCATCAAAAAGCTTATTCCAAGGATCCTCTTTACAAAGTGACCGCGATTACCCTGCATAAAGGTAAGCACTCCGCACATTCCAAATACGGGAAGCCAAGCGCCGAGACTTGACCATTTTGCATTTGCATCGGGGAAGAAGTTGGGGCGCGCGGGAATGTCGGGCGGGAAGAAAAGGCATTCGAGAATCGCAAAATATCTCTGCGAGTTTGAGTAAACAAGTCCGTGCCAGCCGTGTAAAAATTCGTCAACCCTCGGGTTTCCCAAAACCGTGATGAGCGAGGGCAACAGCAGGAATGCTGACATTAAAAGGCCTAAAACCGCCTCAAGTGCAAGGCCTAAGAATTTTGAAACGGTTAGTTTCCAGTCGCCCTTTGAACACACTCTTACAAAGAAATAAATTACGACAAAAACGACCTCGCCGAAGAAGAAAAAGTAATTGCAGAGGGCGCAGAGGAAAACGCTGAAAGCGAAAAAGCCGCGCCGTTCGTCCTCGATATACATTTCGAGCGATAGCAGGATAAGCGGGAAAAATGCGATGACCTCGTGGAAGTGATTAAAGAAGATATTGTAAATTCCAAAGCCCGAAAAAGCATAAAGCAGACCGCCGATGAGCGCATACTCGCCCTTTGAAACAAAGCGGCGGATAAAGGCGGTGGCGGTGGTTGCGGCAACCGCAAACTTAAGGCAGAAGAGCGGCGCCATAAGATAGGGCAGTGCTACTGTCGGGAAAGGAATAGTAAGCCAGAAGAAAGGACTTCCCAGTAAGTAGAAGGAATATGAGCCGATAAAGTTTACACCAAGGTCGGTGTAAAAGTTAAAGCCGATGTTTCCCGAGCGGATAGCTCTGTGGGCAAGCTGGTAAAATGGGATCTGCTGAACGTTGTAATCTCCGTAAAAGAGGAAAATTCCCTCGTCCATTATAAGAAACGGAATGAAAAATGCAGCAGACACCAAAAGCGCTATCAGAAACGCCTTGATATAAAGCTTTTTATTCTCTGTTTTGTAGAGTTTTGGCTCTTTGTACACGGTATATATACCTCCGCAAACTATATTTTATGTCAATTAAAATAATTATAACACATTTTTTCAGAATTTAAAAGAGTTACTTACAAAAAAAGTGATATTTAGAAAAATATTTACAATTAAGAGGGTGGTTTTTGATTTTCTTTAAAAAATTGCGGTAAAAGGCTGAAAAAAGTTAATTTATTGAGTAAAAAAAGTCCTTTTTTCATTGACGAAATGTGGTAAAAGTTGTATAATAATATTTAATTTATTTGTATCCTATAGGGATGCAAAAATATTTTAGCCTAAAAGGCAGAACAGGTGATTTAAATGAACAGAGTTTACAATTTCTCAGCAGGACCTTCTATGATGCCTGAGTCAGTTCTCAGAAAAGCAGCAGAGGAAATGCTTAACTATAACGGAAGCGGCCAGTCGGTCATGGAAATGAGTCATCGTTCTCCCGTTTACGATGCAATCATTAAGGAAACTGAGGCCCTTTTCAGAAAGACTCTTTCTGTTCCCGATAACTATAAGGTCCTTTTCCTGCAGGGCGGTGCAACTGCACAGTTCTCGGCTATTCCCTTAAACTTTATGAATGGTAGCGGCAAGGCTGATTACATAATTTCGGGTCAGTTCTCCAAAAAGGCATTCAAAGAGGCCCAGAAATACGGTGACGTTAAGGCTATCGCCTCCTCTGAGGACGCAACCTTCTCCTATATTCCCAAGATCACTCGTGAGGATATCCGTCCCGATGCAGACTACGTTTATGTTTGCTATAACAACACCATTTTCGGAACAACCTTCCCCTATATCCCCGACACAGGTGATATTCCCCTTATTGCAGATATGTCCTCCTGCATTCTTTCTGGTCCTATTGACGTTTCTAAGTTTGCTGTTATTTACGGCGGCGCTCAGAAGAATATGGGCCCTGCAGGTCTTACAGTTGTTATCATCCGCGAGGATATGCTCGGCAAGGCTCGCGATATAACCCCCGTTATGATGGACTATGCTGTTCAGGCAGAAAACGATTCTATGTATAACACTCCCCCGACCTACGCTATCTATATCCACAAGCTCATTCTTGAGTGGGTAAACAACGAGATCGGCGGCATTGAAAATATGGAAAAGGTAAATCGTGAAAAGGCAGCTATCCTTTACGATTACCTCGATTCCTGCAAGCTCTTTAAGCCCACCGCTAATAAAGAGGACAGATCCCTTATGAACGTCTGCTTTGTAACAGGTGATAAGGAGCTTGACGCTCTCTTCTGTAAAGAGGCGGCCGCAGAGGGCTTTGTAAATATTAAGGGACACCGTTCTGTAGGCGGCATGCGTGCTTCTATCTACAATGCTATGCCCACCGAGGGCGTTAAAAAGCTCGTTGAGTTTATGAAGGCTTTTGAAGCTAAACATCAGTAAAAGAGGGATTTTGAATGTATAACGTAAAACTTCTTAATAAGATCGCAAAGATCGGTCTTGACCGATTTGATGCTAAATATACCTGCGGCGAGGATGTAGAAAATCCCGTTGCCGTTATGGTCCGCTCGGCTTCTATGCACGAAACTGTGCTCGATGACAGCACACTCTGCGTTGCAAGAGCTGGCGCAGGCGTAAACAATATTCCGCTCGATAAGTTCGCAGAGCAGGGAGTTGTTGTTTTTAACACACCCGGTGCAAATGCAAACGCCGTTAAGGAGCTCGTTGTTTGCGGACTTCTTTTAGCATCAAGAAAGGTTCTTCCCGCAGCTGACTGGGCTAAGACCTTGAAGGGCAGCGGCGACGAGACCTTAAAGCTTGTTGAAAAAGGCAAGAGCCAGTTTGTCGGCCCCGAAATTCTCGGCAAGACCCTTGGCGTTGTAGGCCTTGGCGCTATCGGTATCTTGGTAGCACAGGCAGCAGAGGCTCTCGGAATGAAGGTTGTCGGTTACGACCCCTTCCTCTCGGTTGCTGGCGCTATCCGCTTGCCTCAGGGAACAAAGGTCGTATCAACCCTTGATGACCTCTATGCAGAAAGTGATTATATCACCCTTCACCTGCCCCTTAACGCAGACACAAAGGGTATGGTAAATAAGGACACTATTGCAAATATGAAGGACGGCGTTCGCATCCTTAACTTTGCAAGAAACGCTCTTGTTAATGATGCCGATCTTCTTGCGGCACTTGAGAGCGGCAAGGTTGAGCGTTACGTAACCGATTTCCCGACCGATGATGTTATCGGCGTAGAGAACGTTGTTGCTTTGCCTCATTTAGGCGCTTCGACTCCCGAATCTGAGGATAACTGCGCAGTTATGGCCGCAGACGAGATCAGAAACTACATTGAAAACGGAAATATCGTGAATTCCGTTAATATGCCTAATGCAAACCTCGGCGCTGTAACAGCTGGTTGCAAGAGAGTTTGCGCAATTTACAAGGCGGCAAACGCAGAAAAGGTTGTTTCCAAGCTTGCTACCGCTGTAAAGAGCGCGGCATTTACACGTGGAGATTACGGATATGCTATCGCAGATTTCGCAGCAGATGCCGATAAGGTAGCTGCAGAAATTAAGGATGCAATCAGAGTAAGAGTTATCTAAGGGAAGTGCCCGCTATGAGTAGAGCAGTTACAGAGGATCTGTTTTTGTATGACCCGGCCGTTTTTGCTGTTGAGAATGATTATTGTATCATTTTCAACACCCTTGTAAACGGAATTGGCTGGGTAGAGGTAAACGGAGAAAAATTTATAACCGATTATAACGGCACTTTGGCAACAGATAAAACCGTTCATAAGGCTAAACTGCCTATGCGGATTCTTGATGATGCAGGCAGTTATGATGTAGTTTTCTTTCCCGTTTATGCTCATAAAGCGGTCTTTTCGGCCACTGGCGCAGAGCAGAGAAAGACCTACTCTTTTAAAAAGCCTGACACAAACAAGTCCCGCTTTAACCTCTATCACATTTCTGATACACACTCTGCAGTAAAAAATCCTGTCGACGCTGCAAGTTATTTCGGCGATGATCTTGACCTTTTAATTATGAACGGCGATATTCCCAACCACAGCTGCTCGATAAATGATGTTATGACGATCTTTAAGATTTCATCAGAGGTAACGCACGGGAATCTGCCAATTGTTTTTACAAGAGGTAATCATGATACGAGAGGCGTATTTGCCGCTCACTTTCCGGATTATACCCCCACGAGCAATATGGGCAATTCCTATTACACCTTCCGTATCGGCAAGATATGGGGAATGGTTTTAGATTGCGGCGAGGACAAGGGCGACGATAGAGAGAATTTAGCAGGAATCGGTAACTTTACCCCTTTCAGAAAAAGAGAGACCGAGTTTATCCGCTCTGTTATTGAAAACCGTCAGAATGAGTTTGAGGCAGAGGGCATTGAAAACCGTATAGTTTTAAGCCATATAAGAATCGACATACATCACAACGAATTTGAGTTTGACACTTATAAAGAGTGGCTCGAACTTATAAATGAGATAAACCCCGATGTTGTTTTGTACGGCCACGAGCACACCGTAAAATACATAGAGCCAGAGAGCGAAAATATTTTCGGTGTATCGCTTAAAGCTCCGAGTCTTATAGGCGGAGACCCCAAGGGTGACGACTATAAGGGCCTCGCAATAACTCTTGACGGCGAGGGATACCTTGTAAGGTTTACAAACAAGAACAACGAAATTCTGGAAGAACACAGAATAAACAAGTCAAAACGATAAAACCGCAGGCTCTGCGGTTAAAATAAAAGTGCTTAGCATCAAAGGAGGACATCCAAATGCAAGATAACAGAAAAATCCCCGAAGACCTTTTTGTCTATGACCCTATTGTCTACGTAGCAGAAAAAAATGAGTACTGCATAACCTTTAACTCGCTTGTTAAGGGTATGGGCTGGGTCGAGATCGACGGCGTTCGTTACATTAATGACAGTAACGGAAACATCCCCTCTGACGATATCGTTCACAAGGCAAACGTTCCTATGGAGGTTCTCGATAAAGCGGGAAAATATGACGTTGTGTTTGTTCCCGTTTATCAGCGCAAGCCTTATTATCCCACCAGCGGCCAGGAGCAGAGAAGAAGCTATTCTTTCCACGCTCCCGCAACCGACGGAACACTTCGCATCTATCACATGAGCGATACCCACTCGGCAATTAAAAATCCCGTTGCCGCCGCCTCATATTTTGGTGACGATTTAGACATACTTATAATGAACGGAGATATTCCCGACCACAGCGGAACACTCGACCACATTTTGACACTCTTTAACCTTTCCTCTCAGCTTACTCACGGTTCTGTTCCTGTTATCTTCTCAAGAGGTAACCACGATACCCGCGGTGAGTCTGCCGTTGAGTATCAGAGATTTACTCCTACCTCTAAGGCCGGCAACACCTATTTTACAATCAGAATAGGTGGTATTTGGGCAATCATCCTTGACTGCGGTGAAGACAAGGTCGATAACAACGTTGAGTACGGGGGAATGGCCTCTTTCCATCAGTTCAGACTCAGACAGACCGAGTTTATCAAGGACGTTATTAAGAGAAAGGACGAGGAATACGAGGCAGAGGGCGTAGAGCATCGCTTTGTGATCTGCCACGTTCCCTTTGATACCGCTTGGAATGTTCACGAGAAAGAACTCTACACCGAGTGGATCGAGCTCTTAAACGAGATCAATCCCGACCTGCACCTGCACGGACATATGCATAACTTCTACTACAACGAGCCCGGTACCGAGGGTCAGTTTGGAGTAGTAAAGGCTCCAGTTCTCACCTCAGGCGATCCCAGAGGCGATAACTTCAAGGGTCTTGCTCTTACCATTGACAAAGGCGGCTACCTTGCACAGTTTACTGACAAAACACAAACTGTTCTTGAGGAACACCGTATAGAAAAAGCGGTAAGATAAAAAGCTAAAACTGGGCGGCAAGCCTAAAGCTTGCCGCCCGAAAGTTTGACAAATAAATAACAAAAAATGCAAAAACTGTTAAATTGGCATACGAAAGGAAATCTAAATTGAAACTCTGTGAAATGTCTGCAAGTGAACTTAGGCAGACCTACCTAAACTTTAAAAAAGAATATGATGAGGTTTGTGAGCTAGGAATAGACCTTGATATATCAAGAGGAAAGCCTAACGGCGCTCAGCTTGATCTTAGCAACGGTCTTATGACATGCCTTGACAAAAGCGTTATAGATAAATGCTCTTTTGACTATCGTAACTACGGCGTTATGGAGGGTGTTCCTTCGTCACGAAAGATGTTGGCGCCGCTCCTCGGCGTTGCTCCCGAAAACACCCTCGTTTGCGGAAACTCCAGCCTTAATATTATGTATGACTGCATCGTAAGAGCAATGCTTCTGGGTGTTTTAGAGGGAAAAACTCCTTGGAGCCAGCTGCCCAAGGTAAAATTTCTCTGCCCTGCACCGGGATATGATAGGCACTTTGCTATCTGCGAGGAATTCGGCATTGAGATGATTGCTATTGATATGACCGAAACAGGTCCCGATATGGACACCGTCGAAAAGCTTGTCGCAGAAGACGAGACCATCAAGGGCATGTGGTGCGTGCCCAAATATTCAAACCCGCAGGGTATTACCTACAGCGACGAAACTGTTAGAAGACTCGCTTCTATGAAAACTGCGGCAGACGACTTCAGAATCTTCTGGGACAATGCCTACTGCATTCACGATCTTTACGATGAGGGCGACGAGCTCTTAAATGTGCTTGACGCCTGCACCGAGGCAGGAAACCCCGACAGAGTTTATATATTCTTCTCGACTTCTAAAATAAGCTTTGCGGGAAGCGGTGTTGCCGCAATGGGCGGCTCCAAAAATAATATCGACTGGCAGAAAAAGCGAATGACCATTCAGACCATCAGCTTTGACAAGATAAATCAGCTCCGCCACGTTATATATTATAAGGATGCCGACGGTCTTAAGGAGCATATGAAGCTGCACGCTGACATTCTCAGACCCAAGTTTGAAACTGTGCTTAAGGCGTTTGACGAGCAGCTCGCGCCCTTAGGCTGCGTTTACTACCCCAGACCACGCGGCGGCTATTTTATCAGCCTCGATGTTATGGACGGATGCGCAAAAAGAGTTGTTGAGCTTTGTAAAAATGCAGGCGTTGTGCTAACCCCCGCCGGCTCAACATATCCTTATAAAAATGACCCCAATGACAGAAATATAAGAGTTGCCCCCTCGTATATCAATGTTGACGAGCTTGAGGCGGCGGTTTCGGTGCTTTGCGCATCGGTTAAGCTTGCCTGCGCAGAAAAGCTCTTGGAAAAATAAGGAGTGGAATCTATGAAACAAAAACTTTCCGTAGTTATCCGTGTTGTGCTTTGTGTTATAGCGGAGTTTCTCCTTTTCTGGTTTAAGCTCCCGCCGATA
>JAFTYW010000022.1 GCA_017461245.1 Oscillospiraceae bacterium
AATAGAAGCAATGATGTTTTTCATCAAGGAATGAAAGGAGTCCATATCATGAACTATTCCCATGAAGTATAAACCATGTGCGTAGTCAAAAAGGGCCCGCACCACGGCCCGGCACCCATCCCCGAAGAGGGCAAATGGGTTCAGGCAAAAGAAATCTCGGACATCTCGGCTTACACCCACGGTGTTGGCTGGTGTGCCCCTCAGCAGGGCGCTTGCAAGCTCTCGCTGAATGTTAAAAACGGAATTATTGAGGAAGCCCTTGTTGAGACCATCGGCTGCTCGGGTATGACCCACTCTGCCGCTATGGCCGCAGAGATCCTCCCCGGCAAAACTCTCTTAGAGGCTCTCAACAGCGACCTCGTTTGCGACGCTATCAACACCGCTATGCGTGAGCTGTTCTTACAGATCGTTTACGGCAGAAGCCAGTCTGCTTTCTCTGATGACGGTCTTGTTATCGGCGCAGGTATGGAAGACCTCGGTAAAGGCGAGCGTTCAATGGTTGGTACTATGTACGGAACCAAAGAGAAGGGCGTTCGTTACCTCGAGATGACCGAAGGCTACTGCACCAGAATGGCTATCGACGAAAACGACGAAGTTATCGGTTATGAGTTCGTTTCACTTGGAAAGATGACCGACTTTATTAAGAAGGGCATGGAGCCTAACGAGGCTTATGAGAAGTCCAAGGGTACATACGGAAGATTTGACGAGGCGGTCAAGTATATTGACCCCCGTAAAGAATAAGGAGGTGCGCTGAAATGAGTTTGTTTGAAGGTTACGAAAGAAGATTAGACAAAATTAACGGCGTGCTCGCTCAGTATGGAATTTCTTCCATCGAAGAGTGTAAGGAGATCACTCTTGCAAAGGGCGTTGACTGCGACAAGATCGTTCGCAGCACCCAGCCCATCTGCTTTGAAAACGCTGTCTGGGCTTACACCGTAGGCTCCGCTATCGCAATTAAAATGGGATGCACCAAGGCTGCTGACGCTGCTGCCGCTATCGGTATCGGTCTGCAGGCATTCTGCATTAACGGTTCTGTTGCTGAAAACCGTAAGGTTGGTCTCGGCCACGGAAACCTCGGTAAGATGCTCCTTTCTGAAGAGACCGAGTGCTTCTGCTTCTTAGCAGGCCACGAGTCTTTTGCAGCTGCTGAGGGCGCTATCAAGATCGCTCTTAACGCTAACAAGGTTCGTCAGAAGCCCCTTAGAGTTATCCTTAACGGACTTGGTAAGGACGCCGCTTACATCATTTCGAGAATCAACGGCTTCACCTACTGTGAGACCGAGTTTAACCCCTACACCGAAGAGGTCGAGGTCAAGTTTGAAAAGCCCTTCTCCAAGGGTCCCCGCGCTGACGTTAAGTGCTACGGTGCTGACAGCGTTCCCGAGGGCGTTGCTATCATGAAGCTTGAGAACGTTGGCGTTTCCATCACCGGTAACTCCACCAACCCCACAAGATTCCAGCACCCCGTTGCAGGAACCTACAAAAAGTGGTGTAACGAGAACGGCGTTAGCTACTTCTCGGTTGCTTCGGGCGGCGGTACAGGATGTACACTTCACCCCGACAACATGGCTGCAGGCCCCGCTTCCTATGGTATGACCGATACAATGGGAAGAATGCACGGCGACGCTCAGTTTGCAGGTTCTTCTTCTGTTCCTGCTCACGTTGAGATGATGGGCCTGATCGGCGCAGGTAACAACCCTATGGTTGGTATGACAGTTGCTTGTGCAGTTGCAGTTGAAGAAGCATTAAGAAAGTAAGAAAATCGCTTAAATAAAGGGTTTTTAGGACTTTTAAGAAATTCAAGGTTTGAGGTTTAACGACCTCAAACCTTGTTTTTTATTTTCAACACGGCGAATTTTCTACATTTTTTCAACATTGGTTTTCGTTTCGCCTGTAATTAAGCGATTTTTGTAAAAAAAGTTATGCAGGAAAAACTCCCACATAACTATTTTTTTAATATAAAAAACGACAAAAAAGAGAGGGCTTTTAACCCTCTCTCGTCATTTGATTGAACTTAACAATGTCTTTCCAACTGCCTCAACAACGGGAACTGTCATAGCATTACCCGTTTGAGTGAGAAGAGCATTATTTGAAATACCGTGTGCTTTTGCCCGTTCTGCAAATTCTTTTGGGAAGCCTTGTAACAATAAACCCTCATAACCCGAAATCTTATAAAGGCGATTGTTTTTTACAGAATAGATACTGTGATTTCCTGCACAAAGGGTTGGTACTTTGTTATGGTATATTCTCAAATTTCTTTGTTTCTTGTCTATCACACAAAGGTCATTCTTTAATATGTCCTGCATATTGTATTTACCCTTGTTGATGTCATTGTTTAGATAGTTATTCCAAACGGGAGCATTTTCATTCATAAGTGGCGCATCTTTATCAATTAAGAAATCTTCAAGATTCGCAGTAGAATTACTTTCGGACCAAACAAAAGGTTTTGAAATGAGTTCGGTTTTAGCACCGATTATGTAAATTCTTTCTCTCATTTGTGGCACACCATAATTTATTGAGTTTAGAACTTTCCAACTTACCGAATATCCTGCATTTTCAAGTTCTGTAAGAATTCTTTTGAGTGTTTCGCCGTTCTCGTGATTTACTAAGCCTTTAACATTCTCAAAAATAAAATATTTAACATTTTTCTCTTTAAGAATTTTCAATAGACCGAAAAAGACTTGTCCTCGTTCATCACCGAAGCCGTTACGGTTTCCTGCAATAGAGAAACTTTGACACGGGAATCCTGCCAACATCAAATCAAAATTAGGTAGTGCTTTACAATTAACATTCATAATATCGCCGTAGTTCTTTTCGTTTTCTCCAAAGAACAGACGATATGTTTTGTCGGCAGATTTATTGATTTCACAATGACCGACACAGGAAAGACCGTTTCTTTCAAGAGCAAGGCGACCTGCGCCTATGCCCGAACAAAAATCCATAAACTTTAACTTACTTTTTCTCAAAATAATTTCTCCTTTCAAATTAAAGGAGAAATAACCTACTTTGAGTTGACGATTATCTTCTTTTGGGTTGGAGAAATTGGTTATTTCTCCATTGGTTTTTAATTGTTGTTTAAGTACATTCTTGACGGAACATAGCGCTTGTTTGTATTGTTATGTTCCAAATGTACGAATTTGAGTTTTTCGGGTAACATCTTATTGCAGAAATAAGATGTGTTGAAACTTGGCATTTTGCCGTCAAAACTAACCTTTTTATCAACGATAAGCAATTCAAGATTCTTATCTAAAAAGAAAGTTCCGACCTCTTGATAATTTAGACATTCAAGGTTAAGTAGCATTGCAAAAGGTTTATTAAGTGAATATAACCTATCTAAAACTTTTAGTTTGCTACTAAACGGTGGGTTGCTTATGATGTAATCATAAGTTCCCTTGGGTTCGTACAAGAAAAAATCTTGTCCTGTACTGATGTGTGAGTGAATGACTTTACAACCGTGTTCTTTCAAGGCGATTACAAATTCGCTATTTTCCAAATCAAAAGGACACCACACGGTTGAACCTTTGGGGACATACTCTAAAATTGGTTGAACCAAAATAGCAGGAGTATATCTTTCGTCATTTTTAGTTTTCTTGCCAATAAAATTTTTACTCATAAATAATTTTCTCCTTTCAAATTAAAGGAGAAATAACCTACTTTGAGTTGGCGATTATCTTCTTTTGGGTTGGAGAAATTGGTTATTTCTCCAAATTGTTACGATAAATAATGAGGGGGATTTCTCCCCCTCACACAAACACAAACTTAATCTGCTATACAAACTGCAAGATTTGATTTATCAGCAAAGTAATCGTCTGCGAATTTTTGGGGTGTTACCCCGTACAATTCCAATAAATCAACTGTGAGTGGGGCAAAGGCAATTTTATCGCCATACCCCAAGGACTTAATGGGCGAGGTGTCAAGGAAGAATGTGAGCATTTTGTTGCTGAATTCAACTCTTAAAATGAGGCGTTGCACTTTTTCGGGGAGTTTGGGTACATAGTATTCCCCTAAGCCAACTGCATTTTCAAGCAGTTTTTCATAACTCATTTCCTTATGTATCGTAAGCATTAAATCTTTACAATACTGCATTTGTTTGTCTTTTTTACCATAATTACATTTCATTATAGTAAGTCTCCTTTTCTTAATAATTTATTTTTCAACTCTTCCAACTGTTCATTGGAGAGATTGTTGATAAGCGCATCAACACTACCCATAGTGTTGACCGTGTGTGCAACCTGTGTAAACACATTCTCTTCAAGGTGCATATACACCTGTGTTGTCGTTGAGGGGTTTTTGTGTCCCATAAGACTTTGCACAATATAATTCTCAAAGCCCATAGACCTCATAGAAGAGGCGTATGTGTGGCGCAGGGAGTGAATATTAAAGGTGCTTGAAATAAGTTCGTTACCCTCAAACCCGTGAATTTTACGAGAAATGTATTGAGTGTTTCCCGATGTGTAGTAAGCACCATTCACACGGCGAAAAACGGGGTTAAACTCATAACCAATACCGTGTTCGTTGAGAATACCGTTCTCAAACTCTGTAACGATTTCGCCCTTAATCTGACTTGTACGAGAATTAAAGGAGTGAAAGTCGTTATAGAAACGGGGTGCAGTTCTGCGAGTATAGAAATACCTCTTATACTTTGCACCGTATTTTTTACGGTTCGCCTGTTGACATTCCCACTCGTCTTTGAGCAGTTGTTCAAGTTCTGCTGACATAGGAATTGCACGGCGACTTTCGTATTTAGGGTTGCTGATGTACCACTTAAAATTACGAAGCTCGGAATGTTGAGCAAGTAATTCTTTTTCCCAATCGGTTGGGGCAAAAGTGGGAGATTTTCTCTGTATCTGCCTAACTACGAAAATACAATGATTTTCAAAGGACACATCTCGCCAATCAAGAGCAAAACATTCGCCCTCTCTCATTCCTGTAAGTTGGAGAGTTTTGAGTGCGAGATGTTCAAGAGTGCCTTGTGGGTACAATTCGTAGATTTTATCAAGAGTACCCTTATCAACTGCGTCTCTGCATTGTCCTCGTTTTATTACATTGGGTTGAATACGGGGGTTGTGTGGTGTTGCCGTGAGCATTGGGTTTGTAGTAAGGTGTCCATTTTTAACGGCAAAACTGAAAATCTGCTTTAACAATGCTCGTAGATTCAGCAAGGTATGATTAGAGAACTCGGAATTAAGGTAAATTTCCGTGTTCAAGAATTCTTCTAAAACATCTGTTGTGATGTCTTTTAGTGCCGTATTTCCGAACTTGGGAAACAAGATACTGTTGAATCTCTTTTGATACCCGTGCAGCGTAGTATCTTTTACCAATTTGACTTTGAACGGATACCAATAGTGTGTGATGTAGTCCTTAAAGCGAAGATTGGCGACACGGTAATCACTCTTGTTAAGTTCGGGGACGACACCTTTATAAATACGGTCAAACTCCTTTTGTCCTGCCGTTTGCGCTGATGTTTTTGTGGCAAAACCACTCTTCGTTGCAAAATCTCGTTTACCGTCTGCACGGCGATATGGCATTTCAAAACGATACGACCAAGTTTCTTTACCGTCCTTTCTCTTGTATTTAGATTTGAAGATATGAACGGTTCTTACTGTTTCAATAACTTTACTCATTTTTTACTCCTTTCTATGCAGTTCTTTTCTGCAAAACATAAAGATTTTCGGGGTGGTTAAAATCAACCTCGTACCCCTCTGTATTTTTAAGGAAATTGGCAAGAGCCTCGTGCCTTACTTTTAACCCACCTATATCCATAGCAGGAATACGGTTAGCATAAATAAGGTCATAAACCCTATTTTTGCTGATTGAAAGTAAACTTGCGACCTCTTTTACCGAATACAGTTTTATATCCGTTGAGATATTTTGGGTTGAATTTTGCATATATCTAACTCCTTTCTTAACCCTTTGGTGTATTGTTATTTTGTCGCTAAAAATAAAGGGTATTTAACCCTTTGCTATATTGCTATTGACAACAGCACCTTTTTGTGATATTCTATTGTCAAGGTTCAGTACAGTTGAGTGTTTAACCCTTTACTGTATTGTTAGTATATCACAGAACTAACAATATGTCAAGGGGTTAAAGAAACTTTTTTAAGGAGCAGCGCTATGAATGAATTTATTGCCTATGGTTTCGCTAATACGAATAGAAGCGATACAGAACCCGAAAACACACTTGCATATAAGCAGTTAGATGTTTTTAATGCAGATAAAATTGTGGTTGATGTTCATTGGCACTCGGAAAAACGAGAAGAGTTGGAAAAATTGATTTCCACAATGGATAGTGAAGATGTTATATATATGTATTCTGTTGATACTTTACTAAAAGGAAAGAACAAGGGTGTAGAGTATTACAAACAGATTCTTGATAAAAACATCAATTTATTTGTGTTAGACCATAGTGGCGACCTACCCAAAGTTTCGCCAATTTCAACCTTTTTCTATTCGCAGGATATAGGTAGAACTTTGACAGAAACAGAAAAGGGCGAACTTGTTGCTATAATGGAGAAAATTGCAAGTGAGTACAAACCCGTTGCACAGACGGGAAAGACCACATACAAGGCGAATATCACGAAAGAGTTTCGGGAGTTATACTTTATGTATGAGGCATATCGCATAACTGAAAGTATGCTTATGAATCTAATGCCCGAAAAGTTGGGTATTTCCAACAAGCAGACCTTTATTGCTCTTTGTCGTGAATATGAAAAGAGTTTGATATACATTGACGATTTTGAAATGTATTGCCACTATGATAAGAAATTTCTTGAATTGCCGAAAAGAACGGGTAAATTACCCCGTGAGTATGACGAAATAATTGCTCGTTCACAGGAACAAACAGGCGATACAGAGAACAAGCGCATACAAAAGGCACTTGACGAAATGCGAATTTGGAGTACTGCGAACATCATTCGCCGTTGGAAACTTGCGAAAGATAAAGCACCAAAGCCGAGAAAACACGACGGAAGAGAAATTCCCGAAAATATATTTAAGTAACAAAAAAAGACCTGTTTTCGCAGGTCTTTTACTTTTTCTTGTGTGAATTTATAAATCGCCGTAACGGACTTAATTGATGTGGGTTTGCCTTTCCGAGAACACCGTCCGAAGCAAACATTGTTATTGTTCCTGTCTTGGCTTCGGGACGGGGTTCAGCAAACACATCGTCAATTATTGCCTGTATGTTGTCCTCTTCACACCTACGGCGAATTTTCTCCCGTAACTGCTCGGTAAGGAGTTTATTTTGTCGGTCAAGTATCTTTCGTCTTTCTTCTGCACCTGTGCATTTAATTTCTTGTGCCAATTCTTCATTCGTTTTCTTGTTGGACATTTTCAGCACTCCTTTGTTCATCTTCGGGGAATACGAGTATATCCAAATAGTTCTCCAACCAATGACGGACGAGAGTTGAAGAGGACACTTTACGGGCGTCAGCAATTCTCTTAATTTTTTCCTTGTTTTCGGGTGTGATATACACCTTTTGCTCTACTTTATTCATTACCTTTCTTCCTCTCTTTCATTATAAGTTTCTTCTAATTCTTCCTTGAAATCTTCGCCTAAGCTATCGTCAAAATCGCCACAATCTACAATGCCGTTTTCGGTAAAAACAAATTCGCCCTCGTCGTAAATTGCTTCGCCATATCGGGCATAGTCAAAATAATTGTCCTTGTTGTTAATTGCACCGTAACCACATTCGTCAATGTATGCCTGTCCGATTTCTTCGTCTGTGGCATTTTCGTCGCCACACCAATATTCTCCTGCCGTTTCGGGCATATCGTCATAATAGCAATATTCAAGGCGAATATCACGACCAAGCGCCTCAACATCTAAATACTCTTCAATAGTGTCTTGTGAAAGTTCAGCGAACCCACCACAAGCGTCTATTATAAAGGTTGCAAGGTCGGTGTAATCGTCGCCCGATATAAACCAACCGTTGCCCTCAATGGCATTTGCACAGGCAGAATAAAAGTCTTTGCCATTATCCAAAAATGCCTCAAACAAATCTGTTGCACCCTCGTCCGACACTCTTTCAAGCGCAAGGGCGATTTTATTTAGTTCTTTTATTGATGTGTATTCTCCGAGCATATCATAAACTTGTGTCGGATATTCTCCGTCATAGTCTGTGAAAAACCACTCTTCGTATGTATCATTTATTCCTATCTCTTCAAGAGCCGTTGCTAACTCGGCTTTGGTAATAGGGAAACTGATGTATTTCCCGATTAGATACCCCTCAACATACTTTCCCAAGTTCGTGATATATCCCGTTAATTCATAGGTTTTTGTTATTGTCATTTCTGTCCCTCACTTTCTTCTAACACCTTTCTTTGCACTACCTTAAAATGACTCGGACCAAATTGATGTATTTCTTCATAGACAAGTGTTGCGCCCGAATCCTTAAAGTGTGTGTTTCGCACTCTGTAATGTATTCCATTTTCAATTAAAAGGATTGTTTCTTGTCGTAACCAATCGTGCTGCGCCTCTGTCGTGTATGACACATCTTTGAGTGCAATATTAAGGTTTTCTGTTTCTTTCCGTAAAATGTTCAAAAGTTTTCTTTTACCCTTAAATTTGAATCTCATATTTACATCTCCTTTCATTGTAAATATGAGAGTTTTGATATTTTTACGAAAAAAGTGGGACATTTATTATTGACAGATTGCAATTATTTTGATTTTATGATATAATACACTCAACTGTATAAAATGGAGGTTCAAACAATGTTTAAGAAATATAGTGTTGAACTTGAAGGACAAATAGAGTTTTACGAACAATATTTAAAAGTTATAAATCCTGAACTAACTTATGAAGATATTTTCCGTAATAATACTGACGGTATATTAAACGGAAATTTATTAGAATTCAAATTAAATATAACCGACCTTAATGCCTGTTTGTTTCAATCAATAAAATATCTTTCTGCTATGCGAATAAAGGGTGAACCGATACCTGCAAATATTTTGTTGGTATCATTAAATACTGCAACAATTTATGTTTATCATTCGGCAGATTACTTAAAAGATATTGAGAAAGTTTATGTCGGTGGTGCTTCAAAAAAGAATGTTGGTTTTTTTGCTAATGATTACATTGTAAAACTGAAATATGCCGAAAATCAAACTGACGAGTTTTCTTTAATTCAGTTGCTTAAAGAGAATAACTATACTAAAATCAATATTGATGAAAATTGTATTGTTGGTTGGGCAGAGAAATACTATCGTGAAAACCCACAAGCAAGAAAATCTGATTTTATTGGTGATAGTACGGGCAAAGTTAAAATTATCGGCGAGATTAGAGAACCCAATAAATTCAAAGATTACATATATGCTTATGCAGGAAAAGATAATGTCCGTTTTCAATATCTAATGGACAAATTAAACGATACACTTCAAAAGAAAAATTTAGGTGCTTTTTACACACCTGAACCTTATGTGGATAAATCTATTGAGTTGGTTCGTGAGGCTATCGCAAGAGTACCACAAGGAAACGATTACATAATTTTGGACCGTTGCGCAGGAACGGGAAATCTTGAAAAAAGGTTGACTGACGAGGAATTATCTCATTGTATCGTGTCAACTATTGAATATTACGAATATAAAGTATTATTAGAATTATTGGGTAGTAAAGTTCGCTATATTATTCCACCAACAGAAAAAGAAGATACATTTAATATGGGACTTGTCCGTGGTGCAGATGCTTTGTCGGAAGAATATATAAACAATCCTGTAATTAAACAGTATATTGACAATCCTAATTGTACTATTATTCTTTTTGAAAACCCACCTTATGCAGAAACTACCTCATTAGAACATCAACGAACAAAGAAATCAGCAACATCATCAGCTTGGAAGAATACCTTTGTTGTTAAGGAAATGAAAAAGGTAGTAAAAGGTGCAGTTTCTAACGATTTAGGAAATGCTTTTATATGGTCTGCATTTAAGTATTATTTAAGACAGCCAACCGATAGTTATATCGTATATTCACCTGTAAAATATTGGAAATCACAACACCTGATTAACAAAGAATTTATTAAAGGCTTTGCTTTTAATCGCAGACATTTTCATACAAATATTGATGCTTGTATAATGTGTGCTTTATGGTCTAATGTAGATAAAAATGTTACCTCATTAAAAATCACGGGTTATGATATACTGAATAATAATCAACTAAGCACTCCTATTGAATTGTCTGTTGATAGAGTGTATGAATTGTTTAGTACAAGATATTATAACAAGGATAGTTTTGATGACGCCACATTTGACGGTATTTTAACGGGTCTTAACGGTTTAGAAGCAGAAGATGGTGTAAAATGCCGAATTAAACCTTTATATTCAAAGGATATGTTAGGTTATTTAGTGGCAGATAGTGTTGGTTTTGATAATCCTGATGCAAAATCAAGTTTATTGGTTGCAGGAAGATATAACGGAAATGGTTGTTATATTAGAAAAGATGATTACCTTAATAAACTACCAATGTTCTGTGCAAGTAGATATATAACATATAATAGAGAATGGACTGAAAGAGCAAGAATTATGAAATCGGCAGATGGGGCTGATAAATTCTTTACCGATGTTCAAAGTGGAAAGTTAAATCAATATCTATTAAAATGCCTTGTGTTCACTTGCTTTGAAATGCAAAATCATATGAGAAGTTTTGTAGGTACAGACAATCGTTTTTATAGAAATGAATTATGTCTTGACACTACAAACGGTGAAACATTAGCAAGTTTAGAATTGCAAAATCTTAATGTTACCGTTAAAGAAAAAGAACTTTTTAATATGTGGGAAACTATATTAAGGTGGGCAAAGAAAACCAAAAATTATAATGCTGAACTAACTTATGGTATTTATCAAATTTTCGCAGAACTTAACACCTTTACTCACGATGAAGAAACGGGAGAAAATAAACCTGACTACCCCGAACTTAATGGTGCATTAAAATCATTAAAACAGAAAATCAGGGAATATTATAATTCTGAAATTGTACCGACATTATTTGAGTATGAGTTCTTAAAGTAAACAAAAAAGATATGAGGGAATTATTACTTTTCCCTCATATCTTTTTTATCTTTCTACATCATTTTCCAACTGAGCTTGGTTATGTTCTATCATATTTTCAAGATTGAGATTCACGGTTGAAAGCAGATTTTCCCACAAGCGCATAGTTTCATATATACGGGTAAAATCTTCACTTTTAAGTGCCTCTGCCGTTTGTTGCGAAACCGAGCAAACCAACCGTGCCTCTTCCTTTAATCGCCTGTTGAGTTCTTGCAACTGTCGTAACTGTTGTTCTTCACGGTCAACCTTGAATTTCAAGAATAAAGCACATATCAAGCGAAACAGACGGGAGAAAATAAACCCGTTCCCCGAAACAACAGAATTAAGCAAATCTATCATTCGCTCTTTGTCGTAGTTCTTTTGAGATACGGCAAGGGCGATTTCTTTTTTTAACTCTGCTTTATTTTCTTTATACCTATACCAATACCGAGAATTGTCGCACTTGTATTCTTCCCACAGTTGCGCCAATCGTTCCTGTTGGCTTTCTTCCTGTTCCTGCAAATCGGTCAACTCTTCCCGTAATTCGTCATTTTCCTGTAACAACAAAAAGGCATTACCACTTTCGGACCTTAACAAAAAATCGTTAAACTTTTCTTCCTGTTCGTCAAGTGCTTTTCCTCGTTCTTCGTTTCTTAATTTTTCTTGGGACAAAATATACTCTTCCTTGTGCAAGTGTCTTTTACTGCCTTTCCCTGCAACAATTTCTATGCCGTATTCAGCACATAGTTCGGTCAAAATACCCCTTTCGTATTCTTCCCATTTTGTAATTGCGAGTTTTTGTTCATCACCACAAAACCCAAGTTGATACAAAGCCTTATTCATTGATACTTGATGTTTCATACCTCGTTTGTTGTCGTTACAATGGAAAACAATATCACAATGCAGATGTACTTGACCGTTTTCGCATAGGTGGATAGCAGCGTTGGCAAGTTCTATCCCGAATTCTCTGCCGTTGTACCTTTTCGCAAAGTCCTCAACATACCTTTGTAGAATTTCTCGTGCCTCGTATTTTCTTTCGCCATTTACGGCATTGAACGAGGGGTTGTCTCGAAGATTCCCGATTGTTACGACAAACTCATAGCACACCTTTTTGGCTTTGGTATTTTGGCGCAAGGTATGCTTGGTTGCACCTTGAACCCGTAATTGTTTAAGTTTCTTTTTTTCTTTTTCCAAAGCCTCGGTTAATTGTCCCAAGTAATCGTCAATTTTTCTGTCCTTTCTTTTCTGTCGGGCGTTGTATTCTTCAACATCGGACGAGAAAAGTTCGGTAAAAATCGTTTGTAAACTTTTATTACCCGACCAATAATAATTATCGCATTGACGGGAAATATCGCTATGTGGTACGGGTATTGTTCTGTTGTTGTGTTCTATACCTATTTCCGTTGATGTCATACAAAAAGATAAAGTTGCCTGTTCCATAAATTACTCCTTTCTATGTTCTGCTTTAAGTATGATTTTTTGTGATTTTTTGAGGTCAAAAAACACAACCCAATGTATTTTGTGACTGCGAAAACTCCCGTTTTCACTTATTCACAAAAATTGGGTTTCCTACGGAAAAACTCCATACTGTCGCACAGAACATAAGGGGGATTTCGCCTTTTCGCTTTTAATCTCTCATACTGATTTTATAAGATTAAAAGAAAGGAGAAATTTTATGACAACGATAAAATTTGAATTGTCGGAAGAATACAAGCGCCAACTCAAAATAAGAACGGTTCACGAGGGCAAAACATTGACAAGTTTTATTTTAGAAGCCTTATATGCAATAGAGCCACCTAAAAGCGAAAATACCACGAATGCCCAAAATCGCATTGAGGAAATTAACGAGATTCTTGCAAAACACGGTGCTGAATTGACAAAAGAAGAACGAGAAAAATTAAAGTCAGAGCGACATCAATTAAAAGGTATGAGCCAAAACTAATTTTGCAACAAAAATAGTGCAACAATAAGTTTTCTGCCATAACCACACCAAAAAGGATATGAGGGGTTTTTCCTCATATCCTTTTTTTCTCTTATGTGAAAATTCTCTTTTGGGTAGTCCGTCTTTCATTCTTATTAAAAAGATTGAAAGGGGGCAGTATATGAACATTTACGAGGTTCTTTTTCCACCCAATAGTGAATTTCCCGAAACAGTACATTTCGCCGTTATGACAAAGGATAAAAAACTTAAAACTATCGCCTATGCCGATTTAGAACACCTACAAGAACAAGTTAAGAAAATCAAGATTAGAAAATCGCTTGATTACTACCTAACTTGTAACACCATAAAAAAATACCAAAAACGAAATGCAGATAATGTGCTTGGGTTTCATTCCTTGGTTTTAGATTTTGATATACACAATGCAGAAGCCACAGAGCGAGAACAAATTATAAGTTCTTTATTATGGCGCTTAAAACGAGATTTATATGACATTAAACCACCGTTCCAAATTCCAAAGCCCGTAGTGTTGAATCTAACGGGGAGAGGTCTCCAAATGTGGTATGCGCTTGAACCAACATCAGCACGGTTAGAGTTCCTTTATAGAAAAGCAAAGGAATACTTAATTTTGATATACGAGGCATTTTTAAGCGAATACCCCGAACTTGAAGCAAACATTACGATTGACCGTGTTGCAAGTGGTAATATGTGTGGGTTGTATCGTATGTTTTCAACTTACAATACAAAAACGGGAACACGAACAAAAATGATACGATTACACGACAAGCGCATTGACCTAAACACACTTATAGAGGAATTGTCGGAAAATGAGGTTATACAGGAACACTTACAACAAAAGGAAGAGCGAAAACAAAATACACCGAAACTTAACAATGATTATATACTTACCGAGCCAAAAAATAACGGTGCAGCGTTGCACTTAAAAAGGTTGGGTATAATACGACAGTTAGCGATTGAACGAGAGGATAATATAGGAGAACGAGATATTATGTTGTTTCTTGCCTACAATTCAGCGAAACAATGTATGCCGATAGAAGAGGCAAAAAAGATATGCAGAGAAATCAATAATACATTTTCCGAACCCCTAAAAGATATTGAGTATCTGTTTAGGAATAGCAAAACATATAAAATCAAAACAGAAACTTTTTGCGAGTGGTTGAATCTTGATGTAAACACCGTTAAGATAAGCACACCCAATTTAACAAGAGATATTCAAAGGAAGATAAACAAGGAAGAGCGAGAACAGAAAAAGACCGAAGCCGTGAAGATGTTAAAAGAGGGACAGACCATAAAAGAGGTTGCAGAGAAAACGGAGTTGTCCTTTTCAACCGTCAGTAGATTATCGGGACTACTCCCGAAAGTGAAAAAACAAAAGGAATGGGAAAAATTAGGTATCAGCAAGGCGACCTACTACCGACAGAAAAAGAAACTTAACAACTGAGCTATGATACCGATTTTTCTCAAAATGGTTCTATGTATATTATATTATGCTATATGGGTAAGGCATAGACTAACGGTTAGCACCACATCAGTATTATTGCCTTTGGAGAATGAGCGCACACCCAAAGCACACTTTGAGGTGGGCGCTATTGCTTTTTTGTTTCTTTTTCAGCAAGTGAAAAAGAAAGAGGGACTTTTTTTGCTTCTTTTTTTATAACGGTTGCAAAAAATATTGAAATGTGGTATTATATGAACATACCACATCACAACTTAATTATAATAGACTATTTATCTATATTTAGGAGAACACTACCTTGGTAAAAGGTGTTCTCTCTATTCTCCTATGTGGGTAAATAGTTTCGGTGTGATGTGGTAGTCTAACCGAGGGAAACACTTTTTCGGCACACTCTTCGGGGTGTGCTTTTTTATTGAGGTGTGTTTATGTTCAAAAAGAAATTACCCACAAAAAGAGTTGTAATTGCAGGGTGCAGAGATTATAATAATTATGACGAGGCAAAACCCTATATTGATTATTGCTTATCAAATGTCCGAAAAGAAAACAATATAGTTATCGTTTCGGGTTGTGCAAGTGGCGCTGATGCTATCGGCGAAAGATATGCAGAAGAAAACGGGTTTGAGGTTGAAAAATATCCTGCTGATTGGAAAACCTACGGGAGAAGCGCAGGACCAAAGCGAAACAAACAAATGGCAGAGGTCAGCGATTATGTTATTTGCTTTTGGGACGAGAAAAGTGCAGGTACACGGTCAATGATTTCTTATGCCCGTAAGTGTGGAAAGCCCGTCAAAATTAAAAAGATATTTCAAGACGGTTAAAGTTGGTGATACTTAATGAAATGTATTTATTGTGGCAAAAAGACAGAAAGATTTTTTGATGTCGCACATCAAGAATGCCACGACAAATATTTAAGGCATAGTAATTCACTATTAAATATTTGCAGGGAATACGAGAACGGAAATATAGAACATAAAACAGCAGTTAAATCTCTTGTGGAGTTGTGTCAAGATAAAAACTATTGTAACAAATCGCTTGATAGAGATATAAATGATTTTGAGGATATTATGCGAAAGGGCGAGTGTCCGATATTTGTTACTAAATTTTTTACTGTTGTTGAAGAGAAAAATAGTTGTCGTATGAAGAGGGTGGGTTATAACGAAGCCCGTCCATTTTGGAATGTTGAGAAAAAAACATTATCCAAAATCGCTAACTTGCTGATTACCGATAAAAGTTTATACATAGATTTAATTGGTACAAAAATATTTTTTCCGTTAAGCAAGATTGAACTTGTGAAAGAAGATTATTTTAACTCGGTATATTTTGATGTCAAAACATCTTCGCCTTACCCACACAGATATTATTTGAATTTTAAGAACAGGAAAGAAAAAGAAGAATCTAATCTGTATTATTTCTTATCTTGTTTGTCGGGGAAATAAGCGAAACAAACCGATTGAAAAAACGATATGAGAGAGTTTTTTCTGCATAACTTTTTTCCGAATGTAGAAAAAATATCTTTTCAACTTTTTTTCTACAACAGATAGAGCCACATAGAGCCACCGGAAGCCGAAAACCCCCGAAAAACACCTTTTTTTGAGCAAAAAAAGATATGCAGAAGAAAAAAGGGCTATTCATAGTGAGAGGTAACAACCCCATGGTTGGTATGACTGTTGCTTGTGCAGTTGCTATTGAAGAGGCAATGAAATAAGTTTTGTAAAACTTAAAACAAAAGGACTTGAGGATTAACCTCAAGTCCTATTTTGTTGTGATTTTGTAGGGGCGCGTTGCCGAGCGCTCGCAGGGCGAGATGAAGCGAGGCAAAAGCGGGTGCCGCGGTCGAAATTTAAGCGAAAAGCGAAAAAATTTTCGGGCACCGCAAACGGACATGGCCTGTGTGCCGTTCCGTTATGTTTTGATTTCTTTTGCGGAACGACACATAGGTCGTTCCCTACGGATTTTATTTACAGTAGGGGCAATTCACGAATTGCCCGTATCATACTCCAAAAAACAAAATCGGGCGAATAATGTTCGCCCCTACGAAAAATTTATAACGTTTCGTTTTCTACAAGATAATCCAATGTAACTTTATAGTACTGCGCTAATTTTATAGCCGCCCACAAAGGCAGTTCTCTTTCTCCACGCTCATATCTTTGGTAAACGGTTAACTGCATATTAAGGTATTCTGCTATTTGCTTTTGGGTTATGTCGTTATCTTCACGTAAATCACGAACCCGTCTATACACACCCATTTACTCACCGCCTCATCATATCCTCAATTTCACAGTCCATAGCGACGCAAATACGCTCAAGAACATAACTGTCATATCTTTTGACAGAGTTCTTGTAATATTTGTCAATTACTTGATACTGTATTCCTGTTCGCTTGGCAAGCTCGTATCTGGTAATGCCCGCCGCCTTGAGCACCTTATCAATCGTTAATCTAATCATACGTCTATTATGCACCTCTAAGTATAGGCAAACAGTGTCCGCCCCTACGACCTTTATTGCGGTTTTGGATTGTTTGTTAACCCTAAAATGTAATCAGCGGAGGTTTTATAATATTTTGCCAATATAACTACAAACCTTGTTGGGATCTCTCTTTTTCCCGTTTCGTAGTTGCTGTAAACCCTTTGGTCTATTCCCAAAAGTGCCGCAACTTCCTTTTGGACTAAATCTTTATCTTCTCTTAAATCCTTTAGTCTTGGATAATACATAAAATCACCTCACAATTTTATTATATTTACTACCAAAAAATAGTATTGACTTTACTATCGCATGTTAGTAAAATAGTCTTGAGGTGATATTATGAAATATGTTTTGTGTTATTGTTGCGATAAATATGAGGTTGTTTTTGAGGATACCAACGAGCTTGGGTTGTGCAGGCCGTGCAAAAAGGTTGTTTCAGCTTATGATGAGGTTTGCAAGGAGCTTATTATGAGAAGGGGATTTCACACAGAGCGTGAAATTCCCGACTACTGCAAAAATTACAAAAAATAAAGGACCTGGAATTTTCCAAGTCCTTTTTTGCTGTGATTTTGTAGGGGACGATGCCCTCGTCGTTCCGAAAATAAATCGGGCGGATGTAGGCATCCGCCCCTACAAAATAGTCACAAAAATAATTTTCAACTTTCCGTTTTCAATTTTCAACTTAAAAAAGCAGGCATATCGCCTGCTCTTTTGTTTTAGATCTTTACCTTAACAACTATCTTTTTAACGGGGGCGGGCTTTCCGTCTACGCAAAGGCCGGGGCGGTGAACATCCTGCGGGTACAGAATTGCATACTCGCCTGCCGAGAGAATAAGCTTTACCGCGTCCTCACTCTTTTGATAGAACATAACATCTTTTTCAGCATTGTACTCGGTATTAGGGATTGCCTTTTCGATCTCGACAGACTCAATGACCTCTACGCCCGAAACGACATACTGAATATCGATATAGTTCTTATGAGCCTCGTTTTTAGCCTGCTCATCGGTTTTGGAGTCGTACTCCTGAACAGAAGCGAAAATCTCCTTGCCGTCAAGCTCATACTTTCCGACAGGCAAATTTTCCTCAACTGCCTTTTTTATAAAATCAAAGGCCTTTTCAAAATTTTTGTGCATTCCATAGTAGGTTGCACAATTTTTTATGCTATCAAATACCATAATTCTTCTCCTTATGCCTTTACAAGCTCTCTGTCCTTGCCGGCGTTTGCAAGGTTTTCGTTGCTGTTTATATCGCCTGGCTCGACAAAGGTGGGCACCGTTTCCTTGATTGCTTTTTTAACAAGGTCGGGGGCGATACTGTGCCTCGACTCATCGACCGCCTGCATAAGCACCTCAATTTTATTATCAACCTCTTGTCTGCTATAGGGGGTGTCCTTCTCAATAAAGATCATTTTATCCTCGGTTGCAACAAGGCTCTCTCCCTTCATAAGAAGCTCCTCGTAAAGCTTTTCGCCGGGGCGCAGACCGACTTCCTTTATCTCGATATCCTTATCGGGAGTATAGCCCATAAGCTTTATCATATTGACAGCAAGGTCATAAATTCTGACCGGCTGACCCATATCCAGCACAAAAAGCTCACCTCTCTGCGCCTTGGAGCCTGCAAGCATAACAAGCTGGCTGGCCTCGGGAATGGTCATAAAATAGCGGATAATTCTCTTATCAGTTATAGTGACCGGGCCGCCTGCGGCGATCTGGCGCTTGAAAAGCGGAATAACGCTGCCGTTTGAGCCGAGAACATTTCCAAATCTTACGGCGGCAAAGCTTGTATTACTATCAGTTCTGCACTGAACGATCATTTCGCAAATTCTCTTTGACGCGCCCATAATATTTGTGGGGTTGACCGCCTTATCGGTTGAAATGAGGATAAATTTCTCTGCGCCGAACTTTTCTGCCATATCTGCAGTTCGATATGTACCCATAACATTGTTTTTGATGGCTTCAACTGCGCTATGCTCCATAAGCGGAACGTGCTTATGAGCCGCCGCGTGAAATACAATGTCAGGTCTATAATTTTCAAAGATACACTCGAGCCTTTCCTTATCTCTGACAGAGCCGATCTCAACGACCAAATCGAGCTTATCGCCGTATTTACGGGTAAGCTCCTGCTGAATATCGTAGGCGTTATTCTCGTAAATATCAAAAATGATTATCTGTTTGGGGTTGCATTTTGCAATCTGCCTACAAAGCTCGCTACCGATAGAGCCGCCACCGCCGGTTACCAGCACCTTTTTACCTGTATAGAAGCTCAACTCTGCCTGACTGTTTATATCAAGCGGATTTCTGAACAAAAGGTCCTCAATGGCAAAGTCACGGATAATTCTCTTTTTCTCGCCGCCAATCGTGTCCTGCTCGTGAAAGGGCGAGTCGTAAACCTTAACCTTACAGCCAAAAGCATTGTATCTATCCCAAAGGCTCTTGGTTTTCTCGCTTGTGATATTTGCAATGGCTATAACAACCTCGGCTATTTCGTACTTATCTATAACCTTGGCTGCCGTTTCTGCCGAGTAAACGGGCAGACCTGCAACGCGGTTTCCAACCTTGGAGTTGTTAGTATCAATAAAGCATCTAGGCTGATAGTGAGAATGTGGCGAATTCATAAGCTCACTCGCAAGGTGGGCGCCAAGCTGACCCGCTCCGATGATCGCTATAGGAATCTTAGCCTTGTCAACAACCATTCTTTTATCGTGCATATTGGAATACTTATAAACAAGTCTATAGACAAACCTTGAGAACAGGGTAACAAGAACGGTGAGCGAGGTTACAGTTATCGAATACCAGACACCGATATAAAAATCGTTGATAAGATAATTCATAACAAATCTGGATAAAATAAGCGAAAGCCCGCAACCCAATATATCCGCGCTCATAATAAGAATGTAGGCGCCTGTGTTTGTATATCTCCAGACATTGTTATACGATTTGCAGACAAAGCGCATAACAAGCAGGCAGCAAAGCAAGAGCACAGAGTTGTAGGAATAGATCAGCTCGTTATTAACAGGCGTTGTATAGGAGGTTTGTCCCGCAAAAAAATAATACCCCAACGCGATCAACAGAAAACAAACGATGTCAAAAACAACAAGGGTTACTCTTCTGAACTTTCCTTCAAACAAAAACTTTTTAAATTTATTTAGGTATTTCATTTTATGTTACCCTCACATATTTATTAATAAAATACGTATACTTAGCATTATTATAACAAACATTTGTTGTTTAGTCAAATTTTTTATAGCGCGCAAAAGAGCAGGCTAAAAGCCTGCTATTTTTACTTTACAGATCGCTGAAAAGATCTCTGTTATAAACGCCCTCGCTGATAAGCTTTTTAAAGCTCTCTACAACAAAGGGCTTATCCTCTTTATAGGTAACGCCGAACCACTTATCACTGGAGGGTGCGACCTTTACCGATACCTTGTTTTCTTTAAGAAGCTCGCCTATAAATATCGGCAGCAAAAACTCGGATTTCAATGGGTTTTGGGGGACTTTTTCTTTGAAAAACTCCTCGAAGCCTTGCTCAAGCATTTTAACAAACTCGGGAGTCAGACCCCACATATTCATTGAAACGAGGGAATTTACATCGATCGGTGTGCCGCCACTCTCAGCACCGTCCTCGGTTTTGACTATATCAGAGGTTTCGACGACCTCAGTGAGATAGCCGCTATCATTCATCTTGCAGATGCCTCTGGTAACGCCGCCGTTTTCAGAAAGGGTGTTTTTAAGGACAAAACCTGCCATACAAAAGGCGTTAGGCTTATATTCTGCGCCGGAATTTGCCGAGAGCTCTTTATAAAGGCTCACATAGGCGTCCTTACCGTAATAATCGTCAGCATTTATGACGGCAAACGGCTCGTCAATAACATCCTTTGCCGCAAGCACCGCCTGCCCTGTTCCCCAAGGCTTAGTTCTACCCTCGGGAACCGAAAAGCCGTTAGGAATTTCGTCAAGGCTCTGAAATGCATACTCGACCTTAACTCCCTGCTCGCCGCAGAGTTTTTCTATTCTTTCGCCGATAACCTCACGAAAATCTGCCTCGATATCCCTGCGGATAACAAAGATTATCTTGTTAAAGCCAGCCTCGATAGCATCATGAATGGAGTAATCCATAATTATCTCGCCGCACTCGCCGACAGGCTCAAGCTGCTTTATTCCCCCGCCGAAGCGAGAACCGATTCCCGCGGCCATAATAAGTAATGTCATATAAACACCCTCCAAAAAGGATAGAGAATTTCCTACTTTTTCTATATTATACCACCTATTACCCGACTTTTCAATGATAAAAACAAAAAACGCGGCAAAGTTTGCCGCGTTTTATGATCACCTTACACGCCTTCCATTCCAAAAACGGCGCCTACGGTTTTAAATATTATTTTAATATCAAGGAAAAAGTTTCTCTCTCTTATATATTTCAGGTCCAATTCGAGCCACTCTTCAAAGCTCAGATCGTTCCTCTTAGGCTGAATCTGCCAATAACAAGTCAAGCCAGGCATAATGGAAAGCCTTTGCTTTTCTCTGTCCGTGTACTGTTCGACCTCTCGAACAATAGCAGGACGAGGGCCGACAAAGCTCATATCTCCCTTAACAATATTGAAAAGCTGGGGAAGCTCATCAATGCTGCAGGAGCGGATAAACTTTCCAACGCGAGTAATTCTCGGGTCATCCTTCATCTTGAAAACAGGACCTGTCATCTCGTTCTTATCAAGAAGATTATTTAACATACTCTCGGCGTTGGGAACCATTGATCTGAACTTATAAAAGTTAAACACCCTGCCGTTTTTGCCAACCCTTTTCTGAACGAAAATAGGGGATGCTCCCGGGCTGTCAATAACAATAACAAGAGCAATAATGAGTAACGGAACAAACAAAATTATTATTGCCGCAACGGCAAGCACGATGTCAAAGCATCTTTTAAATATTTCATACAAGGGTTTCTTTTGGTACCCTGCTTGTCCTACAGATGCCACTTGGCTTTCCTCCCTTTAGGAACTGTTATTTTGGCTCGTAAAAAAGCTCTATTATCTGCTTTTGAAGAGCATCCTCATCGGGATAAAACTCCATAAACTGCTCGCCTTTTTTTGACTCGCCTTTTATTTCAAGAATCTCTCCCGCGTCATTTTCAGAAACAAACTCTGCTATTCTCTCAAGCTGGTGCACAGTGCAGTCAGAAACCATATGCTCAGCAAGCTTAAGCCCCGCTGTTGAGATAAACTCCTCGTCCTTCTCTACCGAGTCGGCGACCTTGCTGTAGAGCGCGTCAAGATACTGACGCTGGCGCTTCATTCGGCTTTCATTGGTTTCGTCAGCAACGCCGCTTCGGGCACGAACATAAGTGAGAGCCTGCGAACCGCGTAGCGTTACCTCACTGCCTTTTACAAGGCTCTCATGGTGGGCACCGAAATCGTCAAGCACGGTAAGGGTAACTCCGCCTACCATATCGTTAAGCTCGGCGACCGCATCCATAGTCAACGAAACATAGTGGTCTATCGGGGTCTGGTACAGAAAATTCGACACAGCATCAAGGGTGTTTTTACAGCTATCCTTGCCGCCGCTTCCATAGGTGTGAGAAAGGGCGAGCTGCGCCTTTTTTGTTCCGACAGCGTTACCATCAAGCCCCAAAATGTTCATTTGAGCCATAGTATCACGGTTTATGTGCAGTGTTGTAACCTTATCATTGTCCTTATCAAGAACGATAAGGCTTAAAAAGTCCGCCTGCTTGTCGTTATTATACGAATCAAGCGACTGCGTGTTATCGAACTTATCAAGGCCGATTACAAGAACGGACTCGACATCGTCACGAAGGACATACCACTGACCGTCATATCTTATGGTTTGGGCAGTTTCACCCTCAAAGCCCTGCCATAAAGATTTACCCTGCTGCTTTTCCCAAGCGCGAAGAAGCAGCAAGGCAACAATTATTACAACTAATGCGCCGGCTATAATGGCGCAGGAGCGAACAAGCTTTAATCTGGAAGCTTTTCTCTCGTTCATTTTATCAGTCGTTTACTCTCTTTTTAGATCTTGCGATACAAAGTGCTGCAGCACCGCCGAAAACAACAGCGCCGATTACAAAGATCATACCGTAATCAACGGGATTTCCTGTTGCGGGGGAATCTTTATCATCGGAATTGTTAACAACGATTGCGAAGGGGGAGAGGCTGTTTACCGAGAAGGTAAGCTTATTTCCTTCAACCTTTGCGCCCTCAACAACTTCCCACTTGCCGTCCTTATCGTGAAGAAGGGCAACGAAGTTCTTAAGAGTCTCAGCGCCAAGAACAAGTGTGATCTTGTCTTCAAGCGTACCGCTGGTAACGCTTATGTCAAAAAGGTCAGAAACAGCAAGATCCTCGACCTTTACCTTAGCCTTTTCTGCAACAGCCTTAAGTTCAGGAACAAGAGCAACGAGTCCTGCTGCGGTTTTAATGTCATTGTGGCTGTCCTCGATAGCGGCTTTGCCTTTTTCATCAAGATTTTCTCTGTCCTTATAGGCAGTAATCTCGATAACGAGGTCTTCGGTTTTGCCCTCTTTGATCTCCTCAAGAGTAGGAGCTGCGTTTGCAGAGGGGCTGGAAACGAATGCAGCAGATGCTGCTACTGTCATAGAAAGTACCATAACAGTTGCGAGAATGAGAGAAACGATTTTTTTCATTTTATTTTCTTCCTTTCATTATATATAAAACTAATTTAACTCAGTTTTAAGCCTTGCAACAACAAGGTAACGGCGGGAGATATCTCCCTTTAAGCAGGTTGACAGGATAAGAATTCTGTCATCAGAGGTGACCTCTATATCTGACGCGAAGTTTGCACCAAATGCACGAACATTATATATCTCTTCGAGAAATTCGTCAACTGTTTCTTTTTCTTCAAAGCTGTCGTAATAATGCAAAATGTGCCTTTTGCTATACGGAACTGCGGCAAAAACCTCATAATGCAGTTCCTTATCGGGACAGTAAACTATGATCTCACGGTGTTTTTCAAAGGTATCCTTATCGGAATACTGCTCCTGCAAAAGCCCGAACATTGCGCCCGATTTCATATCGTGGCCGTAGATCGCGGTAACGGGGTCATTAAAATCGGTCGAGTTATAAAGATGCTCGGTAAACAGCGTTCCGTTTATTGAATAACTTCCGTCCAGCGCGCGTTTTAAATAAAAGGCGTCGTTAGTCTGGCTCTGAGCAACGGGATAACTGATGTCTGTTCCGGGAATAGTGAGCCAGGCGTGAACGTCCTCGCTCTTTTCAAGAAGTCCCTCGAAATCGACGGGGCTTACATAAGGCGCATCCTCAGCTGCACTGCTTGAAGCATCCTTTAGGTCGGGGCCGCCCTTTACCTTTCCGTCATCGGTATAAATATACACGGCAATAGCCGCACATATAACGCTTATCACGGCAAAAACAATGCCGACAGTTAAAAGCTTTTTATTCACTCCAAGTCCTCCAAAAAGCGCTCTGCGCGCTCATCATAAAACTTTACGAAGCTTTCGCCCAGCTTGTTTGAAACAACCTCTCTTGCCTCATCCATCCTCGGCGGGCGGGCGGAAACAGAGTGGCAATCTGAGCCGATAAAGTGAATTTTGTTTTGTTTAAGAAGCCTTAGTGCGCGGTTGCGCGTTTTAAAATGCAAAAAGGCGCTGGCGTTTGTCTGCAACAATATATCGCTATCAATAAGCCTTTCCAGAATTTTTTTGTTCTGAAAAGCGGGGTACCTCTCGATATGAGCAAGAAGAAGCTGAAACTCTCCGGAGCAGGAAAGCTCAAGGATCTCTTTAAGATTGTACTCGCTCCAAGCGTGAAAGGGCATCTCTAAAAGCAGAAGCCTGCTACCCTCTATGCAAAAGCGAGAAAGGTCCTGCATTTTGCTGATTCCGTTGTAATAAAAAACCTCTGCGCCGAGCTTTATTTTTGGTGCATCAGCGGTTAAATTAGGTTTCAGCGCCTCAAACGCCGCCTGCCTTTTTTCAAAAAAAGCTTCGGGTGCCGTTTTAGAAGCAATAAAATGCGGTGTAGCGCAAACCTTTGTTACGCCCTGCTGCGATAGCATTTTGAGTAGCTCTACGCTTTCTTTAATGCTCGAACTACCGTCATCAACCTGCGGCAAAATATGACTGTGAAAATCAATCATACGGCATAGTCCTTTTTATAAAAATCTACTTGTCTTCTGAGGGCTTTTTATAGTAAGAGTAGGAATACGAGCCGCCGTATTTTTTATATCTATGGTAGTTCTTTTTCTCTTCTTTGGTATAGGTCATAACAAAGCCGAGAATTTTTGAGCCCGAAAGCTTTATCTGTCTTATGGTGTAATTAAGGTCTTTTCTGTTTGTATAATCCTCGCGGACTACTATAAGCACACCGTCCAGATAAGGCGAAACGGCAAGAACGTCAGAAATCGGGGAAACAGGAGGCAGATCGAGAATAATAAAATCAAATTTCTCAGAAAGCGCCTCTAAAAGCTCCTTCATATACTGCGAGCCGATAAGCTCAGAGGGATTGGGAGGAATATCTCCCGCAGGGATCCAGAACCAGTTATCTAAAACTCCTGTTTTAAAGATGGGAATCTCCTCGCCACCGTTACCAACAAGGATATTACTAAGACCGGGTGAGCACTTAAGCCCCATCTTCTTTGCGATAGAGGGAAGACGCATATCCGCGTCAATAAGCAACACCTTTTTACCTGTTTCGGCAAGGCTATAGGAAAGGTTTATAGAGGTTGTACTCTTACCCTCACTTCTTGTCGAGCTGGTAACGCCGACAATTTTGCACTTTTTATTGCCGGGCAGGGTGTAAACAAGATTTGTTCTGAGAAGCTTATAGGCCTCTGCAGCGGTAAAGCTGAGCTTATTATGAAGCGTTCTCTTGCGGTCCTCGGGTGAGAGTTTGTTTGAGCGTCCAAATTTCATAGCCTATTTTCGCCTCACTTTCTCTCGGTGGGAGCACCGTAATGCTCTGTGTATCCGTAACCATCTTTTTCTTCTGTAAGAAGATTGGGTATCTTTGCAAGAACGGGAATATTATATGTCTGAAGAATGTAATCTTCACTATAAATAGTATCGTCAAGGAAGAAGGCAATAACGATTATAACTGCCGCGATCATAGCTCCTATTAAAAATCCGAGTGCGGTATTTTTGGTAACATTCGGGGAGACCTTATTGTTGGAAACAACCGCTCTGTCAACAACGCGGACCGAACATCCGTCAATGATCTCGGCAACTCTATCAGGGAGAATGTCGGCAATAGTGTTTGCGATTTTTGCAGCAACTCTTGGATCGGTAGTAGTAACCTTTATTCTGAATATCTCGGTTTCGCCGACAGGCTCAGCGCTTATCATAGACTGGATCTGGCCGTAGCTATAGTCTACGCCCGCCTCTTCTGCAACCTTTTCAAGAGTTGTTCTTGTATTAAGAATACCGATATAGGTTTCAACAAGACTTCTTGCAACCGAAAGACCCGATGCGCTGATACTGACTCCGCCGTTTCCAACAGTAACCGCGCCGTTATTAACATAAAGAAGCACACTGGAGGAATACATTGGAGTTACCATAAAATTAGTATATCCAAAAAACAGAGCCGCCGTTACAACTCCGGCAACTATAATGATCCACGCCTTGCGCCAGAGCGCAGACAGGATCTGAAGGATATCAATGCTATTATCCTCTTCGTGAAGAGAATTTTTGTTTTTCATCTCGTCCATTTAAGTTCCTTCTCCTGATATTTACTATGCGGAATTTTAAGCTGATTTTTTCTTTTTTAACTGCTCAAATTGCAAAAAGGGGACACTTATGAGCATGTTTAATTGATTATAACACACGGGCAAAAAAAAAGCAAGTGTTTTACCCGTTTTTGTGGTATTTGCTTAATTTTGTCTGTGTGCTTTTTTGTAATTGAAACTGTAGGAGCGCGCTCTCGAGCGCTCGCGGCGCGAGATAAAGCGAGGCAAAGAAAGGTGCCGCAGTCAAGAATTTGAGCAAATAGCGAAAAATTTTTGGCACCACATCTTCGTGCGGTTAATATCCGCGGGCGGATGAGTGCATCCGCCCCTACAAAACAAAACATACGTTTGTTCTATTCCGTAGGGGCGGGTCTCTGCGCCCGCCCACAATGCTAAACAAAACTTTTCGGGAAGGCACTTAAGGCCCCTCTACATTGTGACTAAAAAGTCAAATAAAACAACGTAGGGGCGACCGCGGTCGCCCCTACAATAAACATAACATCCAATTATCTGAAATTTCTGAAAACACCCCAAAGAGCCACTGACAAAGCTGCAAGAGCCGCGGCTACAAGAAAAAGTATTGTAAAAAGGCGTCGCCTTTTCTTACACTTTGACTGCAAAACGAAAGGGGCGAAGGCTATCCAGCACAAAGCTATCGCTACATACTGCATAATCAGTTCTCGCTCTTTACAAAGCCGACCTTGTGGTAGACCTTCTCTAAAGTGCGCTTGGAGAGGCGGCGAGCTGTTTCGGCGCCGTCGGAGCAGACCTTCATTAAGTAGGCCTTATCGCCCGAGAGCCTTGCAAACTCCTCACGGATGGGGGAGAGGGCATCGGCAACGCACTCGCCGACTGCCAGCTTAAAGTCACCGTAACCCTTGCCCTCAAATTCCTTTTCAATAGCGGCGTAATCCTTGCCGCTTATCGAGGAATAGATGGACATAAGGTTGTTGATTCCTGCCTTGCCCTCAGCGTACTTTACACAGGTATCGCTATCGGTAACGGCGCGCTTGAACTTACGGATAATGGTATCTCTATCGTCAAGCAGGGTTATAAAGGAGTTCTGATTTTCGTCAGACTTGCTCATCTTCTTTTCGGGGTCGGAAAGCGACATGACCTTTGCCGAAACCTTGGGAATATAAGGCTCGGGAACGGTAAAGACGTTTCCGTAAACGCCGTTAAAGCGCTCAGCAATGTTGCGGGCAAGCTCCAAGTGCTGCTTCTGGTCAACGCCAACGGGCACCATATCGGTCTTATAAAGCAGAATGTCCGCCGCCATAAGAACGGGGTAGGTGAAAAGACCTGCGTTTATGTTATCGGCGTGCTTCTGGCTCTTGTCCTTAAACTGAGTCATTCGGGAAAGCTCGCCAAACTGTGTGTAGCATGAGAGTACCCACGAAAGCTCGGCGTGTGCGCTGTTGTGGCTCTGCAGGAAAAGAACGCTCTTTTGAGGGTCGATGCCGCAGGCAAGGAGTAGGGCAACCGAATCAAGAGTTTGTTTTCTTAAAGCCGTCGCGTCTTGACGGACGGTGATTGCGTGAAGATCAACGACAGAGAACAGGCAATTGTAATCCTCCTGCAGCTCCTTCCAGTTCTTTATAGCACCGAGGTAGTTTCCAAGGGTGAAAACGCCGGTCGGCTGAATTCCGCTGAATATTATCTTTTTTCTTTGAGTATTTTGCTGGTCCATTTAAGGAAACCTCCGTTTATTTATGATATTTCATTTTGTTTGTGATCGAAAAGGCTCTGTATATCTGCTCTAAAAGCAAAACCCTAAAAAGCTGATGGGGAAAGGTCATTTTTGAAAAAGAGAGTTTAAGGTCGCATTTTTGCTTTACCTCGTCAGATAGGCCAAACGAGCTTCCTATTATAAAGCAGACGTTCGACTTTCCCGAAAGGGCGACGCCCTCGATTTTTTCGGCAAGCTCGGGAGAGGAGAGCTGCTTGCCCTCAACGCAGAGTGCCACGCTATAGGCTCCGCTCGGAATTTCGTTTATGACCGCCTCACCCTCTTTTTTAAGAGCGGCGGCAACCTGCGCATCCGACGGGTTTTCGGGCAGAGGTGCCTCGGCAAGCTCCTTTATATTAAAGGAACAAAACCTCGAAAGGCGCTTTTGATACTCGGCGGCGGCTTCTCTGAAAAAGCTTTCTTTTAACTTTCCAATGCAGATAACAGTTACCGCAAGCATCTTTTTGCCCCCTTTTAGCTACTTTTAGAATTTTAACACAGATTTTAAAAAATGTCCATAGACCACCCGAAATTTAACCCAGCCTATCGCCGTTTTCGACCTTTTTATCGGGAACTGCCAGCACAACTCCGCCCTCGCTATAGGTTCCCAGCACCAAAACCTCGGACATTACCTCGGCAATTTGCCTCGGCGGAAAGTTGACGACCGCCAGAACCTGCCTGCCGACAAGGTCATCGGCGGCGTAATGCTTGGTTATCTGCGCCGACGAGGTTTTTATTCCGATCTCCTCGCCGAAATCTATCGAAAGTTTGTAGGCGGGTTTTCTCGCCTTTTTGTTTATCTCGGCAGAAACAACCGTCCCCGCCCTTATATCAAGCTTTAAAAAATCATCAAAGGTCGCCATTTTTTCATATTCCTTCCATATAATATATATAATTGTATCACACTCTTTGGCATTACACAACACCAAAAGCCGCATAAAATCTTGAATAATATGAATAATTATTCTACTAATTGATGTATTTTCTAAATAAATATTTAATTTTGCTCAAAAATCGGGGGATATTTTTGAAAAAATATTTAAAAACCTTGGATATTTATGCAAAAAGAGTATTGACAAGAGAGATTTTATGCATTATAATGGCACTACACCTAAAATAAAAGTGAGGTACATATTATGAAAACTTTCGCAAAACTTACAGCGCTTATTATGGCACTTGTTCTTGCAGTAGGCTGCTTTGCTTCCTGCTCCAAGGCTAACAACAAAGTAAAGGTTATCGACCTTGCACTCAGCTCTGAGGAATATGCATTCGCAGTTGCTCAGGACAACACCGAGTTTCTCGGCAAGGTAAACGACTTCCTTAAGAAGATCGTAAGCGACGGAACCTTCGACAAGATCTGCAACAACTATTTTGGCGACGGCACACCCCTCTCCATTGAGTCGGCTAAGCTTGACGAGACCAAGGATCAGCTCGTTGTTGCAACCAGCACAGGCTTTGAGCCCTTTGAAATGGTAGACGAGAACGGCAAGTACTCGGGTGTTGATCTCGAGATGGCTTACTATCTCGCAGAGGAACTCGGCCTTGAACTTGTTATTCAAGATATGGACTTTGACGCAGTTGTTAACTCCGTTCAGTCCGGAAAGAGCGACATCGGTATGGCAGGCCTTTCTGTTACTCCCGAGCGCCAGAAGGTTGTAACCTTCTCCGACAGCTACTACAACGCTTCTCAGGTCGTTATCACCAAAGAGAACGACACCACATTTGATAACTGCAAGACCGGCGAGGACGTTGCAGCTATCCTTGCAGAGCTCGATGCTAAATCCAAGATCGGCTGCCAGGCAGGCACCACCGGCGAGCTTTACGTCAAGGGCGACGCAGACTACGGCTTTGACGGACTTACCGCCGAGGCTGCTCCCTACAAGTATGTTGCACTTGCGATCACCGCTATGCAGCAGGGTCAGGTCGACTACGTTATCGCTGACAACGGTCCTGCAAAGGCAATCGCTGCTAAGATCAACGCTCAGTAATTTTAAGTTTAATTTCAAGGCCTCTGCGTCAAAAGGCGCAGAGGCTATTTGAAGTTTTTAGGTAAGAAAGGTTTAGGAACAAATTATGAACTTTGCCGCAAAATTTGACGTGTTCTGGGAGCTGTTTATCGAGCGAGGCGGCTGGAAGCGTGTTTTAAGCGTAGGTTTAGTTAACACCCTGCTTATAGCCGTTATCGGCCTTTTAATCGGTATCGTTCTCGGAACTCTTATCGGCGCCGTTAAGGTTATGCCGAAATACAAGCTGCTGCCCCGAATACTCGACAAGATATGCACCGTCTATGTCGGTTTTTTCAGAGGCACCCCGCTTGTTGTTCAGCTTCTTATTGCTTACTATGTTCTCTGGCCCCTTATGGGCATCAGCATTCCCCCGCTTGAGACCAGCATCATAGTTTTCGGCTTAAACAGTGCCGCCTATGTTTCTGAGATCATGCGCGGCGGTATCCTATCCGTTGACCCCGGTCAGATGGAGGCGGGCAGAGCGCTGGGGCTAAGCTACGGCACCACAATGCTCAAAATCGTTATTCCGCAGGCAGTTAAGAACATTCTGCCGACTCTGGGTAACGAGTTTATTGCGCTTATCAAGGACACCTCGGTTGTAAGCTTTGTTGCCGCAACCGACCTTTACAAGACATTTACCGAGATCGGTAACGTAAGATACGAGTACTTTATGCCGTATCTTGCTATGGCGCTTATGTATATGATCCTTGTTCTCCTTATTTCCTGGGGAATCAAAGTTATGGAAAGGAGCCTGAGAAAAAGTGATAGAAATTAAAAATCTTTGCAAAAGCTTTGGCGACAATCAGGTTCTTTGCGACATTACCGAAACCATCAACGAGGGCGACAAGGTTGTTGTCATAGGCCCCTCGGGCGGCGGAAAGAGCACCTTTCTTCGCTGCATCAACTGCATGGAGGATCCCACAAGCGGCTCGATAATCTTCGAGGGCGAGGACCTTGCCGATATGAAGGTCGATATAAACCGCCACCGTCAGAATATCGGAATGGTTTTCCAGCAGTTTAACCTTTTTAACAACAAGACCGTTTTAGAGAACATCACACTTGCCCCCGTTCATCTTAAAAAGATGACGCTCGAAGAGGCCAAGGCAAAGGGAATGGAGCTACTCGCGCGAGTAGGACTTGAGGACAAGGCAGACGTTTACCCCTCGACCCTTTCGGGCGGACAGAAGCAGCGCGCCGCAATCGTGCGCGCCCTTGCCATGAACCCCAAGGTAATGCTTTTTGACGAGCCTACAAGTGCACTCGATCCCGAGATGGTCGGCGAAGTTCTTGAAGTTATGAAACAGCTTGCCGACGAGGGAATGACAATGGTTGTTGTTACTCACGAGATGGGCTTTGCTAAAGAAGTTGGCAGCCGCATATTCTTTATGGACGGCGGAAAGATAACCGAGCAGGGAACACCCGACGAGGTGTTTAACCACCCCAAGAACGAGAGATTAAAGGAATTTTTAAGCAAGGTAATAATGTAAAAAAGAGCGGGCGAACGCCCGCTTTTTTAATGTAAAATGGAAAGTTAAAAATGGAAAGTTTGGGAATGTTTTACAAATCCAAAAATAATTTGCTATTTCTTTTTGCTTTTCAGCATTGTAGGGACCGGCGTCCCCGACGGTCCACAAGGATTACACCCCACGTTGTTGAGGACCGTCGAGGATGCCGGTCCCTACAAAATATAATATACATTGATATTAGTTTAATAGGAGTAATCTACAATTTTCCATTCTCAACTTTCAACTAAAAAAGCACCCTTGCGGGTGCTTTTTGTTATTTTGTGGTGATTTTGAAGAATGCGGCGCTGGGCGCTTCATTAAATGTTACCTTTAATGTGCTGCCCGCTCCCTCAAACTTTGCATTATTCTCGGCAGGATAGATCATCTCAACACTCTCGATACCCTCTTTTATCTCGACCTCAACGTTTTTGTCGCCACCGAGAGTCCAAACAGCGAGATAGATGGTCTTATCATCCCGAAGTCCTGCAGCGATCTTCTCTTTTCCGAAACGGGTAAGTCCCATCGGGAAGTAGGGAAGGGCACGCTTTTTCATTTCACTAAGGCTGTTATAGACCTCAACGCCCTCGGTAACCAACGCGAGCTGTTTTTCGGAAAGGGCGCGCAGATCGCTGGCGAGGTGGATTCTGCCGAGCAGAATGTTTACCATATTTATAACAACGTCGTTATCGGTGATCTGAGCGTTTTTGAAGTCTGCCTCGGCAACGCCGGGCTCAATGAGCTTTCTTACAGGGTAGCTCCATACTGCTGCCTGCTCGGGAATGATTGCTGAGAGAATATTTCCAACAATGCAGGGATATTTTAAGTAGTTGGTCTGGTCAGAGGTAGAAACCATTGAGAAGACGGACATTGACTTATAGTCCATTCTCATTCCGCCTGAGGCGCAGCCCTCAAAAACAACATTCGGGAAGCGCTCGGTCATTTTCTTTACCCATTTTACAAAGGCGTCTGCCGCCTCTTCAAGACCCGAGCCTACGCTGCTGGAACCAAGTTCGGTACCAACGCCGCTATCGCGGTTGTAATCAAACTTAATATACTCTGCGCCGTAATCCTCAACCATTCTGCGAATAGTCTCGGTCATATACTCGATAACCTTGGGGTTTCTGTAGTCGAGCAGGTATCTGTTACCGATTGCGACCTTTTTGCCGTCGCGCATAAAGAAGCAGTCATCGTCATAGAAATCTACCATTTCCTGACACTTTACACCAACGACCTCGGGCTCTATCCAAAGGCCAGGCTTCATACCGAGCGAGCGGATCATATCGGTCGTTGCTCGCACGCCGTGAGGGAATCTTGCATTGCTCTCTTTCCACTGGCCAACATAGGGGTAAACGGCATAGCCAGGCTCCTCGTTGTGCCAGCCGCAGTCGATAACATAGTACTCGACGCCTGTTTTTGCAACAACAGGGGCGTAAAGGGCAGTCATTTCCTCGGTAGGATTGTCCCAAGAGAGATGCATATACTCGTTGTAGATTGCAGGCAGGCTCTTGTCCACCTCTGAAAGTCCGCTAATGTGGCGGCGGTACTTGGTCATCTCGCCGATAACCGAGTTTAAGTCTGTGCCGAAGCAGATTGCGGCGGTGAGGGTGGTGTAGCTCTCACCTGCGGCAAGACGCTTATACCAGCTGCCCTGAGAGCGATTTGCGCCGCTTAAATAGAGGTAATATCGGCTATCGCTAACTGCCGACATTTCGTAATACCAGGAGCAGTTTGCCTCAATTTCAAACATTGCCCACTCGCCTGTTTTCTCGTTTTCCAAGATGCCTTGGGGCAGGCGCTCCTTGGTAGACCAGCTGCCGACGTTTGTAAAGGCAATTCTGCCGCAGCGGCAGTACTCATAAAGGCCGCGCTCGTCAAAGGAGCGGCGGATAGGCTGGCACTCGTTGTGGTGGCTCTGCGAGAACTCTGTAAAATAGATGCTCTCAGCATCCTTGGTCGTGCCAAGGCCGTGAACGACAAGGCAGGAAGCCTCCTCAAGAGTAAGCTCGGCACCGCTTATATTCTCGATCTCGCTGAAAACGCGTACCGCATTGGTGTCATTATATGTAACAAAATATGTCTTTACGCAAAGCTTTTCGGACTTCTGGGTGATAACAAGCGTATCGTCCGCGATCTTGTGGCTCTCATAGCAAAGCTCCTTTGCCTCACTGGTGCCAATGCATTTCATACCGGGGTTAGAGGGTCTGTTCTCGCCCGCAATCTGAATTTCGGCAATCGGCGCGCCAGCCTCGCAGGCGTAATGCCCGCATTTTGTCATAACTATCTTATTTTCTTCGGTTACTTTAAATTCAAGGTTTTTAAAGGTGATATTCATAAAATTTACCTCGCCTTTCTTAGATAAATTGATTATAATTGTTTATCGTTTATCGAAATAATGCAACGCATTATTTCGCTGCCAAATCTCTGATTTGGTTTCAAATTTTCAAGGGAAATTTGGCGATAACAATTTCAATGATGTCGTCCTGCAATTATATTCAAGAGAATATAATTGCAGAATGCCAATTTTATTGGCTTGTCGAAATGCTTTTTTGCATTTCGACTTATCGACAATCATTATAACATATTGATTTCTTTAATACAAGGAAAATATCCCCTTTTTAAGCTATATTTTTATTACGATTTGTATTGTTTTGCTTGATTTAAACTATCTGTAATATACTCACCTTTTTTATCTGCCTAACATAGTATAATGTGTCTGGACTAAATTTAAAAAAGGAGCAAACGAGTATGAATGTAAACGGTTACTGCGAAGAGTACGAGAAGTACGACAAATGCGACAAGTGCGAGGACTACGGCAAAGAGGATAAGTACGACGACTATGACAAGCACGACAAAGACGACAAGCGTGAAAAGTGCGACTGCGACAAAAAAGCGGAGCAGGTCGTAGACATTTCTGTGCCTATCGAGGTATGCCCCGAAGCAGACTTAGGCAAGATCGAAACCGAGTGCTGCGGCAAACCCAAGGTTGAGTGCGAGCAGGAGCCCTGCGGCTCGTCGGTGAGCATTATAATCACCCAGAGCGTTAAGATCAAGATTCCCGTAAAGTTCGGCATCAAGACCATCGAGGGCAACAGCTTTATAAAATGCTGCGATAAACACTGCGACTAAAAAATGAAGTTTGCCTTTTAGGCAAATGAAGTTGCCTGCGGCAATGAAGTACACTTTGTGTATGAAGTTTCGCCTGAGGCGAAATGAGCAAACTTTACTTCATATGGTCTTTGACCATACTTCATAGTGAGCGAAAGCGAACTACTTCATTTTTGCAAAAGCAAAAACTTCATTAAAAAAGGAGCCCGATGGGCTCCTTTTTTACACTTTAAGTATTGCTCTGCAGGGGGCGCAACTGGTTACCGCCGCCTTGATGGGCAGAACAGTAAGTAGCGCGCTGTCGACTTCTTCTATGTTCACAACGGGGGCGAGCATAAGAATATCGGCATTGTAAAAATCCAGCCAAAAGCCCTGAGGCTTTTCTAAATTATCCCACCTCGGAAAGTCCGAGCCTAAGAGAAACGGCTTTTTAGAAATGAGCCAGTCCATAGCCTCGCGGGTAAAATAGGGGCAAGAAGCGAGGTAATCGCCATCCTTCCACTTTTCGCCGTACTGTGCGCAAACGAGAATGGCACAGCCCTCTTGTATTTTATCGGCGTTTTTACAGTTTTCGAGCATCTGCCGTGTTATTGGCTCGCCGCGGACATTGCCTACGTTCAAAACCACACAGGGAATATCGACAAGCTTTTCAACAGGCACATCAATAAGCGGATAAGAAGCCTCGCCCAAAAGGTGTGCGGGTGTTTCAAGATATGTGCCGCTCTGGGAGTTTAATCCCTCAAAGACCTCGGCATAAATATCATATTTCACCCATTCGACTTCTGCTAGCGGCTTAATTTCAAGACTGGGAAAGGGCGAGCCGTAGCTCCACATTCCGCTGTAAAGCTCACCTGTTATATCAATAATTCTTGCCATAGCATTACATATTGCAAAGGGCGTTTGTAAAGGCGTCTACTGCGTCGGGAACAGAGATGTTCTCGCCGTACTTTGTAAAGGAGAAATAGCCCTTATAGCTTCTGGCAAGCAGACAGGATGCGACCTCTTTTATCTCGGCGTTGCCCTTTTCAATGGGTGCAGGCTTCTGTCCCTCAAAGATCATATCGCAAACGCGGACAACCACAATATCGTCCTTATACTTTGACTTATAGAGAATACCGAGGAAAGCGCCCTTGCCCATCTTTGCAAACTCGTTTGCATTAAAGATAAGGCCTGTGTTTTCGCCCTTTATCTCCTTATACCAGTCAAAATTGTACTTTTCAAAGCTCTCGGACTCGAGCTCAAAGAGAACCTTAATAGAGAATGCGGCGCCGATCTTGATGATTTCCTGAATTTCGTCGTTTGTGGCACCATCGATAGCCTTGGTGGCGAGTTTTACATTCTCAACACCAATCAAATGAGCGTTTCTGAAAAACTGAACGTAAGTCTCGTAATCCTTGACGCTCTCGTAGGCGGTATAAACAACGATCTTGTTAAGGCTTTTAATAAGCGCAACTCTTGTATCCTCAACCTCAGCGGGAGTCATCTTAGAGAGCGGTGTGCCAAAATGTCCGTCAAGGACCTCGAGATTTTTAATGCCTAAGCTATCGGCATTGTTTTTGCCGACTTCAATACTGAAATTATACATATTTTTACCTCCCTACTTCGCGTCTTTCTCTGCCTGAAGCTTATGAGCGTTGTTGCAGTAGCTGCACTGTTCGTTTTCGCACATAAAGAACAGCGGCTTTTCGGCAAGCAGCTTTTCGCCCAGCTCAAACATCTTCTTAGCGTCGATAATTTTAGCAGCGGCGTTTCCAACGAGGGTCTCAATAAGAGCGCCCTCGCGGCGTAAAACGGGGGTGAAGCTTAAAAAGTCGCGGTGTCCGGGGCAGAACTTATTAATTTCCATTGTTTTGCCCTCGTAATTTTCGACATATTTCGGAGCGGGGACGACCCTATTTTCAAGATAAACAGAATCCATAATGTCCTCGATAGCGTGCAGGGTGGTGTTGCGGTTCATATCAACGCCGAGCATAATGATCTTGCCGCCCATTTCCTTTAATTTAAGGTAGGGCGAGCCGTAACCGCAGTTGGTTTCGCACTTATCGTGATCGCGTGTCAGCTCCTCAGCCTTTGCGCCGATTGCATTGATGCAGTGAACGGGGCGCAGCGAGCGGATAGAGTTCTTTCTCAGTCTGTGGGTCTCGGAAATGATGCCAACGGTCGAGCGGTCATTTTCGGGGTCAAAAGGGTGGTTAAAGGCCATTGTTGAAACGGCAAAGGTGCCGCTATCGCCGACTGCCTCTAAAACAGCGTCAATAACTGTGTCAGCGCCGCCCTCAACTTTGCCGATGCTGGAAAGGGCGCTGTGCATAAGAACGATATCGCCTTCCTTTATTCCGCCGAGCTTAAGAGCAAAAACTATGTCTTGTTTTGTGATGGGTTTCAATTTACTTCCTCCTTACCTTTTTAGGTATTAGCAAAATTGTAACATACTTTTTTAAAAAAGTATACCGAAAAAGCAATTTTTCTCAAAAATTATGGCTCTTTTTTTAGTTGCGGCGGCGAAAAGACTTGCTAAAGGGCAAAATAAATGCTACAATTAATCTATCTATGAGGTTTACACACCCCGAAAGGAAGTTTTTAATATGGCAGACAACAAGTTAGTTAAAGAAATCACCTCGATGGACGAGGACTTTGCCAAATGGTATACCGACATCTGCATGAAGGCAGAGCTTATCGACTATTCGTCGGTAAAGGGCTGTATGGTCATCCGCCCCTACGGCTACGCCATCTGGGAGCTTATTCAGAAGGAGCTCGACGCCCGTTTTAAGAAAACGGGTCACCAGAACGTTTATATGCCTATGTTTATTCCCGAAAGCCTGCTCCAAAAGGAAAAGGATCACGTTGAGGGCTTTGCCCCCGAGGTTGCCTGGGTTACACACGGCGGAAGCGAAAAGCTTGACGAAAGAATGTGCGTTCGCCCCACCTCTGAGACCCTTTTCTGTGAGCATTACAAGAGTATAGTTCACTCCTACCGCGACCTGCCCAAGCTCTACAACCAGTGGTGCTCGGTCGTTCGCTGGGAGAAGACCACCCGTCCTTTCCTGCGTTCAAGAGAGTTTTTATGGCAGGAGGGTCACACAATCCACGCTACCGCACAGGAGGCTATCGAGGAGACCGAGCGTATGCTTAACGTTTACGCCGAGTTTGCTGAGGACTGCCTTGCTATGCCTGTAGTCCGCGGCGAAAAGACCGCCAAGGAAAGATTTGCAGGTGCAGAGGCGACCTACACGATAGAGGCACTTATGCACGACGGAAAGGCTCTGCAGAGCGGAACGAGCCACTATTTCGGTGACGGCTTTGCAAAGGCTTTTGAGATATTCTACACCGACAAAGAGAATAAGCAGGTAAACCCCTTCCAGACCTCTTGGGGTGTTACCACCCGCCTTATCGGCGCAATCATTATGACCCACGGTGACGACAACGGACTCGTTCTTCCTCCCGCAGTCGCTCCCATTCAGGCGGTCGTTGTGCCTATCGCACAGCACAAGGACGGCGTTCTTGACGCCGCTCACGCTCTTGCCGATTCTCTTGAGGGACTGCGCGTAGTCTGCGACGACAGCGAGAAATCCCCCGGCTTTAAGTTTGCCGAGTACGAAATGAAGGGTGTTCCCGTCAGAGTTGAGATAGGACCCAAGGATATCGAACAGGGTCAGTGCGTGATCGTTCGCAGAGACAACCGCGAAAAGACCGTTGTTGCTATCAAAGACGTCAAGGCCGCAGTTGAAAAGGCTCTTGAAGAGGTCCGCCAGGCTCTCTATAACAGAGCGCTTGAAAACCGCAAGAACAGAACAGTTGACTGCCACACTCTCGAAGAGTTTACCAAAACCGCAAAGGAGCAGGACGGCTTTATCCGTGCTATGTGGTGCGGTGACCGCGAGTGCGAGGATAAGCTCAAGGAGGTCGCAGGCGTAACCTCGCGTTGCATTCCCTTTGGCGAAGATGCCATCGGCGACAAGTGCGTTTGCTGCGGCAAGAGCGCTAACAAGCTGGTTTATTGGGGCAAAGCGTATTAAATTAGCCATTCTTTAAAAGGCTCCCTTGTGCAAAGGGAGCTGTCAGCGAAGCTGACTGAGGGATTGCTCAAGACCATTCTTTATTCAAGCTTATTCTTTGTCCTTTCTAATGAAAATCCCTCCACCGCTAACGCGGTCCCCCTCCCTTTAGACAAGGGAGGCTTTGCTTTAAACCCGCAGGGGCGCCGATGGCGCCCCATATTTTTAATGAAAAGGACAGCTTATTATGACAGGGCTTTTAATTAAACTGTTTATTCCCGACCACAAAAACACCGCCGACAAGTTTGTCCGCGAGCGCTACGGCACGCTTAGCGGTGTGCTCGGTATTATCTGCAACCTAATTCTGTTTGCGGTAAAGCTCATTATTGGTACCATAATGGGAAGCATCGCCATAACCTCGGACGCCTTCAACAACCTTTCGGATATGGGCACCTCGGTTATGTCGGTCATCAGCGCGAAAATGTCCAACCGCCGCCCCGACGCCGACCACCCCTTTGGCCACGGCAGGTTTGAGTACATTTCCTCGCTCATTATTTCCTTTTTGATAATGCTGGTCGGCTTTGAGCTTTTTAAAAGCTCGCTTTCAAAGATATTCGCCCCCGAGCCTATATCAATGCGCCCCGTTCTTATCATAATTCTGGCGCTTTCAATTCTCATAAAGTTCTGGATGTTCCTTTACAATCGCAAAATGGGCGCACTTATCGACTCAAAGGTTTTAAAGGCCGCTGCATCAGACAGCCTTAACGACGTTTTTGCAACCTCGGCGGTCATAGCATCGTCGCTTTTGGGTCATTTCCTCGGCCTTAACATTGACGGCTACATCGGCTGCGTTGTTTCGGTGCTGATCATAGTTGTCGGCATAAGGCTTGCGATCGACACGGTCAACGTACTGCTTGGCTCTGCACCCTCTGCTGAGATGGTGTCAAACATGGAGGCTCTGCTTACAAAAAGCCCCTTTGTTCTCGGTATACACGACCTTATCATCCACGACTACGGCCCAGGCAGGCTTTTCGCCTCGGTTCACGCTGAGGTCAGCGACAAAGAAAACGTGACCGTCATCCACGAGGAGATGGATGCGCTGGAACAGGAGGCTCTGCGGGAGTACGGCGTCGAGCTTGTTATCCACATGGACCCCATCGCCACCGACAGCGAGATTTTAAACTCGGCAAGAGAGCTTGTGCTGGGTATAGTAAAGAGCCTTGGCGACTATTCAATTCACGATTTTAGAATGACCGACGGCGAAAACCGCGTAAATCTCATTTTCGACCTTGTTGTGCCTTGCTCAATGGGCAAAAAGGAGCGCGACGAGCTCTTGTCGCTCATCCGCGGCGCGCTAAAAGAGGTCGACGAAAAGTACGCCGCCGTTATCCAGATAGACAACGACTACACCGCGAGAACATAAAGAAGAGCAGGCAAAATGCCTGCTCTTTTTTAGTTGAAAATCGTAAGCAAACCTAAATACTAAAACGTAGGGGCGACCAGTGGTCGCCCGTATTATTTTCTATTCCTCTATTTTTATTTCGCCGTTTTCCTTTTCAAACTTCTTAATATATTCCTTTATAATATAAAGAACCTGTCCATTTCCCGACCTGCCCTCATACTGAGCAACATATTTGAGTTTACCGTGTAATTCCTTGTTTATTTCTATTCCAAGATGCTTATTTTCTTTATTTCTCAAAAAATTCACCTCAAAAAATCTTAATTTAAGTTTATTTTAAGACTATTTTGTGTTATAATGTTGTAAGTATACTTAATTTAAGTATACTAAACTTATATAATGAGGTGTTATTATGAGTGTTGTTCAGTGTTGGTGTTGTCAAAATTATCGTCTGATCGATGATGAAACTGTGGGAAACGATATAGGCTATTGCATATTAAAAAAGCAGTGTGTCAAACTCGAAGCCGAAGTTTGTTGTGAATTTATTTTGCGAAAAGGTCTTTATACTAAGCGGAACATTCCCGATTACTGCAAAAACTACAGGTAGGCAAAAGAGCAGGCTCTCGCCTGCTCTTTTCGGTTGAAAATCGAGTTTTTTACAAACGCTTGATAGGGCGTAGGAAATGGATTTATCCATTCCGTTTGTGCGTGTGGGTGATATTGGTTTATACGCGCGGGCAGAGCCTTGCGGGCGGGCGCAGAGACCCGCCCCTACAATTTGAAGCAAACGTTCGATAGGATCTGTAGGGAACGACCTATGTGTCGTTCCGTTATGCTTGGCTTTGCCTTGCGGAGTGATACGCAGGTCGTGCCCCACGAAATACAAAAAAGTTTATTTTAAACTCGCAAAAGAATTATTTTACAAAAGTCCAGAATAAATTTTGACAAAGTTTGGTTTTTGGCTTGCAAATGAAGCGGTTTATCGGTATAATTCAAGTAAGGCTATTTTCCAAAACGAAAGCGAGGTAACAGTATGCCCATTTTCTTTAATGACAAAACCAAGATCTTTACTGTTAACACAGAAAAATCCACCTATGCCTTTATGATCGATGACCTAAATCTCATCACCCACCTTTACTACGGAGATAAGATAGCGGAAGGCACCGACCTTACATATCTTCGCAACAAGGGCGGCGTTGGCAGAGGACACACCTATCCCGAGTTTACCTACGAGGAGTTTGAAGCCGGCGCAGGACGCTGCTGCCCCCACGCAAGACTTCAAGAATATTCGACCTTCGGCATTGGCGACTTCCGCTCTGCCTGCCTTTCGGGCGAGTTTGCTGACGGCAGCCAGGCAGTCGACTTAAGATACGTAAAACACGAAATCGTTGACGGCAAAAGTGCCTTAGAGGGACTTCCCGCCGTTTATGCAAACGATAACGAAAAGGCTCAGACCCTTATCGTTACCTTAAAGGACAGCGTTCACGACCTTTACGTTGAGCTTTACTACAGCGTTATCGAGGGCAAAGAGGCTCTTATGCGCCACAGCCGCATTATAAACAAAACAGGTAAAAAGTTCTTCTTAAACACCGCTCTTTCGGCAAATATCGACATTTTCGGTAACGACCTTGATGTTATCACCTTCTACGGCAGACCCACCAACGAGCGTTACGTTGAGCGCACCCCTGTTCGCCACGGCAAGATCTCGAGCCAGAGCACAATGGGCATCACAGGTAACTTCAACTGCAACTCCATAATTCTCTGTGACAACGACGCAAACGAAACACAAGGCAGCTGCATCGGCGCAACACTCGTTTACTCCAGCAACTACGTCTGCAGCGCAGAGGTTGACCACGTAAACCGCACCCGCCTTACGATCGGCATCAACCCCGACGGATTTAGATGGAAGCTGGACGACGGCGAAGCTTTCACAACCCCCGAGGTCATCTTTACCTACACCGCCGAGGGTCTTGGCGACCTTTCTAAGAACTTCCACGACATTATCCGCTACAACGTTTGCCGCGGCAAGTGGAGAGATGCTCGCCGCCCCATTCTTACAAACAACTGGGAAGCCACCGTTTTCGAGTTTGACGAGGATAAGCTTGTCGACATTGCAAAAGAGGCTAAAGATTTCGGCGTTGAGATGCTGGTTGTTGACGACGGTTGGTTTGGCCACAGAGATTGGGATAACACCAGCCTTGGCGACTGGTTTGAGGACAAAAACAAGCTTCCTAACGGTATGCCCGGTCTTTGCAAGAGGCTTAACGACATCGGTATGAAGCTCGGTGTTTGGTTTGAGCCCGAGATGATCTCTGAGGAAAGCGAGCTTTACAAAAACCACCCCGACTACTGCATCCGCGTTCCCGACAGAGCCCCAATGCGCGGCAGATGGCAGCTTGTTTTAGATATGTCGAGAGAGGAAATTCGCGACAACATCTACGAGCAGATGGCTAAGATACTCACCGAGAGCCCCGTTGCTTACATCAAGTGGGATATGAACAGAAACATTACCGACGCTTATTCCCGCGCGCTTTCTGAGGACAGGCAGGGCGAGTTCTACCACCGCTATATGCTCGGCGTTTACGAGCTTATGGAGCGTATCAACAAAAACTTCCCCGACGTTCTTGTTGAAAACTGCTGCGGCGGCGGCGGACGCTTTGACGCGGGTATGCTTTACTACTCGCCTCAGATCTGGAGCAGCGACAACACCGACCCCTATCACAGAATGAAGATCCAGTACGGCACATCCTTTGTTTATCCCATTTCTACAATGGGCGCTCATATTGCTTACGCTCCCAATATCAACACCTTCCACCCCGCAACAGTTTTCCAGCGCGGAGTTGCGGCTATGGCAGGCACCTTTGGCTACGAGCTTGACCCCACTATTGAGGACGAGAGCGCTAAAAAGGATATGCTCTTTATGACAGAGCTTTACAAAAAGCACTATTTTACCATCAATCACGGCGATTACTACCGCCTCATCTCGCCTTACAAGCAGACCTTCGGCACCACCCGCCTTTCTGTTTGGGAGTTTGTTTCAAAGGACAAGGCGCATGCGCTTGTCAGCACAATGCAGCTTGACAACTCCAACGAGAGCAACGCCTATTTTGTAAAGGTCCGCGGACTTGACGAGAGCAAAAACTACAAGGTCAATATGATATTTGAGACCAGAGATATTCACACAAAGCCCTTTACTCCTTGGATCGAGCAGAAGGAACTCGGAGTATTCAGCGGCGAGGTTCTTATGAAGGCAGGATTACACTTAAATCTCTTCAGAGGCGACAATATGGCATCGGTCCTCGAAATCGACGCAGTAGAATAAAAACGAAAAAGCACCCTGCGGGGTGCTTTTTCAATTTAACTCCACTCTTGTTTTTTTGTTGAGTTTAGGGTAATATATATGTACCAAGTTTTTACAGTAGGGAGGCTTTTAATTGAAAGAAAAAATGCGGCGCGCCCTTATTTTGTTTGCAACCTTTTTCAAAATAGGCGCCTTTACCTTCGGCGGCGGATATGCGATGATCCCGCTCATTCAAAAAGAGGTTGTTGAAAACAAAAAATGGATCAGCGATTCTGACATTCTTGATATAATCGCAATCGCCGAATCAACACCCGGCCCTATCGCCATCAATTCGGCAACCTTTGTCGGCTACAAGGTTGCGGGCGTTTTCGGCTCGTTTTGCGCAACACTCGGCGTTGTGCTGCCCTCGTTTGTCGTAATCTCGATCATCTCGGTTGTGCTAAGAGAATTTTCCTCGCTTGCCGCTGTGCAGTTTGCATTCCGCGGAATTAGAGCGGGCGTTCTCGCACTTATCCTAAAGGCGCTCATCTCTATGTATAAGCAGTGCCCCAAGGGCGCTGTCAGCTATGTTCTTATGGCGCTTGCCTTTGTTTTTGCGGCGTTTACCGAGATAAACGTTATCTTTGTCCTCATCGGCTGCGCCGTTTTTGGACTTATTACTTCGCTTACTGCGGCAAGGAGGGCTGAAAAATGATTTTTTTAGAGCTTTTCCTTACCTTCTTCAAAATCGGACTTTTCACCTTTGGCGGCGGCTACGCTATGCTCCCGCTTATTCAGTCAGAGGTGCAGTTAAAGGGCTGGATGAGCCAGAGCGAGCTGGTTGACTTTATTGCCGTCAGCGAGTCCACCCCCGGCCCCTTTGCCATAAACATCGCGACATACGTCGGCTCTCAGACTGGCGGGATTCTTGGCTCGGTCTGTGCAACGCTGGGTGTTGTTATGCCCTCGTTTATCGTTATTCTTATCGTGGCTCGATGCTATGAAAAGTTTAAAGAGAGCCGCGTGGTAAACGGCGTTCTTTCGGGTCTGCGCCCCGCCGCTATCGGCCTTATCGGCTCGGCGGTGCTTACCGCGGCGGCAACCGTTTTCATCCCCGCAGAGCCTGCGCCCTTTTTGGAAGTTATCACAAGCTACGACTTTTTATGTGGCGCAGTTATTTTCGCCATCTGCCTGCCTCTTATTCTTAACAAGAAAAAGAAGATCCACCCCATTTTAGTTATCGCCCTCGCGGCAGCTTTGGGAATTATTTCGGGCTATGCGCCGCTTTTGTTTGCTTAATTTATATAATTTATATAATATCGTAGGGACCGGCGTCCCCGACGGTCCTCAACAACGTTAGATTTAATCCTTGTGGACCGTCGGGGACGCCGGTCCCTACAAATAATAATTTTTCATTTTTCATTTTCAATTCTCAATTTACTTTTGTAACCTTTCTTTAAAAAAGGGTAGTTATATAGTGAAAGGCCTTTTTAAAGTGCGGAGGTGACACAGATGGATGACATAAAGATAGTTGAGCTATTTTGGCAGAGAAATGACGGTGCGCTAAGTGCCGTCAAGGCAAAATACGAGCGGCTTCTGTTTTCGGTTGCGGAGAATATCTTAAGAAACCGCGAGGACAGCGAGGAGTGTGTTAACGATACCTATCTTGCCTCGTGGAATAGCATTCCGCCGCAGAGGCCCGAAAAGCTCGGCGCTTACCTATCCAAATTAACCCGCAACCTCTCGCTTAAAAAATGGCGGGAGAAAACGGCTAAGAAGCGCGGAAGTGGCTCGGTAACAGTTTTAATATCCGAGCTTGACGACTGTATTTCTGACGGTAAGAGCATAGACCAGGCTTTAAGCGAAAAGTCCCTTGCCGAAATTATCGACTCGTTTTTACGCACGCTCGAGACAGACGAGCGCGACCTCTTTGTCTGCCGCTACTTTTATTTTTGCTCTGTGGCTCAGCTTGCCGATAAGTTCGGCTACAGCAAAAGCAAGGTAAAGACTCAGCTTTACCGAACACGCCAAAAGCTATCCATCCGTTTAGAAAAGGAAGGTGTAACGGTATGAAATCAAAGAAAATTATTGACGCGATAGGTCATATAGGCGACGACCTTATAGAAAGCGCAAATAAACCCAGACTTAAAAAGAAAACCGCCCGCAAAAAGTGGCTCATTCCCAGCGTGGCGGCGGCTTTGGTGCTGATTATTGGCGCTACTCTTTTCTTCTCGCCCGACAAGACCCCCATTGACGTTTCGGCAAAGGCGGGCGTGCTCGCGCAGGCGCAGTACCCCGAGCAGATTAAGTATCCCGACGAGGAAAACTACGGCGCCGCCGCAGAGGATGCTTGGTACAAGCAACTGGTGGAAAAACGGCAAAAATACGGAAACAGCGTTGACATTTCGAGCTTTTTAAACAGCAGCATCCCCGAATTTTTGTCAAATTCGGGGGAGGAAAACCTTGTTTACTCGCCGCTTAACGTTTACATGGCGCTTGCCATGCTCACCGAGGTTACCGACGGGCAGAGCCGCCAGCAGATCTTAGACCTGCTCGGCTACGACGATATTAAAGCCCTGCGAGAGCAAGCAAACTACGTCTGGAACGCCTGCTATAATGACGACGGCACATATACGAGCCTGCTTGCAAGCTCAATGTGGCTTCGAAACGACCTTTCCTACAAGGAAAAGACCCTAAAAAGCCTTGCTGAAAACTATTTTGCATCAAGCTTTAGCGGCGAAATGGGAACGCCCGAATACAACAAAGCCATTCAAGACTGGCTCAATGAGCAAACGGGAAATCTTTTAGAGGGTCAGATAGGCGAGATAAAAACCTACTCCGACACAGTTATGATGCTGGCGACCACCCTATATTTCAGCGCAAAGTGGAGCGAGTGGTTCAGAGAAGAGGACAACACGCAGGATATTTTTAAGGCAAAAAGTGGTGAGCTCACCTGCGAGTTTATGAACCAGACCTTAAATGACAGCTTTTACGTAGGCGACAACTTTTCGGCCGCCAAGATAAGCTTTAACAACCATCAGGGCGAAATGTGGTTTATGCTACCCGACGAGGATGTAGACGTTAGCAAGCTTGCCTCCGACAAGGACGCACTCAAATTTATCTCGACAAACGGCAAGGACGGAGCCGAGGAAATTCATGATTCGAAAATAAACATTTCGGTTCCAAAATTTGACGTTTCGTCGCAGATAAGGCTTCGGGACGGCCTTAAAAACCTCGGCGTAACCGATATTTTTGAGTTTGAGACCTCGGACTTTTCACCCCTTACCGACGACACCGACGTTATCGTTTCCGATGCGCTGCACGGAGCGAGAGTTAAGATAGACGAGGAGGGCTGCATCGCTGCGGCATACACGGTGTTTACCTTGACGGGCGGCGGCATTTCACTCGGCAAGGAATTTGACTTTGTATTAAACCGCCCCTTTATGTTTGTGATAACCTCGCCAAACGGCCTGCCCCTTTTTACAGGAATCGTAAACATCCCCACATAACAAAAAAAGGAACCCTCTCGGGTTCCTTTTTTACTTATTACTTAATTTACTCCTGCGGGGGAGGCTGAGAACATTACAATGTTCTGATCGCCCTCGGTGTCAAGCACGATGTCGCTCAAATTGTGCTTTCTTGAAAGAACAAGAGTGATTTTATAAGAAGTGGTCTGATTGGGGCTCTTTGCGATAGAAACATATGTAATCTTTGCACCCTTTTCTGACATCTTTTCCTCAAAGCTTGTTCTGAACAGGTCGGGGTCCTTAACGGTCGCATTTACCGAAATAGTTTCAACGCTATCTCTGCCAAGTGTGAGCTTGTGCATAATAAGCTGAGAGAATATAACAAGAATGGTGACAAAAATACCTTCAAGATACATTCCCGCACCGATTGCAAGGCCGATTCCCGAGGTTGCCCATATTCCTGCGGCGGTTGTAAGGCCTCTTACCGACGCGCCGTGCTTAAAGATAACACCTGCGCCCAAGAAGCTGATGCCGGTAACAACCTGAGAAGCAATTCTCGAAGCGTCAGCACCATCTATGCCAGCAAAAAAATTGTCACCAAACTGCAGGTCGGCAAAGCCGTACTTAGAAACGATCATCATAAGAGCCGATGCGCAGGCAACAAGAATATGAGTCCTGATTCCCGCCTCTTTAAATCTGCGGGTACGCTCAAGGCCGATAAACGAGCCGCACAAGCCTGCAACTACAATTCTTATAAAGAATCCCAGCTCCTGCATAAGTGTAACATTATTAAGGAAATTGTCGAAAAATGTAATCATTTCTTTTTTCTCCTTCGGTTTGTCTAAAAAAGAAAAACGCCACCGCATATTTTTTCGATGCCGTTATTGACTTTTTTATCATTTTATAATATACTACAAGAAACTATGCATAATGTCAAATTATAATTTAGCACTATCCCATAAATTTTTGTTATGGAGCGGAGAAAATGTTAAACCAAAAAATACTGTCACTTTTAAAGGTCGCCCAATTAAAGAGCTACACCGAGGCAGCAAAGCAGCTTAGTCTTACCCAGCCCGCAGTGAGCCAGCACATCCGCCAGCTTGAAGAGGAGCTTGGCGTAAAGATATTTGACAGGGTAAATAACGAGCTACTAACCACGCCGGAGGGCGAAATTGCGGTGCATTACGCCGAGAGAATGTTCACCCTTTACGAGAATATGAAGTCGGCCATCACAAAGGAAAAGTCGGGGGTTTCGTCGCTCTCGGTTGGAATAACTCACACCTCTGAGAGTAACCCTATCGCCGAGGCGCTTGCAAAGTACACCTCTGAGCACAAGGGCGTGCACATAAAAATGGTTACTGACACTATAAGTAATCTTTATGACAAGCTGAGGACTTTTGAGATCGACCTTGCCATAGTTGAGGGCAGGAGCAACGACAGCTCTCTGCGCTACACCCTGCTTGACACCGACTGCCTTATGCTTGTTACCAGGGTCGGTCACCCGCTGGCAAAAAAGGGGCTTGTAACGGTTGATGAGATCAAAAAGGAAAACTTGATTCTGCGCCTTGCCAGTTCCAACACCCAAAACCTCTTTGTTTCACACCTGCAGAGCAATAATATGGACATTGCCGATTTCAACGTTATATTAGAGGTCGACAACGTTGCAACCATCAAGGATCTGGTGCGCCGCAACTTCGGGGTTTCTGTTCTGCCGCAGTCGGCCTGCCTTGACGAGCTTAAAAAGGGCAAGATTGCCGCACTGCCTATTGAGAATTTCAGTATGATGCGCGAGGTAAACATCGTTTACAACAGCGATTTTGAAAAGTTTGACCTGCTGCGCGACATAATCTCGACCTATAAGGAAACGGTTAAGAATTATTCCAACTAAAAAAGGGAACCCGAGAGGGTTCCTTTTTTTGTTAAGAGTGAATAGTGAAGAGGTTAGGAAGGTTTTGCGTCAGCAAAACCCAAAATTAAAATACAATTTCCTATTTTACCTTGTAGGGACCGGCCTCCCGGACGGTCCTCCATATCGTCTGCTTAAGCTTTGTGGACCGTCCGGGAGGCCGTTCCCTACAAATTTAAATTAACCGTATTTATAAATTTTCAACTTTTCGTTTTCCATTAAAAAAGGACACCTTATCGGTGTCCTTTTTGTGTTTTATTTTTCGCAGATCTCGGTCTTGCCGCCCATATAGGCTCTCAGAGCCTCGGGAATTCTGATCTTAAACTTCTCACCGTCAAACTCGAGGTTGTTCTCTAAAAATGCAATTAACATTCTCGGGGGAGCAACAACTGTGTTGTTTAAGGTATGGGCAAGGTACTTACTGCCGTCCTCGCCGCGAACTCTGATTCCAAGTCTTCTTGCCTGAGCATCGCCAAGATTGGAGCAAGAGCAGACCTCAAAGTACTTCTGCTGTTTAGGTGACCAAGCCTCGACGTCGTAGCTCTTTACCTTAAGGTCAGCAAGGTCTCCCGAGCAGCACTCTAAGGTGCGAACGGGGATATCGAGCGAGCGGAACAGCTCTACAGAGTAGCTCCACATCTTGTTAAACCACTCCATACTCTCCTCAGGCTTGCAGATAACTATCATTTCCTGCTTTTCAAACTGGTGAATTCTGTAAATACCGCGCTCCTCAATGCCGTGCGCTCCCTTTTCTTTTCTGAAACAGGGGGAATAGCTGGTTAAGGTAAGGGGCAGAGAGGTTTCGGGGGTGATGGTGTCGATAAATTTGCCTATCATCGAGTGCTCGCTGGTGCCGATAAGATAGAGGTCCTCGCCCTCGATCTTATACATCATAGCGTCCATTTCCTCAAAGCTCATAACGCCTGTTACAACGTTGCTTCTTATCATAAAGGGCGGCACGCAGTAGGTAAAGCCCTTGTCTATCATAAAGTCACGTGCATAGGAGAGAACTGCGCTGTGAAGCCTTGCAATGTCTCCCATAAGATAGTAAAAGCCCTCGCCTGCGACCTTTCCTGCGGCTTCCTTGTCGATGCCGTTAAAGTGAGCCATAATGTCGGTGTGGTAGGGAATCTCAAAGTCTACCTTTGTCTGCTCGCCGTACTGCTGAACCTCAACATTTTCCTCGTCGCTTGCGCCCAAAGGCACCGACTCGTCAATAATGTTGGGAATCTTCATCATGGTTTCTTTAAGCTCAGCCTCATACTCAGCCTCGAGCTTTTCAAGCTCGGCAAGGCGGGCGGCCTGGGTTGAAACCAGCTCGCGCATCTTCATAGCCTCGTCCTTTTTGCCCTGAGACATGAGAGCGCCGATCTCGCGGCTTATCTTATTTCTGTTAGCTCTAAGTTCACTCGCCTCGCTGATTGCGGCACGCTTTTTTTCGTCAAGCTCGATTGCCTTGTCAACTAGCGGAAGCTTTGCGTCCTTAAACTTTTTTTTGATGTTTTCTTTAACTATTTCGGGGTTTTCCCTCACAAATTTAATGTCAAGCACTTTATTTTCCTCCAAACAGAGATATATATGTTAGTTTAACACATTTTTTCACCGTAATCAAGATAATTTTGCAGTTTATTGCACGAGTATATTCTTTTTTGCGGAACGACACATAGGTCGTTCCCTACATAATTACATTGAATGTTGGATTTACACCGTAGGGGCGTGTTGCCGAAGCGCTCGCAGAGCGAGATGAAGCGAGGCATAAACGGGTGCAGCGGTCGAAAATTTGAGCAAAAAGCGAAAAATTTTCGGGCACCGCAAACGGAGGGCCTCTGTGCCCTCCCGCATATACGGAATGGATAAATCCATTCCCTACAAAAACAAATATAAAACGGCACGTCGAAAATCGCCGTGCCATACAAAATTTAAAACATACGTTAATTTTAATTTGTAGGGGCGCTTCACGAAGCGCCCGCAAAAAACAACTCGGCTATAAAAAGGGACGACCATAAGAAAAAGCCATAGGTCGCCCGTTTTTGTTTTACAAATTATTGCTACAATTTAAATATTTACAAATAAATTCGGGTATGATATAATAACTATACCACACATTTTAATATGCACATTGTCAGGGAATACTATTGGTAAAAATGTATTCCCTCTCCTGACTTTGTGCAGAATGTGTGGTAACATTGAGGGGTGCGTTTTTCGGTGCGTCTCTTGATGGGGCGCACTTTTTTATTTATATACATAAGGGAGAAAGCTAATGATTAGAGATGTCACGGGGACAAAACTTACGCCTGGGAATTTGGGCAGGGACTGCTTTGGTAACGGCAGTCACTTTGATAAAAAAGGCAGGCGGATAGAGTGCTGTTGTGATGAGTGCGGATATTATATGTGCTGTATCGAGGAGCACAGCGAAAAAGAGTGCGAATCTTGCGAATATTTTTTCTGTCCGCGTTGCAAAAACAAGTTTATTTCATTTTTTAAATTTCTTATGTTTTGGAAATGGTGAATATAAAAACGGTGATTCGTGAATCGTCCCTACAAAATTATATTTATTATATGCATTTATATTGTGTGATGGGCGAAGCAGAAAGCATTATATTTTTAAAATGAAAAACCCCGTGAGGCAATCACGAGGTTTTACTATTTGTAATAAATTTGTTTTATATTACAATTTGTTATTGATTTTACGGGGCGGGGAATAGGATTTTTCTTATTCCTCGGTTGCTTCGACCTCAGCCTCGTCATCGTCGGGAGTTTCGTCGGCTTGAGCGGTAGCCTTTGCATCCTCAGCGGCGGCCTCTAACTCCTGAGCCTTAAGTTCTTCCTCAGAAAGCTTTTCGACCTGCTCGGTTTCGGCTTCCTCATCGTGCTCGACGTTGGCAAATGCTGCAACCTTGCAACCCTCGTCTACGCGCATTACGCGGACGCCGAGGGTGTTTCTCGAGGAAACATTGATGTCAGACAAACGGATGCGGATGATGACGCCGTTATCAGAGATCATCATAAGGTCGTCTTCGTCATTTACGCTGCGAACGCCGCAAACCTCGCCGCGCTTTTCGTCGGTGCGGTAATTGATAACGCCCGAGCCGCCTCTCGACTGGACTCTGTACTGGTCGGGATCGCACTTTTTGCCATAGCCTTTGTCGGTGATGGTTACGAGGTACTCGCCGTCTTTAACAACGGTGAAGGCAACGACATTATCGTCGCCGCGAAGTCTGATTCCGCGAACGCCGGTTGCAGTTCTCGACATAGCGCGGACATCGCTCTCGTTAAATCTTACGGCTTTACCCTTGCGGGTTGCGATAAGCAGAGTGTCCTCGCCGCCTGTAAGCCTTACGGCGCAGAGGCGGTCATCCTCTCGCAAGTTCAGAGCAATAAGTCCGTTCTTGCGGATGTTTCTATACTGAGTAAGTTTAGTTCTCTTAACGATACCCTTTTCGGTTGCCATAACGAGATATTTATCCTCGTCGTCAAGGTTTGATAAGTGTATCATAGCGGCAATTCTCTCGCCGTTTTCGATAGGCAGTAGGTTTACGATATTAGTTCCCTTTGCAGTTCTGCTGCTCTCGGGAATCTCGAAGCACCTAAGTCTAAACATCTTGCCGCTCTCGGTGATAAAGAGAACGTAATCGTGGCTAGATGCGACGAACATTTCCTCAACAAAGTCGTCCTCGCGTCTTGTCATACCCGAAACGCCTCGGCCGCTTCTGCCTTGAGTTCTGTAGGTGTCGGCAGGGATTCTCTTGATGTAACCGAAGTGGGTTAAGGTTACAACGCTGTTTTCAACGGGGATAAGGTCCTCAATATCGACCTCGCCGCTGATGTTCTCGATTGCGGTGCGTCTTTCGTCGCCGTACTTATTGGAAATAGCGGTAAGCTCTTCCTTGATAATGGCAAGAACGAGGTTTTCGTCATTAAGAATGGCAAGAAGCTCTTCGATCTTCTTTCTGATTGCGGCAAGCTCTTCTTCGATCTTATTGCGCTCCATACCTGTTAAGCGGCCAAGCTGCATCTGAACGATTGCTGTTGCTTGAACGTCGGAGAGGTTAAAGCGCTCCATAAGGGCTTCCTTACCCTCGGGGATGCTCTTTGAGCGGCGCAGTATCGAGACGACCTCGTCAATATTATCCTGCGCAATAACGTAACCCTCTAAAATGTGGGCTCTGTCCTGCGCCTTCTTTAAGTCAAACTTGGTTCTGCGAACGATAACTTCCTTCTGGAAGTCGATATAATAGTTCATCATTTCCTTTAAGGAAAGGACTTTGGGCTGACCGTCGCAGATGGCCAGCATAATTGCGCCGAATGTAATCTGAAGCTGGGTGTATGAGTAAAGCTGATTTAAAACTACCTGCGGATTTGCCTCGCGCTTAAGCTCGATAACAACTCTCAGTCCGTCTCTGTCGGACTCGTCGCGTAGGTCGGAGATGCCCTCAATTCTCTTATTCTTGATAAGCTCGGCAATCGACTGGATAAGGCGAGCCTTGTTTACCTGGTAGGGAATTTCGGTTACAACTATCTTAAACTTTCCGCTCTTATCTTCCTCAATTTCTGCCTTGGAGCGCAGAATTATCTTGCCGCGGCCTGTTGCATAAGCGGCGCGGATTCCCGCTCTGCCCATAACTATGCCGCCTGTGGGGAAGTCGGGTCCTTTTACAAACTCCATTAGATCGGCAAGCTCAGCGTCGGGGTTGTCGATTAAATAACAGATGCCGTCGCATACCTCTTTTAAATTGTGGGGCGGGATATTGGTAGCCATACCAACGGCAATACCGTCCGAACCGTTAACTAAGAGGTTAGGAAAACGAGAGGGGAGAACAGAGGGCTCGCGAAGTCTGTCGTCGTAGTTTGAAACGAAATCGACGGTGTCCTTGTCGATATCGGCAAGAAGCTCCATTGAGAGCTTGCTCATTCTCGACTCGGTGTATCTGTATGCAGCGGCGGGGTCGCCGTCTACCGAACCGAAGTTTCCGTGACCGTCAACGAGCGGGTAACGCAGAGAAAAGTCCTGCGCCATACGGACCATTGCGTCGTAGACCGCCGCGTCGCCGTGTGGGTGGTATCTACCCAGAACAGAACCTACTGTGTCGGCGCACTTACGGTAGGGCTTGTCGGGGTACAGAGAATTTTCATTCATTGTATACATAATTCTTCTGTGTACCGGTTTAAGTCCGTCTCGCACGTCGGGCAGGGCACGGCCGATAATGACCGACATTGAATAGTCGAGATAAGATTTTTTCATCTCGCTTACAATGTCGACCTGATGAATGGTCTGCATAGAGTCGTCTCTGAAATACTGCTCGTCGCTGTTGTGATTAGCTTTGTCTTGCTTACTCATTTGCACTTTTTCCTTTTCTTAAATTTACATTTTGTATATTTAAATGCAAATATTACTTTTTGTTGTAATTTTTATAGTTGATTTGAGGGTTTTGCTGTAAAAACCTGTCGAAACATTCCTTTTGAGCCTCGCTTAAAAAGCTTTTGGGAACAGAGAACATTCTCTTTTCTGCCTCAAAATATATGAAATTCTCTGTTTCTGAGATCCTTGCTCTGCTGAGATACAGCTCGGTGTTTGTGTCGCCGTTTGAAACTGTGACCTTATCGACATAAAGGGTCAGTTTAAAGTTCTTTCCCTCGCCGAATTTGGCGCTCATATCCTTTGCCTGCGTTCTCGGAGTGAAAACTATAAAGGCAATGCATATAAGGCAAACAGCAATCATAAACAGCTTCATAGAGTCAAAGCTGATCATCACATCGACTGCAAAGAGCAGAGAAATAGCTGAAAGTACCGCAATCTGCGCTATGGTTTTTGTTCTGGACTTAACAGAGTGGTGCTCTAAAATAGAGGCTTCTGCGCTCTTGCTGTTTAAGGAATACTCGATCTCAAAAAGGGGAGCGGTCATATTTTCCTGCATTTTTCTGCTCCTTAGATATCGAGGTTATTTACGAACTTGGCGTTCTTTTCGATAAACTCTCTTCTCGGCTCGACCTTGTCGCCCATCAGAATAGTGAATATCTCGTCGGCCTTAACGGCGTCCTCCATAGTAACCTTGACCATCTGTCTGCGCTGGGGATCCATTGTGGTTTCCCAAAGCTGTTCGGGGTCCATCTCACCGAGACCCTTATATCTCTGAATGCCTATCTTGCTGCGTAATGACTCGTCGCCCTCAGAAAGCTCGGCGATATACTGATCTCTTTCCTCGTCGCTGAATGCGTACCTTACCTGCTTGCCACGCTCAAGCTTAAAGAGCGGTGGCTGAGCAAAGTAAACGTGTCCTTCCTCGATAAGCGGGCGCATAAAGCGGAAGAAGAATGTCAGAAGCAGAGTTCTGATGTGCGAGCCGTCGACGTCGGCATCGGCCATGATAATGACCTTGCCGTAGCGGAGCTTGGAGAGGTCTAAGTCCTCGCCGAGTCCGCAACCGAGAGCAAGAACTACAGGGGTAAGCTTATCGTTTCCGTAGACCTTGTCAAGCCTTGCTTTTTCGACGTTTAACATCTTGCCCCAGAGAGCTAAGATAGCCTGGAATCTTCTATCACGGCCGCTCTTGGCACTGCCGCCCGCTGAGTCTCCCTCGACGATGAATATCTCGGTCGACATTCTTTCTTTACTTGAACAATCAGCAAGCTTGCCGGGAAGTGAAGCCGAGTCAAGACCCGTTTTGCGACGCTCGACCTCTCTTGCTTTTCTTGCTGCCTCTCTTGCTCTCGAGGCCGAGAGGATCTTATCCATAACCGTTCTTGCGACGCTGGGATTTTCTTCAAGGTATTCCGAGAGCTTCTTTGTGATAAGTGAGTCAACAAGGGTTCTTATCTCGGTGTTGCCGAGCTTTGCCTTGGTCTGCCCCTCAAACTGCGCCTCGGTAAGCTTTACCGAAACTACCGCAGTAAGTCCCTCTCTGACGTCCTCGCCCGAGAAGTTCTTGTCCTTATCCTTTAAAATGCCGTTCTTTCTGGCATAGTCGTTGTAAACCTTGGTAAGCGCTCTCTTAAAGCCTTCCTCGTGTGTACCGCCGTCGGTGGTGTGAATGTTGTTTGCAAAGGTCAGCACAAGCTCGTTGTAGCTGTCGTTGTACTGCATTGCAATTTCGGCAATGCTGTCGCCCTTCTGACCCTGCATATAGATGATATCGTCGTGCAGGACCTCAAGGCTGCGGCGCTTGTGAATAAAATCAACAAAGCTGCTGACACCGCCCTCGTAGTGCAGAAATTCTTTTATTTCATTCTCGGGATCGCGCTTGTCGGAAATTTCGATCTTAATTCCGGCGTTTAAGAATGCCTGCTCGCGAAGTCTTGTAAGCAGAGTTTCGTAATCGTACTCGGTCTCCTCAAAGATCTGAGCGTCGGCCTTGAAAATTATCTCGGTTCCGCGCTTATCGGTATCACCGATTACCTTAGCCTCATCGCAGGGAACGCCTCTTTCAAAACGCTGGTAGTGGATTTTGCCGTTTTGATAGACCTTTACCTCTAAATATTCACTGAGCGCGTTAACAACCGAGGCGCCAACGCCGTGCAGACCGCCCGAAACCTTATATCCGCCGCCGCCGAATTTACCGCCTGCGTGCAAAACAGTGAAAACAACGGTGACAGTGGATATTTTCTGTTTTGGATGAATACCGGTCGGGATACCACGGCCGTCGTCGGTTACTCTTATTATGTTATCAGGCAGAATTTCAACCGTAATTAAATTACATTCTCCTGCAAGTGCCTCGTCGATAGAGTTGTCAACGATCTCGTAAACGAGATGGTGAAGACCTCTCGGGCCTGTTGAGCCGATATACATACCGGGGCGTTTTCTAACCGCCTCAAGACCCTCCAGCACCTGTATTTGATTTTCGTCGTAAGCCTGTTTTACCTGCTCCACTTTTTTTCCTCCGTTTTTTCGGTTTTGCATTTTCTATTTTAAAGTAAAAAATAATTCTATAGTGAAAATTCTTGAATGTTGTCCCTTTTTCTTAAGGTCGCAACAGAAATTTGGGAGATATATGTCGTTATCTTGCCGTCCCGCTCGCAGACCACAAAGCTTTTGGGCAGCTCATTCGTTACATAAACCACCTCGCCCATTTTAGAAACGGCCGCAAGAAAAGCCTTGGTGTCCTTTGAGACCGAGGTGTTTTCAATGTCAAAGACACCGATTATGTCGGCCTTTTTAACAACACATTCGTTTCCAAGATGCAAAAACATTGTTTACTCCTTTTTTTCTATCTGACCGTTTTCGACAAAAAATGTCTGTTTATCGCTTTTCTTAAAAAGCTCGTCCTGACAGCAGGTTATAAAGACCTGAAAATCGTCGATCCTCTCTAAGAGATATTTCTGCCGCCCCTCGTCAAGCTCGCTCATAACGTCGTCAAGGAGCACGAGCGGGGCTTTTTTAGTCTGCTCGCGTATCAGTTCGGTTTTTGCTAAAAGCAGCGCCAGAACCGCGCTCCTCTGCTGACCTTGGGAAGCAAACTGACGGGCATCCTTGCCGTTTATCTTAATTAAGATCTCGTCGCGGTGCGGGCCGTAAAGGCAAGAGAGCGCCGCCGACTCCTTGTAAGAGTTTAATTTAAGCTTTTCAAAAAATTTTTCGGCTATCTCAGCCTCGCTTACCTCAACATTATCGCAAACTGTGCTTTGATACTCGATTTCAAGCTGCTCGGTTTTGCCCGCCATATCGAAAAAGCTCTTTTGCGCGTAGGGCAGCAGCCTTTTTATAAGCTCGCTTCTGCTCTTAGTAACGCTGGCGCCGAAAAGCGCCTGCTGAGAGCTCCATATTTCTATCTGCTCACTCGGCGCCTCATCGCGAAGCAGAGCGTTTTTCTGCATTACAATGCGGTTGTATCGGTTTAGCGTCTTTGCATATGCGGGGAAAAGCGACGCCAAAATAATGTCGCAATAATTTCTGCGCCCAGCAGGGCCTTCCTTAATAAGCGTAAGGTCGTCGGGCGAAAAGACCGTCATCTGAGCAGAGCCGAGTAGCGCCCTGTTAGATGCAAAGGTCTTTCCGTTTTTATAGACCTTTTTTGTAGCCTTTTCTCCTAAAATGCTGGTGCCTATTTTAAGAACGCTTTCCTCGCCGTCGTTCTCGAAAACGCCGCCGATAAAGAAGCTCTCCTCACCGAAAGCGGCAAGCTCGCGGTCCAAAGCTCCGCGAAAGCTCTTGTTACCCGATAAGAGCCATATTGCTTCAAGCAAATTAGTCTTACCCTGAGCATTTTTGCCGTAAATTATATTTACCTTGGGGTTAAAAGAAAGGCGCACACTCTTAAGATTTCTGAAATTCTTAATTTCTATAGACTTCAGTATCATTTCTTTATCCTACAACGGAGAATTTACGCCCCTCAAAGCCCACCTCGTCACCGGGGTAGAGCTTTTTCTTTCTCATGGTGCAGACCTCTCCGTTTACCAAAATTTCGCCGTTCTGAATTATGAGCTTTGCCTCACCGCCTGTCGAAACGAGAGATGCAAATTTAAGAAAACTGTCAAGCTCGATATAAGGGGTCCTAATTTTTACCTCAGTTTTCATACTTATTTAACCTCATAGGCAGAACAAGGAAGGTGTAATCATCGCTCTCGGGCGGGATTATCTTAACGGGGTTTTCAGCGCGGTTTAAGCAGATGATGACCTCGTCGTTCTTGCAGTTTTTAAGCGCCTCTAACAGATAGCGGTTGTTAAAGCCAATTTCAACGTCTGGGCCGTTTATCTCGGCAGGCAGGACCTCTTTGATTCTGCCAAGCGAGGTGGCGCAGTCGATATATACCTTGTTATCAGAGAAAAGCAGTCTTACGGGGTTTATGAGCTTTTCCTCGGTAACAACGGCAACGCGCTCAAAGCACTCTATAAAAATTCTTCTCTGAATTCTTACATTAGTAGTGCTTGTTGAGGGGATAGCCTTTTCATAGTCTAAAAACTCTCCCTCTAAAAGACGGGAAATGACTGTGTAGTTGTCTATCTCAAAAATAATGTGCTTTTTAGAAAGATTTATTGAGATCTTCTCGTCATAATCGTCGCTAAGAATCTTCATAAGCTCGTTTAGCGTCTTTCTGGGCACAACAAAGCTCTTTTCGCCTATCTCCTCGATCTTTCTCTTGCAGAGAGCAAGCCTAAAGCCGTCGACAGATATCATATTAAAGTAACCGTTTTTAATGTCAAACTTAGAGCCTGTGTGAACAGGGCGCTGCTCTGTCATAGCTATTGCAAAGAAGGTCTGATTTATCATATCCCTCAGCTCGCCCTGCGAGAGAGTAAAGTAATTGTCGATACTTAAGGAGGGCAGGTCGGGAAACTCGTCGGCCGCAATTCCCATAATTACAAACTGAGCCTTGCCGCTCTCGATGGTGCAGACGTACTTAGAGTCCATATCAAAGGCAACTTCCTCGCCGTCCATTTTAACCAGCATCTCTAAAAGCAGCTTTGCGGGAAAAATAACGTCTCCCTCTCTCTGCACCCTTGCAGGAATGGTTGCGGTAATTCCGATCTCAAGATCGTAGCCCGCTAAAAAGAGGGTATTCCCGTAGCTTTTTAAAAGAATGCCTTCAATGGCGGATATTGCAGACTTCTGACTGACCGCTCCAATAACCTTTGTAACGGCAGATTTCATTTCTTCCTTGTTGCAAATTATTTTCAAGGCAGTTCGTCCTTTCTTTTTTGTGTGTAAGTATTATATTATTAGTTTTATTAGTAATAGAGGCGGTGGAAATGTTGAAAACTTTTTGTTTTGGCTTGGCACTGCCGAAAACCGCCCCAAAGTTATTAAATTTTGAATGTTGAAAAAATCTTGAAAGTGTTAAATAAAAATGTGAAAAACTTTTTTAAAAAATACTCACAAAGTTTTTAACGGTGGAAAACTAGTAACTTGTGGAAAACTTTAAGAATTATGTAAACTAAAGTAACCTTGTGGAAAACTGTGTGGAAAGTGTGAAAAACGGCTATTTACCGCGGATATTTTTAATTATGTCTGAGATAAGACGCTTTTTATGATGATCCTCTTTCATTAATTTTTTAACAGTCGAGATGGCATAAATAACGGTGGTGTGATCCTTGCCGTTAAACTCACTTCCGATAGCTTTTTGGGAAAGCTGGGTGGTCTCCCTCATAATATACATAGCTATCTGTCTTGCCTCTGAAACCTCGCTGGTTCTCTTTTTGGAGCGAATGTCTTCGACAGATACGTTAAAGGTCTTTGCGACCTCGCTTATTATCTTGTCAACAGTTACAGAAACAGGCTGGTCTGAATTTAAGACGTCTCTTATAGAGTTTTGCGCGGTTAAGAGCGAAGCCGACTGTCCCTCAAACATATAATAGGCGTTCATCTTTTTAACAACGCCCTCAAGCTGACGGATGTTGCTCTTTAAGCGGTTTGCAATAAACTCAGTAACTTCACCCGAAATTTCGAGCCCCAGAGCCTCGGCCTTTCTGTTAATTATTGCGACTCTGGTTTCAAAATCGGGTGGCTGAATGTCGGCAAGCAGGCCCATCTCAAAGCGGTTTCTTACCCTTTCGGTTAAGGACACCATATCCTTAGGCGGCCTGTCCGAAGTGAAAACTATCTGCTTGCCCGCCTGATAGAGCGCATTAAAGGTGTGGAAAAACTCTTCCTCAGTCTGCGGCTTGCCGATAAGGAACTGAACATCGTCCATTAAGAGAACGTCAGCCGAGCGGTACTTCTCTTTAAAGGGAGCAATATGATCGGTAAAGGAATGATCCTGCTTATTTTTCTGCAGCGCCTCGATAAGCTCAGAGCCGAACTGCTCTGCCGAGGTGTAGATAATTCTGGTGTTGGGTCTGCGGCGCTTTATTTCGTTGAATATCGAATACAAAAGGTGGGTCTTACCAAGTCCCGAATCGCCGTAAAGGAAAAGCGGGTTGTAGGTCTGGGACGGGTTTGTTGCAACCGAAACGCATGCGGCGTGTGCAAACTGGTTTGAGGGGCCCACGATAAAGGACGAGAAGGTGTACTTAAAACCGCCGTTCTCGATAAAGTCCTCATTATCCTCGCCGGCCTTAAGCTGAGCGGGGGGAAGCGGGCGGTTCTTTTCGGGAACGTCGGTAAGTCCGTCCTCAGAAATTATATTGACAGTAACGTCAAAGCCTAATATCTCGTAGAGCGCAGTCTGTAGATGGTTTGTGTAGTTTTCCTCGATAGTCTTTTTCTGAAAAACGGTCTTAACGCTAAGGGTAGCAACATTACCCTCAAGGCTTACCGGCTCTAAAATTTCTATCCATAATCTGAAGGCTATGCTTGAAATGCGTTTATTTCCGACATATTCGTTTTCTATATGGTCTAAAACGACCTTCCAGAGATCCGAAAAGGAATCCATAAATACCCTCCTTAAAATCAAAAATAAAGGTAAATATTAATCTCTTACATTATAACATTTTACCTATATAATTTCAAGTAAAAATGTGCAATTTTTTGGCATATATATTTATATTATATATAATACATATATTTAGGGAGCAGAGCGGACAAGCTGCTTAGATTTTTTTAAAAAGAAAAAATAACACTATGTTGTATAAAAAATAAAAAAAGCGGCCAAAAACCCCATTTTGTTGAAAAATTAGAGTTTTTGTTAAAAACGAATTTACAAAAAAACTATTGACTTTATGGCACTTTATAGGATATAATGCTATATTGCATAAGGATTGTTTGTAAGAGGCGAAATCTGCCAAAAGTATTTTAACATCCGATCAACTTTTTAGGAGGAATAGATCATGCTGAGAACCTATCAGCCCAAAAAGCTTCAGAGAAAGAAAGAACACGGCTTTATGAAGAGAATGGCTACAAAGAACGGCCGTAAAGTTTTGGCACGCAGACGTGCAAAGGGCAGAGCTCGTCTGAGCTACTAAGAAAGCCAAGGCCACTTTTTTTGAAAGTGGTCTTTTTCTCTTTTTTAAAGAGAGATTTGC